>NZ_NEJU01000024.1:0-85736 GCF_002113295.1 Pseudomonas sp. B10(2017)
GTTGCGGGCGGGCGGGAGGGGTGGATCTTGGCATTAGTGCTCCGGTACCCCGAGCGGCTGCTCGGAGGGCTTGTCAGTGGGGGCAGGCAGCGGCTTCTGTGGCACTTTCGGGCCCACGGTGACCATCACCAGTTTATCCGCTGACAGGTGTTTGTTCATGGCTGCCTTGACCTGCTCGACCGTGAGTGCCTGGGACTGCTGCATGAAGTCCTCCAGCCAGGTCAGTGGCAGGTTGTAGAAACCGATGGCGCCCAGTTGGCCGACGATGCTCGCATTGCTTGCATTGGACAGTGGGAAACTTCCGGCCAACTCGCGCTTGGCGTCGTCCAGTTCTTGCTGGGTAGGGCCGGTCTTGAGGTAGTCGGCGAGAATTCCCTGCACCAGCTTGAGGGTGCCTTCGCTCAGCTCGGCACGGGTTTGCAGGTTGATCATGAACGGGCCCCGTACCTGCATCGGGCTGAATGCCGAGTACACGCCGTAGGTCAAGCCGCGCTTCTCGCGCACCTCGCTCATCAATCGGGTACCAAAGGCGCCACCACCGAGAATCTGGTTGCCCAGCGACAGCGCTGGCCAATCCGGATCCTGGCGGTCGATACCTAATGCGGCGAGCATCAGGTGAGTCTGTGACGACGGAAAATCGATGTGGTTGAGGCTCGGGTAGGTTTCAGCGGGTTGTGCCGGTGCTGCCAGTGCCGGGCCCTTGGGCAGGCCGGCGGATACCTGGGCAGCTATGCCTTCGGCCTCGCTACGGCTGAGGTCGCCAACCAGGGCAATGACCGCATTGCCGCCAGTGTAGGCCTTGGTATGGAAAGCGCGCAGCTGTGCCAGGCTGATGGCATTGATACTCTCGGCGGTGCCATCGCTCGGGTGTGCGTAGGGGTGGTCGCCGTAGAGGTTGGCGAACAACGCCTTGCTGGCGACCTTGCCGGGGTTCTGCTTCTCGTATTCGAAGCCGGCCAGCATCTGGTTCTTGATGCGCTTGAAGGCGTCCTCGGGGAAGGTAGGCTTGCCGGTCACCTCGGTGAACAGCTTGAGTGCTGGCTCGCGCTTGTCCTTGGCGCTGAGGCTGCGTAGCGAGGCCACGGCCATATCGCGATAGGAACCGTTGCCAAAGTCGGCGCCCAGGCCCTCGAAGCCTTCGGCGATGGCAGTCACGTCCTTGCCGGCCACGCCCTCGTTGAGCATGGCGTTGGTCAGGGCGGCCAGGCCTGGCGTGTCGCCATCCTGGCTGCTGCCGGCAGCGAAGGTGACGCGCAGGTCGAACATCGGCAGTTCGCGGGCCTCGACGAACAATACCCGGGCGCCTTCAGCGGTGTTCCAGTGCTGGATGTTCAACTGGCGCCGGCTGGGCGCCTTGCCATCCAGCTCGGCCAGAGACTGCAAGGTGTTGGCCGGGCGTGCCGCGTTGGTATCGGCCTTGGCGGCGTTGTCGGCCATGGCCGGGGCGGCCAGCACCGCTGCCAGCGCCAGGGCGCGAATGCCCGTGGCCAGCAGGGTTGGGCGTGGTGCGCGGCGATCACTCATGAGCGGACTCCTCGGGCAATACATGGGCAACGCTCAGGCGTTCGCGGGTGAAGTAGGTGCGCGCGGCGTTCTGGATGTCCTGCGGGGTAACGCGCTTGAGTTCGTCCAGCTCGCTGTCGATCAGCTTCCAGGAAAGGCCTACGGTTTCCAGCTGGCCGATGGTGGTGGCCTGGCTGCTGATGGAATCGCGGTCGTAGACCAGGCCGGCGATGACCTGGGCGCGTACGCGCTCCAGCTCTTCGGCGCTTGGAGGGGTGGTCTTGAGTTCATCCAGCAGCTGCCAGACGCCTTTCTCGACATCGGCGAGGGTTTTCTGCTTCTGCACGTTCGGCGTGGCCGAGATCAGGAACAGGCTGTCGCCGCGGGTGAAGGCGTTGTAGCTGGACGAAGCACCGGCCACCAGCTCCTGACCACGTTCCAGGCGTGCCGGCATGCGAGCGCTGTAGCCGCCGTCGAGCAGCGCCGAGATCAGGCGCAGGGCATGCACCGTACGCGGTTCCTTGGCAGTGGACAGGCCAGGTACGTTGAAACCGTAGATCAGGCTCGGTAACTGGGTGCGCACGTGCAGGGTCAGCTGGCGCTGGCCTGGTTCGGCCAGTTCGAGCGGCAACTTGGCCGGCGGCACGGCACGTTTGGGGATGCTGCCGAAGTACTTTTGCGCCAGGCCCCTGACTTCATCGGCGGTGACATCGCCGACTACCACCAGGGTGGCATTGTTGGGGGCGTACCAGGATTCGTACCAGTGGCGCAGTTCCTCGACCTTCATGCGCTCCAGGTCGGCCATCCAGCCGATGGTCGGGGTGTGGTAGCCGCTGGCCGGGTAGGCCATGGCGCGGAACAGCTCGAACGCCTTGGCGTTGGGCTGGTCGTCGGTGCGCAGGCGGCGTTCTTCCTTGATTACCTCGATTTCGCGGCTGAACTCGTCGACGGGCAGGCGCAGGCTGGCCAGGCGGTCGGCCTCCAGTTCCAGGGCCACTGGCAGGCGGTCGCGGGCCAGTAGCTGGTAATAGGCGGTGTAGTCGTCGCTGGTGAAGGCGTTTTCTTCGGCGCCAATGTCACGCAGGATACGTGAGGCCTCGCCAGGGCCGACCTTGGCGCTGCCCTTGAACATCATGTGTTCCAGCGCGTGGGACAGGCCGGTCTGGCCAGGGGTTTCGTAGCTTGAGCCAACCTTGTACCAGATCTGCGAGACCACAACCGGGGCGCGGTGGTCCTCGCGCACGACTACTTTCAGGCCGTTGTCGAGGATGAATTCGTGGGTGGGTTGCACATCGGCGGCGAAAGCCGCGAGCGGCAGGCAGAGCGTGCCGAGCAACAGGCCAGCGGCGCGGCGGGCTAGAGCATTCATACGGTGTTTAACCTGTTCGGCGGCCCGCTGGTTTAGCGTCGGCGGGCCAGGAGGTGCTAGGATACTGATCCGGTTGCCTGGCGACCATGCCTGTCGCCGTTCTGGCCCGCAGGACACTAAGACAAAACGTTGCGCATGAACCAGCCGGCTTCAAGATAGTCTGTTCTGCGTAGAGAGAATTCCCGATGCGCCATAGCTGGCCCATCGCTACCCTGAGATAGCCGTCTTCCATGTTTGGTTCCAACGACGACAAAAAAGCGCCAGCCGAGGCTGGTGAGAAGAAAGGCCTGTTCAGCTGGTTTCGCAAGAAACCGCAGCAACCTGTGGCAACGGAAGTGCCCGCGGATGAACCGCCAGCCGTTGAGCAGCCTGCAGCCGCTCCGGTCGAGGGTTCTACCGCCGAAGTGCCACAGGTCCCTGAACCGGTTCAGGCCCCTGCGGCTCCGCCGCTGACAGAACCGCAGCAGGTCGCCGCACCCGTCCAATCCCCGGTGGTCGAGGCCCCTGTCCCCGAACCGGTCGCTTCCCAACCGTTGCAGGCTCCTGAACCCGAGCCGGTCGCGTCCCCGCCGCTGGTGGCACCTGCACCGCATCCGGTCGCGTCAATGCCCTTGCAGGCGGCGCCGGTCGAGCCAGCCCCGGTCGTCGAATCGGCCGCACCGGTCAGCAACCTGGTGCTGCCGGTTGCCGAAGAGCCCGTGGCCCTGGTGCCGGATCTGGAGCCCAAAGCGCCGCCCGCCATCCCGGAACGCCCAGCACCAGAGCCTGCTGCCCCTGTGGCTGCAGCCCCGGTCGCCGCACAGGCCGAGCAGGCCAAGCCCGGCTTCTTCGCCCGCCTCAAGCAGGGCCTGTCGAAGACCAGTGCCAGCATCGGCGAGGGCATGGCCAGCCTGTTCCTGGGCAAGAAGGTCATCGACGACGACCTGCTCGACGAGATCGAAACCCGCCTGCTGACTGCCGACGTTGGTGTGGAAGCCACATCGACCATCGTCCAGAACCTTACCCAGAAGGTTGCCCGCAAGCAGCTGGCCGACGCCGATGCCCTGTACAAGTCGTTGCAGGAAGAACTGGCTGCGCTGCTGCGCCCGGTCGAGCAGCCGCTGGTGGTACAGGCGCAGAACAAGCCCTATGTAATCCTGGTGGTCGGTGTGAACGGCGCCGGCAAGACCACCACCATTGGCAAACTGGCCAAGAAGCTGCAGCTCGAAGGCAAGAAAGTGATGCTGGCTGCTGGCGACACCTTCCGTGCTGCTGCGGTCGAGCAGCTGCAGGTGTGGGGCGAGCGTAACCAGATCCCGGTGATCGCCCAGCACACCGGCGCCGACTCCGCTTCGGTGATCTTCGATGCCGTACAGGCCGCCAAGGCTCGTGGTGTCGATGTGCTGATCGCCGACACCGCTGGCCGTCTGCACACCAAAGACAACCTGATGGAAGAGCTGAAGAAGGTCCGCCGGGTCATCGGCAAGCTCGACGCCGAGGCGCCGCACGAAGTGCTGCTGGTACTCGATGCGGGCACCGGCCAGAATGCCATCAGCCAGGCCAAGTACTTCAACCAGAGCGTCGAACTGACCGGCCTGGCCCTGACCAAGCTGGACGGCACTGCCAAGGGCGGGGTGATCTTCGCCCTAGCCAAGCAGTTCAAGCTGCCGATCCGCTTCATCGGTGTCGGTGAAGGCATCGACGACCTGCGTACCTTCGAAGCCGAGCCGTTCGTCAAGGCTCTGTTCGCCGAGCGAGACTGAACATGATCCGATTCGAACAGGTTGCCAAGCGCTATCCCAATGGTCATGTGGGTTTGCATGAGCTGAGTTTCCGGGCGCGCCGGGGCGAATTCCTGTTCGTCACCGGCCACTCGGGCGCGGGCAAGAGCACCTTGCTGCGCCTGCTGCTGGCCATGGAACGCCCGACCAGCGGCAAGCTGATGCTGGCCGGACAGGACCTGGGCCAGATCAGCAATTCGCAGATCCCATTCCTGCGCCGGCAGATCGGCGTGGTGTTCCAGAATCACCAGCTGTTGTTCGACCGTACCGTGTTCAACAACATTGCCTTGCCGTTGCAGATTCTCGGCCTGTCCAAGGCCGAGGTTGCCAAGCGCGTGGACTCGGCGCTGGAGCGTGTGTCGCTGGCCGACAAGGGCGAGCTGTTTCCTGCCGATCTGTCCACCGGGCAGCAGCAGCGGGTGGGCATCGCCCGCGCCATCGTCCACCAGCCAGCCCTGCTGCTGGCCGACGAACCCACCGGTAACCTCGACCCGCGCCTGGCCGCGGAGATCATGGGGGTGTTCGAGGACATCAACCGCCTGGGTACCACGGTATTAATCGCCAGCCACGACCTGGCACTGATTGCGCGCATGCGCCACCGCATGCTGACCTTGCAGCGCGGCCGCTTGATCGGCGATGGGGAGGCCGGGCAATGAGCACTACACGTACGCCAAAGGTTTCCGAGCGGGTTGCGCCGAAGCCGGCCGACCCGCAACCGGCGAAGAAAAAGCACGACGACGATGACGGCCCGGATTTCCGCACGCTGCTGCATGCCTGGCTGGAAAGCCACCGTGCCAGCTTGGCTGACAGCCTGCGCCGGCTGGGCAAGCAGCCGATCGGCAGCTTTTTCACCTGCCTGGTGATGGCGGTGGCGCTGAGCATGCCCATGGGCCTGTCGTTGCTGCTGAAGAACGTCGAGAAGCTTGGCGGCTCGTGGCAGCGCGCCGCGCAGATTTCGCTGTACCTCAAGCTTGATGCCAGCAGCCGCGAAGGCGAGGCGCTGCGCGACGAGATCAAGGGCATGCCCGGCGTGGCTGACGCGCAGTATGTCAGCCGCGAGCAGGCGCTGGAGGAGTTCCAGCAGCAGTCCGGCCTGGGCGAAGCCCTGCGTGAACTTCCTGACAACCCGCTGCCTGGCGTGGTTGTGGTGACCCCTACCGAAGTTGACAAACCGGCCCTGGAAGCCTTGCGTCAGCGCCTGTCGGAGCTGCCACGGGTGGAAGTTGCGCAACTCGACCTGGTTTGGGTCGAGCGCCTGGCGGCCATTCTCAAGCTGGGTGACCGCTTCGTCTTCGGCCTGGCCGTGATGCTGATATCTGCCCTGCTGTTAGTAATCGGTAACACAATTCG
This sequence comes from Pseudomonas sp. B10(2017), assembly GCF_002113295.1. NCBI lineage: Bacteria > Pseudomonadati > Pseudomonadota > Gammaproteobacteria > Pseudomonadales > Pseudomonadaceae > Pseudomonas > Pseudomonas sp. B10(2017). The sequence goes on from NZ_NEJU01000024.1 coordinate 5,983, forward strand.
TCTACATATTGAAAACCGCCGTACCGAGATCGAAGTGATCAAGCTGGTCGGTGGCACAGACGCCTACGTACGGCGGCCTTTCCTCTATATGGGCGCACTGTATGGCCTGGGCGCAGGTGTGATCGCATGGGGCATACTGGCGTTTGGCCTGAACTGGCTGAACGAGGCGGTGGTAGGGCTGTCCGGGCTGTACGGCAGCGACTTCGCCTTGGGCGGGGTGCCGGCGTCCGATGGTCTGTCGCTCTTGATCGGAGCGGTGCTGTTGGGGTATATCGGTGCATGGATCGCAGTGGCCCGCCATCTGAACGAGCTGGCGCCGCGATAGTTTTTACGTGCCAGCATTGACAAATTCTTCACTATGGAACTTGTACCGTCGTTCCAGGTCAATGTTGGCAGCGCCCACAAGGCGTGAGTTCTGTAAGTCGGAGGTTCTTGAATGACCACATCGTTGCAACCTGCCTATGCCCTGGTACCCGGTGCAAACCTGGAAGCCTACGTGCACACGGTCAACAGCATTCCGCTGCTGACTGTCGAGCAGGAGCGTGATCTGGGCGAGCGTCTCTATTATGAGCAGGATGTCGAGGCCGCTCGTCAAATGGTGATGGCCCACCTGCGTTTCGTCGTACATATCGCTCGTAGCTATGCCGGCTACGGGCTGGCCCAGGCCGACCTGATCCAGGAAGGCAACGTCGGCCTGATGAAAGCCGTCAAGCGCTTCAACCCTGAAATGGGCGTGCGCCTGGTGTCGTTCGCCGTGCACTGGATCAAGGCAGAGATCCACGAGTTCATCCTGCGTAACTGGCGCATCGTCAAGGTGGCCACCACCAAGGCCCAGCGCAAGCTGTTCTTCAACCTTCGCAGCCAGAAGAAGCGTCTGGCCTGGTTGAACAACGACGAAGTGCACCGCGTGGCGGAAAGCCTGGGCGTGGAGCCGCGTGAAGTGCGCGAGATGGAAAGCCGTCTCAGTGGCCAGGACATGGCCTTCGACCCGGCAGCGGAAGCTGACGACGACAGTGCCTTCCAGTCGCCTGCGCATTACCTGGAAGACCACCGCTACGATCCGGCGGTGCAGCTTGAGGATGCCGACTGGAGCGACAACTCCACCAGCAACCTGCACGAAGCACTGCAAGGGCTGGACGAACGTAGCCGCGACATTCTCTACCAGCGCTGGTTGGCAGAGGAGAAGGCCACGTTGCACGAGCTGGCGGACAAGTACAACGTTTCGGCTGAGCGGATTCGCCAGCTTGAGAAGAATGCGATGAACAAGGTCAAGGCGCTGATCGCGGCCTGATTGAGCCCTGGCTGCAAGGAAAAGCCGCTGGCCCGGATAGGGTGAGCGGCTTTTTTATTGGCTGGGAGATTTTGGGGCCGCTTTGCGGCCCTTTCGCGACATAAGGCCGCTCCTACAAGAGACTGCGATCCCCTGTAGGAGCGGCCTTGTGTCGCGATGGGCTGCGCAGCAGCCCCATAAGGCTCAAAGTTTGCGCGAAGTGTCGAGCTGCATAAGGTAGCTGGGCCCGCCCAACTGGCTCATCTGCCGACGAATCCAGCTGGCCCGGCTGGCTACGTAGGCACTCGGCCGGCTGGCGCTCCACTTGATCGGGCTCGGCAGCACTGCCGCGAGCTGCGCCGCCTGCTGGCGGCTAAGCCTGCTAGCATCGACGCCAAAGTGGTAGCGCGCCGCCGCCTGGGCGCCAAACACCCCTTTGCCCCATTCGGCACTGTTCAGGTAGACCTCGAGAATCCGCTCCTTCGACCAGAACAGCTCGATCAACGCGGTGAACCAGGCCTCCAGCCCTTTGCGGAACCAGCTGCGCCCGGACCACAGGAACAGGTTCTTGGCCACCTGCTGGGTCAGGGTGCTGGCACCGCGAATGCTGCCGCCGCGCTCGTTGTAGGCCAGCGCCGCCTGGATGGCCGGGATGTCGAACCCCCAATGGTTGGCGAACTTCTGGTCCTCGCCAGCAATGACCGCGACCTTGAGGTCATCGGAGATATTCTCCCACGGCTCCCAGTCGCGCTGCAGGTCGATCGGCTCGCCATTCACCCAGGACTGCACCTTGCGCTCGACCATCAGCGCCGTACCGGGTGGTGGCACCCAGCGGAACACCAGCACCAGCACGATGCTGCCAGCAGCGAACCAGAGCAGGGCGCGGGAGAGGCGGCGGAGAAGGGTTGGCAGCATGGCGATGGCTTGGCCGTACGGGTGGAAGGGGCCATTATACAGACCCGATCCAAGGAGTCGTCCCATGCTTCGCAGCTTCCTGATGCTTGCCGCCTTTTTCGGCTTCACCGGTGTCGCCTTGGGTGCATTTGCCGCCCACGGCCTGAAAAGCCGACTGACGGCCGATTATCTGGCGATCTTCCAGACTGGTGTGACCTACCAGTTGGTACATGCCTTGGCCATCTTTGCTGTCGCCGTTCTCTCGGTGCACCTGCCAGGGCGGCTGGTCGGCTGGGCTGGCGGCCTGTTTTCCGTGGGGATAGTGCTGTTCTCCGGTAGCCTGTACTTGCTGACCCTCAGCGGCCTGGGCAAGCTGGGCATCATCACTCCGATTGGTGGCCTGTGCTTCCTCGCCGGCTGGCTGTGCTTGGGCCTGGCAGCCTGGCGGCTCGGTTGACCGAGTGGTCCACAATCGCGACTAATGGCGTGCAGCGCCCTTGGGTTGCGGGGCGGTTCGGCGCTAGAATGCGGGCCCCAAAGAACAATGGTGGCCGTGCGCATGCGCATTCAACTGAACGGTGAACCTTACGAATTGCCCGCTGGCGAAAGCGTCGCGGCCCTGCTGGCCCGCCTGGAGCTGACCGGGCGCCGCGTCGCGGTGGAACTGAACCTGGATATCGTGCCGCGTAGCCAGCACGACAGCACGCTGTTGAATGATGGCGACCAGGTCGAAGTGGTCCACGCCATCGGTGGCGGCTGATTCCGGCCGGCGATTCACCTGCAAGCCCAGCAACCTTTTCCCGAGGAACAACCATGAGCAACGTTCGTAGCGACAAGCCCTTCACCCTGGCCGGGCGTACTTTCCAGTCGCGCCTGCTGGTCGGTACCGGCAAGTACCGTGACATGGAAGAAACCCGCCTGGCTATCGAAGCCTCGGGTGCCGAGATCGTCACCGTTGCCGTGCGCCGCACCAATATCGGCCAGAATCCGGGCGAGCCGAACCTGCTCGATGTGCTGCCACCGGACCGCTACACCATCCTGCCGAACACCGCTGGCTGCTATGACGCGGTCGAAGCCGTGCGCACCTGCCGTCTGGCCCGCGAACTGCTGGATGGCCACAACCTGGTCAAGCTGGAAGTGCTGGCCGACCAGAAAACCCTGTTTCCCAATGTGATCGAAACCCTCAAGGCCGCCGAAGTATTGGTCAAGGATGGTTTCGATGTGATGGTCTACACCAGCGACGATCCGATCATCGCCCGCCAGCTGGCCGAAGCCGGCTGCATCGCGGTCATGCCGCTGGCTGGCCTGATCGGTACCGGCCTGGGTATCTGCAACCCCTACAACCTGCAGATCATCCTGGAGGAATCCAAGGTGCCGGTGCTGGTCGATGCCGGTGTAGGTACGGCGTCCGACGCTACCATCGCCATGGAAATGGGCTGCGAAGCGGTGCTGATGAACTCGGCCATCGCCCACGCCCAGCAGCCGGTGCTGATGGCCGAGGCCATGAAGCACGCCATCGTTGCCGGTCGCATGGCCTACCTGGCCGGCCGTATGCCGAAGAAACTCTATGCCAGCGCCTCTTCGCCGCTGGATGGTCTGATCAAGTAAGAGCCCCTGATGACTGAATCGCACGATACGCCGATCACCACTGACGGCGAAGCCCGCCCGCACCGCCGCATCAAGAGTTTCGTGATGCGCGCTGGGCGCATGACTGAAGGCCAGCAACGTGGCCTGGAGCAGGGCGGCCCGCTGTACATCCTGCCGCTGGCCGACAGCCCGGTGGACTACGACCAGGTGTTCGGCCGTTCGGCGCCGCGCACCCTGGAGATCGGCTTCGGCATGGGCCATTCCCTGCTGGAAATGGCTGCTGCCGCGCCTGAACAGGATTTCATCGGTGTGGAAGTACACCGTCCTGGTGTAGGCGCGCTGCTCAACGGCGTTTTGACCCAGGGCCTGAAGAACCTGCGGGTTTATGACTGCGATGCCATCGAAGTGCTGAACCGCTGCGTGGCTGACAACAGCCTCGACCGCCTGATGCTGTTCTTCCCCGACCCATGGCACAAGGCGCGCCACCACAAGCGCCGCATCGTCCAGCTGGAGTTCGCCGAGCTGGTACGACGCAAGCTCAAGCCCGGTGGCGTGTTCCACATGGCCACCGACTGGGAGCCGTATGCCGAGTACATGCTGGAAGTGATGAGCGCTGCCCCGGGCTATCGCAACCGTGCGGCTGACGGTACCTACGTGCCGCGCCCGGAAGAGCGCCCGATCACCAAGTTCGAGCGCCGCGGCGAGCGGCTGGGGCATGGAGTTTGGGATTTGAAGTTCGAGAAGGTGGATTGATCGGCTGATCGGCCTTTCAATATGCTGATGCCTGCAGAAATGCAGGCGAAAAAAAACCGCCTTGAGAAGGGCGGTTTTTTTATGACTGTGCTCAAGAGCGCTCGGGACTTCTGTGGGAGCGGGCGTGCCCGCGAAACAGGCGACGCGGTGGATGGCACCGGCTTTGCCGGTGTTTGCGGGCATGCCCGCTCCCACAGTGACCGCATGCGCATTTAAATTTTGAGCAAGACAGTTGCTCCTGCAAGGCCGTGGCTCAGCCCCGTCGATCCGCCACCACCCCGATCAGCACCAGTACCACCAGCAACACCGGCGCCAGCGCATAGTTGTTGAACTGGCTCAGCCCTTTCACCACCCAAGGCGTGGCATAGATCAGCGCTGCGCCGCTGCCAATCATAACCAGTAAGGCCATGAACGGTACGCGCAGGGCGCCCGCCAGGCCGCCCAGGCGCTGTTCCACCCAGCCCTTGATATCGGTGCCGAACAGCACCAGCAGGCAGCCTACCAAGGCCAGTGAAATCTCCGACAGGTTGCTGCGGCTCCAGCGAGAAACCGTCGCGAGCAAATCAAGTACCAGATCCATGGGTCATCCTTAGGTCAAGAAATACTGCAGCAGGTCATTGAGGAACAACTGGCCCCTTGGCGTGGCCACCAGTCGATCCGGTTCGACCTGCAAAAGGCCCTTTTGTTCGGCCGCGCGGCGTGCCTCATGCAGTTGTGCCAGCGGCAAACCGGTGCGTTGGGTGAACAGTTCGGCTTCCACCCCATCGGTCAGGCGCAGGGCGTTCATCAGGAACTCGAACGGCAGTTCTTCGACTGGGAGCTGCTTTTCGCCGGCCTTGAACGGCTTGGCCAGATTCAGGTAATCCTTGGGCAGGCGGGTTTTCCAGGTGCGCAGGATACGCCCGTCGGCGAAGGTCAGCTTGCCGTGGGCACCGGCGCCGATGCCGATGAAGTCGCCAAAGCGCCAGTAGTTGAGGTTGTGCCGGGCAGCGCGCCCAGCCTGGGCATAGGCCGAGACCTCGTACTGGCGGAAGCCGTGCTCGGCCATCAGTGCCTGGCCGGCCTCCTGGATGTCCCAGAGGATGTCGTCCTCGGGCAACTCGGGTGGCTGGTTCCAGAACACCGTGTTCGGCTCCACGGTCAGCTGGTACCACGACAGGTGCGTCGGCCCCAGGTCGATGGCCTGGCGCAGGTCACCCAACGCATCGTCGAGCGACTGGTCGGGCAGGCCGTGCATCAGGTCCATGTTGAAGTTGTCGAAGCCGGCGGCGCGCGCCATGCCGGCGGCGCGGACCGCTTCATTGCCATTGTGGATACGCCCCAGCGCCTGCAGTTTGGCTGGCTGGAAACTTTGTACACCAATGGAAAGACGATTGATGCCGGTATGCCGGTAGGCCTTGAACTTGTCCTGCTCGAACGTGCCCGGATTGGCCTCCAGGGTGATTTCGATGTCCGGCGCAAACGGGATACGTTGTTCCACGCCACGCAGCAGCCGGCCAAGGGCGTCGGCACTGAACAGGCTCGGGGTCCCGCCGCCGAAGAAGATCGAGCTGATCGGCCGTCCTTGCACGGCGGCCAGTTCCTGGTCGAGGTCGGTCAGCAGGGCGGCGACGTAGGCATCCTCCGGCAGTTCAGGCCCGGCAGCGTGAGAGTTGAAGTCGCAGTAAGGGCATTTGCGTACGCACCACGGGATGTGGATGTACAGCGCCAGCGGCGGCAGGCTGGTGAAACTTGCCGCGCCGGGGGTGGACAGCGTTTCGATCATGCCAGGCCCAGGCGTTGGCGCAGCAGGGCCATGGCGCGGGCGCGGTGGCTGAGCTGGTTCTTGTCCACAGGGGCCAGGTCGGCGCTGGAGCAGTTGCGCTCCGGTACCCAGAACAGCGGGTCGTAGCCAAACCCGTGCTCGCCACTGGCCTCGAACATGATGCGCCCGTGCCACAGGCCTTCGCACAGGATCGGCAGCGGATCGTCGGCGTGGCGCACCAGTGCCAGGACGCAAACGAACTGTGCGCCGCGCTCGGCTTCAGGCACGTCTTTCAGTGCTTCAAGCAGCTTGGCGTTGTTCGCCGCGTCACCCTTGCCGTCGGCATAGCGCGCCGAGTAGATGCCTGGCGCGCCGCCGAGGAAGTCCACCGCCAGGCCCGAATCATCGGCCAAGGCCGGCAGACCGGAAATGCGAGCAGCGTTGCGCGCCTTGAGGATGGCGTTCTCGACGAACGACAGGCCGGTCTCTTCCGGCTCGACCTGGCTGAACTCGCCGATCGAGCGCAGCTGCACGGACGCGCCGAGCATGGCCTGGAGTTCCTTGAGTTTGCCGGCGTTATGGCTGGCCAATACGAGTTGCTGGAAATTCATCATTCGCCTGGGAACACTTCCTGGTTGAAGCTGAGGGAGTTGCTGATGCCGCCGGTTTCGATATTCAGGTCGAAGGTGACGGTCTCTGCCTGGTCGATCTTGAACTGGGCGATGTAGTAAACCGCGCCCTGTTCGGTGATCTGCTTGAACGACAATGGGCTGCTGCGCCCGGTCAGGTCCTTGACCGTGCCGCTGACCACAGCCGTGGCGGGCTTGTTGGCCTTGAGCACGGCGATGTTGAGTACGCCCTGGTTCTTGCTGCGTACCAGGCCGGTGGCTGCGGCCACCTCCGGTGTCAGCATGCTCGAGGTGAACGCGCTGTAGTGCACCGTCACGTCGCCAAACACTTCCTTGCGCTCGGGGCGGGCAGCATCGGCAGCCAGTACCGGCAGGGCCAGGCACAGGCTGATCAGGAACAGGGCTAGGCGACGCATGGGGTGATTCCTCCGGTGGGCGTCAGACCGCGAGCTGATGTTCTTGCAGGCCCGGGCTGCTGACGCGGTAGATGCCGATCTCACCTAGAAGATTAGGCCAAAGCCGGCCACCCCACCCGTTGCGGTGCAAGTGGTCCACGGCCAGGCGGTCGAGCACCTTTGCGCGGCGCTCGTGGCACAGTTCCTCGAAGTCGGCAAAGGTGCAGAAGTGGATGTTCGGCGTGTTGTACCAGGTGTACGGCATGAAGTCCGAAACCGGCATGCGGCCTTTGGTCGCCAGGTACCAGCGGCAACGCCAGTGGCCGAAGTTGGGGAAGGTGATGATGCACTGGCGGCCCACGCGCAGCATCTCGTCGAGGATGCGGTCAGGGTACTCCACGGCCTGCAGGGCCTGGGTCATGATCACCACGTCGAAACTGTTGCTGGCGAAGTTGCCCAGGCCCTTGTCCAAGTCCTGCTCGATGACGTTGACGCCCTTGGCCACGCAGGCGGCGATGTTGTCGGCGTCGATCTCCAGGCCATAGCCGGTGACCTGCTTGCGGTCGCGCAGCGAGGCCAGCAGTTCGCCGCTGCCGCAGCCCAGGTCGAGTACCCGGCTGCCGGCGGGGATCCAGTCGTGGATGATTTCCAGATCGGCTCTCATGCTGTCCTCAGATGGCAATGCGGTTCATGTAGTTCGAGAAACCCTGCATGTAGCGAGGCGTGGGGATCAGGAAGGCGTCGTGCCCGTAAGGCGAGTCGATCTCCAGATAGCAGACGTTCTTGCGCGCGGCCATCAGGGCGTCGACGATCTCGCGCGAACGGGCCGGGGAGAAGCGCCAGTCGGTGGTGAACGACATGATGCAGTAATCCGCCTTGACGTGGGCCAGGGTGGCCGCCAGGTCACCGCCCTGGGCGGCGGCGGGGTCGAAGTAGTCCAGCGCCTTGGTCATCAGCAGGTAGGTGTTCGCGTCGAAGCGCCCGGAAAACTCCTCGCCCTGGTAGCGCAGGTAGCTCTCGACCTGGAATTCGACGCTGTGGAAGTCGTAGTTGAGCTTGTCGCTCTTCAGCTCACGGCCGAATTTCTCCCCCATCGAGTCGTCCGACAGGTAGGTGATGTGGCCGACCATGCGCGCCAGCATCAGGCCGCGCTTGGGGATCACGCCCTGGTCCTGGAACGAACCACCATGGAATTCGGGGTCGGTGAGGATGGCCTGGCGTGCCACTTCGTTGAAGGCGATGTTCTGTGCCGACAGCTTGGGCGCCGAGGCGATGTCGACGCAATGGCGCACGCGTTCGGGGTAGCTGATGGTCCACTGCAGCGCCTGCATGCCACCCAGGCTGCCTCCGACCACGGCAGCCCACTGCGGGATGCCCAGGCGCTCGGCCAGGCGCACCTGGCTGTGCACCCAGTCCTCCACGGTCAGCACCGGGAAGTCGGCGCCATAGGGCTTGCCGGTGGCCGGGTTGACGCTGCTGGGGCCGGTGCTGCCGTTGCAGCCGCCCAGGTTGTTCAGGCTGACCACAAAGAAGCGGTTGGTGTCGATCGGCTTGCCAGGGCCGATGCAGCTGTCCCACCAGCCCGGCTTGCGGTCGGTGGCGGCATGGTAGCCAGCGGCATGGTGGTGGCCGGAAAGGGCATGGCAGATCAGCACGGCGTTGCTCGCGCTGGCGTTCAGGGTGCCATAGGTCTCGTAGACCAGTTCGTAACTGGCCAGGGAGCGGCCACAGGCCAGTGCCAGCGGTTCATCGAACCGGGCGGTTTGCGGTACTACCAGACCGACGGAATCTTCGGGAAAGACAGTGGACATCGACCCTGCTCACGCTTGACGGAGGCGTAAGTCTAAAGAGCGCTACCCCCAGCGGCAAGCAGAGGCTTGCCGCTGGAAGCAACCAGGGTCAGGTGAGGCTCAGATCATCCGCCACAGCTCTTGTGGCATGCCGGCGTAGGCGGCCAGCGGCGGCATTACGAACGACTGGATCACCTGGATCGCGAGGAAGGCGAAGATCGGCGAGATGTCCATGCCGCCCAGGTTGGGCACGATGCGGCGGAACGGTGCCAGCACTGGTTCGCTGATCTGGTAGGCCAGTTCGGCTGCCGGGTTGTGGCTGTTGGGAGCAACCCAGGACACGATCACCATGACGATCATCGCTACCCAGAAAATCTTCAGGAACAGTGAGGTGATACCGATGATGGCCCACATCAGCAGGTGCAGGATGTCACCGAAGGTGCCGTAGGTCACCATCAGCACGAATGCCATCAGCAGCGCCTGGATGACCACCGACAACAGCAGCGAAGAGGTATCCAGCCCACCGACGCTGGGGATGACCCGGCGAATCGGCTTGAGCAGCGGCTGCGTGGCACGCACGGCGAACTGGCACAGCGGGTTGTAGAAGTTGGCCTTGACCAGCTGCAGGACGAAGCGCAGCAGGACGATCACCAGATACAGGCTGACCAGGGTTTGCACCACGAAGATCGCGGCGCCGGACAGTGCATTCATCTAAGGCTCCTTATTTGCCCAGTTGTTCGGCCAGCTCGGCGGAACGCGTAGCCGCAGCCTGCAGCGCCTGTTCGACAATGGCTTCGAAGCCGCTGGCCTGGAACGACTTGATCGCCGCTTCGGTGGTGCCGGCAGGCGATGTGACACGCCGGCGCAGTTCGGCGGCATCGACATCGCTGGCAACCGCCATGCGTGCGGCGCCCAGGGCTGTCTGCAGGGTCAGCTGGGAGGCGGTTTCACGTGGCAGACCAAGCTTTTCACCTGCCGCGGTCATTGCTTCGATCAGCAGGAAGAAGTATGCCGGGCCGCTGCCAGAAACGGCAGTCACGGCGTCCAGTTGCTGCTCCTGCTCCAGCCACAGGGCGGTCCCCACGGCCGACAGCAGTTGTTCGGCCTGCTGGCGTTGTTCGCTGGATACTTCCGCGGTGGCGTACAGGCCGCTTACGCCCTGGCGCAGCAGTGCCGGGGTGTTGGGCATGCAGCGCACCACCGGGCGAGCGCCGACCCAGCTTTGCAGGCTGGCGCAGGTGATGCCGGCGGCGATGGAAACGATCAGCTGGCCATCCTGCAGGTTCGGTTGCAGGGTCTGGCACACGGCTTTCATGACCTGCGGTTTGACCGCCAGGACGATGACGTCGGCGCCGTCGATGGCCTGGGCGTTGCTCTCGAAGGTTTCGATGCCGTGCTCGGCCTGGATGCGGCTGCGGGTCTCGGCGCCCGGGTCGCTGGCGCGGATCTGCGAGGCGTCCAGGCCCTGGGCACGCAGACCACCGATCAGGCTGGCGGCCATGTTGCCGGCGCCGATAAAGGCAATACGAGTCTTGCTCATGTCAGGTCCTTGTGGGAAAGAGTGAGTAAAGCATGGAATCAGGGCTGCCCGTAGTCGCGGGCACCGAACAGGGCGGTACCGATACGCACCCAGGTCGCACCCTGTGCGATGGCCGCTTCCAGGTCGTGGCTCATGCCCATGGACAGGGTGTCCAGGCCAAGGCCCAGGCCTTCCTGCAACTGGCGCAGGGTGGCGAAGGCGGCTTCCTGGGCGGCGCGGTCATCGGTAGGTTCCGGGATGGCCATCAGCCCGCGCAGGCGCAGGTTGGGCAGTGCTGCTACCGCCTTGGCCAAGGTCGGCAGGTCGGCGGGTGCGCAGCCGGACTTGCTGTCTTCGCCGCTGACGTTCACCTGCAGGCAGATGTTCAGTGGCGCCAGCCCGGCCGGGCGCTGCTCCGACAGGCGCTGGGCGATTTTCAGGCGGTCCACGGAATGTACCCAATCGAAATGCTCGGCAATGGCTTTGGTCTTGTTCGACTGAATGGGGCCGATGAAGTGCCAGATCAAGGGTAGGTCGCTGAGAGCCTGCTGCTTTGTCAGCGCTTCCTGTAGGTAGTTTTCCCCGAAATCGCACACACCGGCGGCGTGGATCTCGCGGATGGCGCTGGCTGGCTTGGTCTTGCTCACGGCCAGCAACTGGACGCTGGCCGGATCACGCCCGGCAGCCTGGGCAGCGCTGGCGATTCGGGCGTAAATAGCGGAAAGGTTGTCTGCTAGGGTGGACATGGACTGATGCCGGCGGCTGTGGGGGTTGCGGCATTCTACCTACTTGAAGGCCTTTGGGGAGTCTCATGGATGTGACCGAACTGTTGGCCCGGGCCGTGGATGCGGGGGCTTCCGACCTGCACTTGGCGGCGGGCCAGATACCGATGTTGCGCCTGGATGGCGAGCTGCAGCGCATGGCACTGCCGACCTTGGGCCCGGCTGCCTTGACCGAGGGCATGGCGCCCATGCTGGATGAAGACCAGCGCCGACAGTGGGCCCAGGGTGATGAGCTGGACCTTGCGCTGGAACTGCCGATGGTGGGGCGCTTTCGGCTGAATCTGTTTCGCCAGTTGCATGGCCCTGCGGCCACCTTTCGCCTGATTCCGGGGCATATCGCCACACTCGATGAACTTGACCTGGGGGATGTGTTTCAAGCTGTTGCGCAGTGCAGCGATGGCTTGATCCTCGTTGGTGGACCGACCGGGAGCGGCAAGTCCAGCACCTTGGCGACACTGCTCGACCAACTGAACCGCGATCGGGCTCTGCATATCATCACCCTCGAAGACCCTGTCGAGGTTATCCACAGCAGCCAGCGCAGCCTGGTCAACCAGCGCGAGGTCGGCCGCCATTGCGGTGGGTTCGCCCAAGGGCTGCGCAGTGCCCTGCGCCAGGATCCGGATGTGATCATGATCGGTGAGCTGCGCGACCTGGAAACCATTCGCCTGGCCTTGCGTGCGGCCGAGACCGGGCACCTGGTGTTGGCGACTGTGCATACGCGTTCGGCGGTCAACAGCATTGACCGGTTGGTGGAGGTGTTCGCTGCAGAAGAGAAGCCACTGGTGCGGGTGATGCTGGCCGAGTCGTTGCGCCTGGTGGTGGCGCAGGTGCTGGTCAGGCGTGCGGGCGGTGGTCGAGTTGCTGCGCGGGAAGTGCTGGTGTTAACGCCAGCGGTGCGTAATCTGGTTCGGGAAGGACGGATGGCGCAGTTGTGTTCGGTGATGCAGGCGGGTGGTGCGGACGGGATGCGGACGATGGAAGGGGCAATGCGGGGGCTGAGGGAGCGAGGGCTGATCGAAGACTTGTAGTGGCGGTACCGGCCCCTTCGCGGGCACGCCCGCGAAGAGGCCGATACAGGAGAGGGCTGATCAGATCAGCGCTTGGCCAGGTTCAGCTGCTGCTGTTCTTTCGGCAGCACTCGCTTGGCCACCACGTAATGCTTCTGCCAGTACGGCTTGCTCAAGGTATCGATGCTTACCCGCTTGCCACGGCGTGGAGCATGGATGAAGCGGTCGTTGCCCAGGTAGATGGCAACGTGGTTCACCCGGCGGCTCTTGATGTTGAAGAAGATCAGGTCACCTGGCTTCAGGTCACTCTTTGCCACCTTGACGCCGTGGCCCTGAGCCATGGCATTGGAGGTGCGCGGCAGGTCGACGTCGGCGACGTCGTTGAAGGCGTATTTGACCAGCCCGCTGCAGTCGAAGCCTTTCTTCGGGCTGCTGCCGCCCCAGACATAAGGGGTACCAAGCACATTCACCGCACGGCTGAGCACGTCGCTGCTCTGCTTCGGCGACATGGCGGCGACCGGCACACCGGGCACGCTGCGGCTGCTAGCGACATTGCTTGGGCGGGTGCGCAGCGCGGTCTGCTTGACCGGTGCATGTCTTACCGAGGCATTGGTGGTGTAGCCGGTAAAACCATTGGGAAGACGTTGCTCACGATTGGTGGCGTGGGCGGCCAGGGGCAATAATAGGCAGAGGGTCAGCCATGTCTTGAGTAAAGGCGGCATAGATGAAGCTCTTATGAATAGTTATGTGTTGGGCGCGCAACTTTATAACAGCTTTTTGATCAATCTTTGATCCGTTGGTCGATTGTCCAGGTGCCGTACGTCGGCCTGCGACAAGAAAGTCACATTTTTTCTTAGAAAATTTTCGGATAACCCACGGGGGCTATGAATGAACAGTTATCAACAAGGGGCGCCGTTTCACGACACCCACAGCAAGACCATTGGCTACCTGCTATGGATTTTCGGCTTTACCGGGTCGCATCGTTTCTATTACGGCAAGCCAGTAACCGGCACCATCTGGTTCTTCACCCTTGGCTTGCTGGGCATCGGCTGGTTGATCGACCTGTTCCTGATCCCGTCCATGGACCGTGAAGCCGACCTCAGGTTCCAGTCCGGGCGCATTGACTACAACATCGCCTGGATCCTGCTGACCTTCCTGGGGGTGTTTGGGCTGCACCGGCTGTATCAGGGCAAGTGGATCACCGCGATCATCTACTTCTTTACCGGCGGGCTGTTCCTTGTGGGGGTGCTGTATGACTTCTGGACGCTGAACAGCCAGGTTTCCGAGCGGAATGCGGGGCGCTGAAATTATTCGCGGGTGAACTCGCTCCTACAGGCACCATAGAGCCCTGTGGGAGCGGGTTCACCCGCGAAGAGGCCGGAAGCGCCTATGAAAAAGCCTTGTCGCACCGAAGCGGCAAGGCTTTTTTTACTGACGGGTCTGCCGCTGTTGCAGCAGCAGGTTGCTGAAACCTGCCCCGGCCAGCTGCTTCTGCGCCCCGGTCAGCTGCTCGCGGTTGCTGAACGGGCCCACCAGCACGCGGTACCAGGTTTCGTCCTTGACCGTGCCCGACTCCACCTTCACCGACTGGCCCAGCAGGATGATCTGCGCGCGTACCTTGTCGGCATCAGCCTGCTTGCGGAACGAACCGGCCTGCAGGAAGAACTGGGTGGTTGCCGCCGGCTTGATCACCGGTGGTGCCGGTGGCGGGGTCTGGCCCATAAGCGCCGCCTGAGCTCGCGCCGTGTCGATCTTCGCCGCTTCGGCCGGCGTCACCGGGGTCACCGGCTGGGCCGGAACGGGTGGCGTCTTCTCTGGCACGGCCTCCGGCGGCACGATCACCTCGGACTCCGGCAGCAACGTGTAGAAGTCGTACTTCGGCTTCACCGGCTGCTGCGGGGTGGTCTGCGCCGGTTTGCCGGCTTCGGCCACTTTTTCCGCCTTCTGCTGCTCGGGTTTGGTGCGCTTGATGTCTTCGCCACCGGGCTCGAGTTTCATCAGGAACACGATGAAGGCGCCTACGGTCAGGCCTACCGCCAGCCATACCCAACCGGGGATCGGCTGCTTGGCCGGTGCCGTCTGGCGGCTGGCGCCGCGTTTGGGTGCAGGTTTTTTCTTGGCAGCCAACTTACATGCGCTCCAGGGTTTCCAGGCCGAGCAGTTCCAGACCTTGCTTGAGGGTGCGACCGGTCAGGGCCGCCAGGCGCAGGCGGCTCTGCTGCTGCTGCGGGGTTTCGGCGGCAAGAATCGGGCAGTTCTCGTAGAAGCTGGAGAACAGGCCGGCCAGGTCGTACAGGTAGCTGCACAGTACGTGTGGTGTGCCCTTGTCGGCGACGTTGTTGAGGATTTCGCCAAACTGCGCCAGGCGCGCGGCCAGGTCCTGCTCATGGGCAGCCTGTAGCACGATGTTGCCGTCGACTTCATCGAAGCCCTTGCCCAGTTTGCGGAATACGCCAGCCACGCGGGTGTAGGCATACAGAAGGTAAGGCGCGGTGTTGCCTTCGAAGTTGAGCATCAGCTCGAAGTTGAAGCTGTAGTCGCTGGTGCGGTGCTTGGACAAGTCGGCGTACTTAACCGCGCCAATGCCCACCACTTCGCCGATGTGTCGCAGTTCGTCATCGGCCAGGCTCGGGTTCTTTTCCTTGACCAGCGCGTAGGCGCGCTCCTTGGCCTCGGTGAGCAGGTCGATCAGCTTCACGGTGCCGCCGTCACGGGTTTTGAACGGGCGGCCATCGGCGCCGTTCATGGTGCCGAAGCCCATGTGCTCCATCTGCATCGGGTGGCCGACGAAGCCTGCGCGGCGTGCAACTTCGAACACTTGGTTGAAGTGCAGGGCCTGGCGCTGGTCGACGAAGTACAGGGCGCGGTCTGCCTTGAGCACGTTGCTGCGATAGCGCACGGCGGCCAGGTCGGTGGTGGCGTACAGGTAGCCGCCGTCGGCCTTCTGCACGATAACCGGCAGAGGTTCGCCTTCGCTGTTCTTGAACTCGTCGAGGAACACGCACTGTGCGCCCTGGTCTTCGACCAGCAAGCCCTTGGCCTTGAGGTCGGCGACCACGTTGGCCAGGTCGTCGTTGTAGGCGCTTTCACCCATCACGTCGGCCATGGTCAGCTTGACGTTGAGCAGTTCGTAGGTCTTCTGGCAGTGTGACAGCGAAATGTCCTTGAAGCGCGTCCACAGGGCCATGCAGTCCGGGTCACCGGCCTGCAGTTTGACCACCAGACCGCGGGCGCGGGTGGCGAACTCTTCGGATTCGTCGAAGCGCTTCTTGGCGGCGCGGTAGAAGTTTTCCAGGTCGGACAGTTCGTCGCTGGTGATCGGGTTTTCTTCCAGGTAGGCCAGCAGCATGCCGAACTGGGTGCCCCAGTCGCCCACGTGGTTCTGGCGGATCACCTCATCGCCGAGAAACTCCAGCACGCGCGCCACGCTGTCACCGATGATGGTCGAACGCAGGTGGCCGACGTGCATCTCCTTGGCCAGGTTGGGTGCCGACATGTCGATCACGACCTTTTGCGCAGGGCCGGCCTTGCGCGCGCCCAGGTGGGCGTCGGCCAGTGCGGCATCCAGGCGGTTGGCCAGGGCGTCGGTGTTCTGGAAGAAGTTGAGGAAGCCGGGGCCGGCGATCTCGACCTTGCTGATGTCGGCGCTGGCCGGCAGGGCATTGATCAGTTTCTCGGCCAGGTCGCGCGGCTTCATGCCGGCCGGCTTGGCCAGCATCATGGCGATGTTGCTGGCGAAGTCGCCGTGAGTCTTGTCCCGGGCGTTTTCCACCTGGATCGCCGGCGACAGCCCTTCAGGCAGCACACCGTCGGTGACGAGTTGGGTGAGGGCTTGCTGGATCAGCTGGCGAATGGTGTCTTTCATGGGGATCTCTTTTCGACCGCAAGCGCGGTGGAGCGCTTGGATGCGCAGGTGGAAAAACTGGGCATTATCCGTGGCCGGGGGCGGGTTGCCAACCTTTGGGGTGCAACCATCAAGGGTTCCATGTTGTGTTCGAGGGCCTCATCGCCGGCAAGCCAGTTCCCGCAGAAGAGCGCGCGCAACGTGTGGGAGCTCGCTTGCCAGCGATTAGGCCGGTCGATTCAGTACAGGTCTACCGGGTCGACATCCAGCGACCAACGCACCTGGCGCCCGCTCGGCATCTGCTCCAACACTAGCAACCAGGAGCTGATCAGTCGATGCAAAGGCGCCCGGGTATTGGCCTGTATCAACAGTTGCGCCCGGAAGCGCCCGGCGCGACGCTCCATCGGTGCTGGCACCGGCCCCAGCAGCTCGATGCCAGGCAGGCGCTGTTCGGCCACCAGGCGCTCGGCGGCGGCGCAGGCCTCGTCGAGGAAAGCTTCGGCCTGCCCGGGCTTGTGCGCTTCGGCGCGCAGCAGTGCCAGGTGTGAGTAAGGCGGCAGCCCGGCGGCGCGGCGCTCGTCCAGGGCCTGTTCGGCGAAGGCGAAGTAACCCTGCTCGGTAAGCTGCACCAGCAGTGGATGGTCGGCCAGGTGGGTCTGGATGATGACCTTGCCGGGTTCCTCGGCCCGCCCGGCCCGCCCGGCAACCTGCACGATCAGCTGCGCCATGCGTTCGCTGGCGCGGAAATCGCCGGAGAACAGCCCGCCATCGGCATCGAGGATAGCCACCAGGGTCACCCGCGGGAAGTGATGGCCCTTGGCGAGCATCTGGGTGCCGACGAGGATGCTCGGCTGGCCGCGCTGGATGGTGCTGAACAGGTTGTGCATGGCGTCCTTGC
This sequence comes from Pseudomonas sp. B10(2017), assembly GCF_002113295.1. Taxonomy (NCBI): domain Bacteria; kingdom Pseudomonadati; phylum Pseudomonadota; class Gammaproteobacteria; order Pseudomonadales; family Pseudomonadaceae; genus Pseudomonas; species Pseudomonas sp. B10(2017). The sequence continues at coordinate 23,095 of NZ_NEJU01000024.1, forward strand.
GTGCCGTGCTGTCGCGGTCCACACGCAGGATCGGGTAATCAGGGAACAGCACTTTCAGGCGTTCCTCGGCGCGCTCGGTGCCGGCGCCGACCGGGCGCAGGTCAACGTGGTTGCACTGCGGGCACTGCTGCGGCAGGCGCTCGTCATAGCCGCAATGGTGGCAGCGCAGCACGCCGGAGCGCTGGTGTACGGTCATGCGCGCATCGCAGCGCGGGCATTCGGACAGCCAGCCGCAGTCGTGGCACAGCAAGGTCGGGGCGAAACCGCGGCGGTTGAGGAAAACCAGCACTTGCTGGCCTGCCTCCAGGGTTTGGCGGATGGCCTGCTGCAGTGGGCCGCTGATGCCGCTGTCCAGTGGCAGGCTCTTCACATCCAGACGCAGCATCCGCGGCGGGCGGGCGCCGCCAGCGCGCTGGTTCATGCGCAGCAGGCGGTAGCGGCCGGTCAGCGCGTTGTGCAGGGTTTCCAGTGATGGCGTGGCAGAACCGAGCAGGATCGGGACGTTTTCCTGATGGGCACGCACCAACGCCAGGTCGCGGGCGTGGTAGCGCAGGCCTTCCTGCTGTTTATAGGAGCCGTCGTGCTCCTCGTCGATGATGATCAGGCCGGGGTTCTTCATCGGCGTGAACAGCGCCGAGCGGGTACCGATGATGATGTCTGCCTCGCCGTCCCGGGCTGCCAGCCAGGCATCCAGGCGTTCGCGGTCGTTCACCGCCGAATGAAGCAGGGCGATGCGGGCGTTGAAGCGTTGCTCGAAGCGGGCCAGGGTCTGAGGGCCGAGGTTGATCTCCGGGATCAGCACCAGGGCCTGCTTGCCCGCCTCCAGTGTTTCGCGGATCAGTTGCAGGTACACCTCGGTCTTGCCGCTGCCGGTGACACCGGCCAACAGGAAGGCGCCGAAGCCGCCAAAGCCTTCGCGCACGGCGTCGAAGGCGTCGCGTTGCTCTTCGTTGAGCGGTAGTTCCGGCTGTGCCAGCCAGTGTTCGTGGCGCAGCGCCGGCAGGTGGCGGCGGACCTCGATCTGTACCAGGTCCTTGGCCAGCAGCAGGTCGAGGCTGTCCTTGTTCAGGTTGAGCTTGGCCAGCAGGCTGTGGGCCACGCCGTGCGGGTGCTGGGCCAGGGTCTTGAGGGCATCGCGCTGGCGCGGTGCGCGGGCGATGCGAGGGTCTTCCAGGCGGGCGTCGGGGGCGACGTGCCAGAAGCGCTCCTGACGCATCTCGGCGGGTTCGCCCTGGCGCAGCAGGGTCGGCAAGGCCCAGCTCAGGGTGTCACCCAGGCTGTGCTGGTAGTACTGGGCGGTCCACAGGCACAACCTGAACAGCGACGGCGGGATCGGCGACACCGGGTCGAGCAGGGCGCTGGCCGGCTTGAGCTTGTCGGCGGGCACTTCGCTTTGCTCGCACACCTCCACCAGCACGCCGATCATTTCGCGGCGGCCGAATGGCACGCGAATGCGCATGCCCGGGGTCAAGGCTTGGCGCGCCATGCTTGCCGGCGCCTTGTAGTCGAACAGGCGACGCAGCGGGGAGGGCAGGGCAAGGCGCAGGATGACGTCGGACACGCGAAAAGTCTCGGAGGGCGTTTCAAAGACTGGCGAGCCTAGCAGACGACGGTCGGTGCAAGCGACAACTTGCGTTGGCGTGATGCTCTGGTATTATTCGCCGCCTAATTACGTGCGGTATTCAACAATTGGTGTTGGGTGGCGGCACGCAGCTCGAGGAAGTGACCATGAAAGCAGATATTCATCCGAACTACGAAGTAGTTGCAGTCACCTGCAGCTGCGGCAACAAGTTTGAAACCCGTTCGACCCTGGGCAGCACCCTGTCGATCGACGTTTGCAACCTGTGCCACCCGTTCTACACCGGTAAGCAGAAAGTCCTGGACACCGGTGGTCGCGTACAGAAGTTCGCCGATCGCTTCGGTATGTTCGGTACCAAGAAGTAATCATGCGCATGGCGAGCCCCTCGGGTTTCGCATTGCTGCAAAAAAAGGCGCCCCTTGTGGGCGCCTTTTTTATGGGCGTCATCTGGCATTTCCCGGCCCTGGCGTTCTGCCCGCTGCCGGACAGCCCACAGTGGGTGGCGGTACGGCAGGTGGTGGATGGCGATACCTTGCGTCTAGTCGATGGCCGCAGCGTGCGACTGATCGGTATCAACGCCCCGGAAATCGGCCGCAACGGGCGCAACAGCGAGCCCTATGCCGAGTCCGCCAGGCAACGTTTGCAGGCCTTGGTCAAGGCCAGCGACGGGCGTGTCGTGCTGGAGCCGGGCGTCCAGTCCAAGGACAAATACGGCCGCACGCTGGCGCATATCTACGGCCGCAATGGCGACAATATCGAGGCACAGTTGCTCAGCGAGGGTTTGGGCTATCGCGTCGCGGTTGCCCCAAATGTGCGCCTCAGCGCTTGCCAGCAGCTTGCCGAGCAGGCTGCGCGCAAGGCTGGCTCCGGGCTGTGGCGTCGTTCGCCTGTGGTGCGTGCCGGGGATGTGAGGCAGTCGGGTTTCGCGATCATTGCGGGCCGCATCGAAGACGTGGAGCGCAACCGTGGCGGGGTCTGGCTGAACCTGGACGGGGCCGTGGTGCTGCAGGTTCCCGCTCGTCTGCAGCGCAACTTCCCCGCCAGCTTCTTCGATAACCTCAAGGGGCGCCAGGTCGAGGCGCGTGGCTGGGTGCTGGATCGTTCCCGTAAGGGCGGCCTGAAGCCCGGGCAGCGACGCTGGCTGTTGCCGTTGACCGATCCGGGCATGTTGGAGCGCATTTCAGGCTAAAAGATGTAGACATTTCGCTATTAGATTGTACACACTGTGAGGCGTATGCCCCGTGGGTTATAGCGTAAAGTCGTAGGCTAAAGGCCTTGACACAAGTGACCGACCAGTCTTGTGGCTCCCCGGCTCTTTGCGTATCCTCGGCGGTCCGTCAGAACAGTAAATAGCGGAATGCCCACCATGTCAGACCTGAAAACCGCCGCTCTCGAATATCACGCTCAACCTCGTCCGGGGAAACTGAGCGTCGAGCTTTCCAAGCCCACCGCCACCGCCCGTGATCTCGCCCTCGCCTACAGCCCAGGTGTTGCTGAGCCCGTGCGTGAAATCGGCCGTGATCCAGAGCTGGCTTACAAATACACCGGCAAAGGCAACCTGGTTGCGGTGATTTCCGACGGCACCGCCATCCTCGGTCTGGGTGACCTTGGCCCACTGGCTTCCAAGCCGGTCATGGAAGGCAAGGGTGTTCTGTTCAAGCGTTTCGCTGGTATCGACGTGTTCGACATCGAAGTGGAATCGGAAAGCCCGCAGGCTTTCATCGACACCGTTCGCCGCATCTCGATCACCTTCGGTGGCATCAACCTCGAAGACATCAAGGCGCCTGAGTGCTTCGAAATCGAGCGCACCCTGATCGAACAGTGCGACATCCCGGTATTCCACGATGACCAGCACGGTACTGCCATCGTGACCGCTGCCGGCATGATCAACGCCCTGGAAATCGCCGGCAAGAAGCTGGAAGACGCCAAGATCGTCTGCCTGGGTGCCGGCGCTGCCGCGATCTCCTGCATGAAGCTCCTGGTGAGCATGGGCGCCAAGGTCGAGAACATCTACATGATCGACCGCAGCGGCGTGATTCACGCTGGCCGTGACGACCTGAACCAGTACAAGGCGCAGTTCGCCCACGCAACCGACAAGCGCACCCTGGCTGACGCCCTCGACGGTGCCGACGTGTTCGTAGGCCTGTCCGGCCCGAACCTGCTGAGCGCCGAAGGCCTGAAGTCGATGGCTGCCAACCCGATCGTGTTCGCCTGCTCGAACCCGGACCCGGAAATCTCGCCTGAGCTGGCGCACGCCACCCGCAGCGACGTGATCATGGCTACCGGTCGTTCCGACTACCCGAACCAGGTCAACAACGTACTGGGCTTCCCGTTCATCTTCCGTGGTGCCCTGGACGTTCGCGCCAAGCGCATCAACGAAGAAATGAAGATCGCCGCCGCCATCGCCCTGAAAGACCTGGCCAAGCTGCCAGTGCCGAAGGAAGTCTGCGAGGCCTACGGCGTGGAAGGCCTGGAGTTCGGCCGTGAGTACATCATTCCGAAGCCGCTGGACGCTCGCCTGATCACCGTCGTTTCCGACGCGGTGGCCAAGGCCGCCATCGAATCCGGCGTGGCTACCCTGCCGTATCCGAAGCACTACCCGCTGACCAGCGTGGATGACGTGTTCAAAGGCTGATTGCTGCCTGGCGACACAAAAAGCCCCGGCTCGTATGAGCCGGGGCTTTTTGTTTACACGCTGCACTGATGATGCCGTCCCTTGTAGGGGGCGGCGTTAACCGCTGTGCTTCAGAACAGATCCATCGGCGCCGCTTCATCCGCCGGCAACGGGCTGCCCGGTGCTGCGCCAGTGCCCAGTTCGTCCACCGACGGCGGCGAATCCTCGGCCTTGAACAGCTCGAAGTAGGCATTCGGCGTGCTCGGCGAAGCGGCACGGCCGCTGACCGGGTCGACGCGCAGGCTGAGGATGCCTTCCGGCTCTGCTGGCGCATGCGCAGGCTTGTCCTTGAGCGCCGCGCCCATGAAGCTCATCCAGATCGGCAGTGCCGCCGTGCCGCCGTACTCGCGGCGCCCAAGGGTTTCGGGCTGGTCGAAACCGACCCAGACGGTGGTCACGTAGTCGGCGTTGTAGCCGGAGAACCAGGCGTCCTTGGATTCGTTGGTGGTACCGGTCTTGCCTGCCAGATCGGTGCGGCCCAAGGCCAGCGCCCGGCGGCCGGTACCGCGCTTGATCACGTCCTGCAGCATGCTGGTGAGGATGTAGGTGGTACGCCCGTCGACTATCTGCTCGGCCACAGCCGGCGCCTGCGGTGCAGGCGCCACCTGGCCGAAGGCGGCGGGTGCCTCGCCCGGCATGGCGGCGGTGCTGATCGGCTGTTCGGGCGCGGCCACACCCGCCTGGTCCTCGGCACCTTGTGGTACGCGGGCCGGGTTGGCGGTAAACAGCGTCTCGCCGCTGCGGCTTTCGATGCGCTCGATCAGGTACGGGGTGATCTTGTAGCCGCCGTTGGCAAAGGTGCTCCAGCCAGTGGCGATTTCCATCGGGGTCAGGGTGGCGGTGCCCAGTGCCAGCGACAGGTTGCGTGGCAGGTCCTGCTTGTTGAAGCCGAACTTGGCGATGTAGTCGATGGTGCGGTCCACGCCCATGGCCTGCAGCAGGCGGATCGACACCAGGTTGCGCGACTTGTACAGCGCTTCGCGCATGCGGATCGGGCCGAGGAAGGTGTTGGTGTCGTTCTTCGGTCGCCAGACCTTGTCCAGGTACTCGTCGACGAAGACGATCGGTGCATCGTTGACCAGGCTGGATGCGGTGTAGCCACTGTCCAGGGCGGCGCTGTAGATGAACGGTTTGAAGCTCGAGCCCGGCTGCCGCTTGGCCTGCATGGCGCGGTTGTAGTTGCTCTGCTCGAACGAGAAGCCGCCGACCAGGGCGCGGATGGCGCCGTTGTAAGGGTCGAGGGTGACCAGCGCGCTCTGCGCGCCAGGCACCTGGCTGAACTTGAACTTGCCATCCTCAAGGCGCTGCAGGCGCACCAGGTCACCGACCTGGGCCACGTCTGCCGGCGACTGCGGCGCACGGCCCTGGGAGTTGCTATTGATGAACGGGCGTGCCCATTTCATGGTGTCCCAGGCCACCAGCTCTTCCTGGCCGCTGCGGGTCAGCACCTTGAGGCCGGTTTTTTCGACCTGGGTGACGATGGCCGGCTCCAGGCCGCCAAGGCTGCGCTGCTTGCCCAGTTCCTGCAGCCAGGCCGCCTGGGTACGCCCCGGGAAGCGTGCTTCGGGGCCGCGGTAGCCGTGGCGCTCATCGTAGTCGGAGAGGCCGTTGAGGATGGCCTTGTTGGCCATTTCCTGCATGTCGCTGGGCACCGTGGTGGTGACACGGAAGCCTTCGGTGTAGGCGTCGCTGCCGTAGCGGCCGACCATTTCGGCGCGGGCCATTTCGGCGATGTAAGGCGCATTCACTTCAGGCGTGGGCACGTGGTAGCTGGCGTTGAGCGGCTCGGCCAGGGCTGCCTGGTAGCTGGCTTCGTCGATCTTGCCAAGCTTGTACATGCGGCCGAGGATCCAGTCGCGGCGCTCCTTGGCGCGCACCGGGTTGGCCAGCGGGTTGAAGCGAGAGGGTGCCTTGGGCAGGCCGGCGATCATCGCCATCTGCGCCAGGCTCACGTCGCGGATCGACTTGCCGTAGTACACCTGCGCAGCGGCATCGATACCGTACGCGCGGTTGCCCAGGTAGATCTTGTTCACGTACAGCTCGAGGATCTCGTCCTTGGTCAGCTCACGTTCGATCTGCAGCGCCAGCAGAATTTCGTTGGTCTTGCGCGAGAAGCTGCGCTCGCTGGTGAGGAAGAAGTTCTTCGCCACCTGCATGGTGATGGTGCTGCCGCCGGTCTGGATGTGGCCGGTTTTCACCAGCTGGGTTGCGGCGCGCATCAGGCTGCTGGGGTCGACACCGTAGTGGTTGAGGAAATTGTCGTCCTCGGCTGACAGAAGCGCCTGTATGAATTGTGGGGGAATTTCCGCAAAGCGGATCGGCGACCGACGCATTTCGCCAAACTCGGCAATCAGCTTGCCGTCGCTGCTGTACACCCTGAGGGGGATCTGCAACTGGATGCTTCTGAGCGATTCGACCGAGGGCAGGCTGGGGCTAAGATACAGAAACGCACCGCTCACACCGAGTACGAGCGCGCAGATGACTGCGACGGAAGACCACCAGAAGAACTTCAGCAGACGTATCAAGGCTTTTCGGTGTCCAGGTTGGGAGTGGATTGCACGCAGGTCCGGCGGACCAAAAAACGCTGGGCATTATAAGCATTTTTTCGCCTCTCCGGGTTACCGGCCAGGCTGCCCGTCGCCTCGATGGGGCGGCGCGGCCTAGTGTTGACGCGGGGTTGGGGCAGGTAGTCGCGACAGACGGCGGCGACAGACAACAAGGATGCCACGATGCTAGGACGCTTCGGCAAGGATGCCGGTTCACTCTTGGGGGTGGAAATTGCCCCTGACTCCGTTCGGATTGTGCAATTGCAGCGGCGTAACCGGCGCTGCCGGGTGCTTGCCTCGGTACAAGAACCGTTCGAATCACCGGCTGGCAGTGATTGGGTGGCAGAACCTGGCGCCGTGGCGGCTGCCTTGAGGCGGGCCTACCGACGCAGCGGCCTCAGGCAGCGCAGGGTCGCGCTGGCACTGCCGGGCAACCAGGTGATCTGCAAAGTGTGCCATCTGCCGGTGGAACAGGGTGGGCCAGAAATGGAGGCGCAGTTGCTGGCTGACGCCGAACGGCTGTTTCCATTTCCGCTGGAAGACCTGGCCCTGGATTTTCAGGTTCTGGGAGGCTCTAGGGTCGAGCCAGGCTGCGCTGAGGTGATGGTAGCTGCGTGCCGACAGAGTGCACTGGCGCCACTTGAAAGCATCATCGAGGAGGCCGGGTTGCAACTGGAGGCCGTGGAGGTCGACAGCATTGCCTTGGGGCGCATGCTGCCACTGGACAGGCAGCAGCGCTCGGCGCTGCTGCGTATCGAGGCGCAAAGCACCACCCTTCATAGCTGGCAGTCGGGCCGGCCTCAGCAGCGGCGTGAGCTGAGCCTGGGCCTGTCGACGATAGCGGGAGCGCTGCCGGAGCGCTTGCTGGCCTTGCTCGCCAGTGAGCCTTTGCCCGATTGCCTGTTGATTGCCAGCCGTTCCCCTATCGAACCGGGGCAGTTGCAGAGCCTCGGCTCCCGGTTGAACCTGCCGTGTCGCCTGGTACCCGATCTGGCCCGCCTGGAACATGTCGATGGCGCGATGATCCTGGCGTGCGCCCTGGCTCTGGGAGGGTTGCGCCGATGATGCGGCTGAATCTTCTGCCTTGGCGCGAACGGCAACGCCGGGCTACGTTGCGGTCTTTTCGAAGGCAGCTGGTCGCCGGAGCGCTGCTCGCCCTGTGTGGCGTGACGCTGGTCGACCAGCTGGCCCGCCAGCGCGGGCAGCAGCAGGCGCTGGCCAATACCCGACACCAGGCAGCACTTGAGGTGTTGGGCGAGCAATTGCAGCCGCTGGCCGATGTGCGTGCGCAGCACGAGGCGCTACTGGCACGGGCGGTGGCGCTGGAGGGCCTGCGTGCCCACCAGGATGTGCTGGCCGGGGTGTTTGCTGACCTCGAGCGGGCGTTGCCAGTGGGTGTGCAATTGCTCGACCTCAGCCTGGAAGACGGCAACCTGCAGATGACCGGGCTGGCCACCTCGGGCGCCGTGGTCGCGCAGTTCATGCGTGACCTGAGCCGCTCCGGCGCGCTGGTCGGTCTGGAGCTCAAGCGCATCAGGAGCCTGCCGGGCGGCGATGAATTCCTGCTGGGTGCGCGCGTTTCGGCGTTCTGGTCGTGAATGCTGCGCAGGTGCTCGGCTGGTTGGCCGTGGCCGAGCGCTCCAGCCGCTTCAGGCAGCTGGCGCCCGTGCTGGTGGCCTTGGCGTTGTTCGGCCTGGGCTGCGCCATACTTCTCCCTGCAGCACTGCAGCAGCAGGCGCGGGAGGAGGCTCGGCATGCCGAGTTGCACGAGCAGCATTCAGCCGGCGAGGTGCAGCTGGCCGAGCTGGAGCAACTCCACGCGTCTGTGGCCGTTGCCGAGCGACGCTTGCGGGAGGCGTACTGGCACCTGGCAGCCGGGGAGGGCATGAGTGACCTGCTCGAGCGCCTGGCGGCGTCGGGCCATGCGCACGGCTTGCTCATCGAGCGCTTCGATGTACATGAAGACGAACAGCAGGCCGGCTTTCGCAAGGTGCCGCTGGAGCTTCAGGTGGTGGGGCGTTACGCGGCCCTGCGTCAGTGGCTGGGCGACTGGTTGGGCCAGGCGCGTGTGCTACGCAGTGGTGACCTGCAGCTGGCTGCAGTAGATGGCAAGCCTGGCCTGCTGCGCCTGCAGTTGCGGGTTGATGCCTTTCAGGCGCTGGCGCCAGTGCCGGAGCCTGCGATGTATGCGCGCATGCCGGCCAGGGGCGTGATGGCAGCGCCGCCAGTCGACCCGTTTGCGCCTGGGGCGAAGCGATTGACGGTCAGCGGGTTGGCTGGCGTGCCTTTGGCGCAACTGGAGATGGTCGGCAGCCTGTCGCGTGGGGCGGAACACGAAGCACTGCTGGTGGCTGCTGGCAGACTCTATCGCGTGCGCCCTGGGGACCGAGTCGGGCGTGACCAGGGGGTGGTGGCGAGGGTTGATCAAGCCCAGGTCGAAGTACTCGAACGGCTGTTCATCGCAGGGGAGTGGCATGAACGTACGGCGTTCATCACGCTCGCAAAGCACTTGGGCACGGAGGCCCCGGACGACGATGAAAACATTGATGAAATGGATGCTGGCAGCCCTGCTGCCGGTCCCGCTGGCGTCGGCGACGCCCTACCAGGGTGAACCTCTGTCGCTGAACTTCCAGGATGTGGAAGTGCGCTCGGTGCTGCAGGTGCTGGCTGACTATGCCGGGGTAAACCTGGTCGCCAGCGATGCCGTGCAGGGTAGCGTCACCTTGCGCTTGCAGGATGTGCCATGGGACCAGGCGCTGGACCTGGTGCTGCGCAGCAAGGGCCTGGCCCGGCGCCAGGAGGGTAATGTGCTGCTTGTGGCGCCTGCGGCCGAGTTCGCCGCGCAGTCTGTCGATGCCCGTGTGGGTCAGGCGCTGGATGCGCAGTTGCAGCCGTTGCTCCGAGAGCTGTTGCCCATCCATCACGCCAAGGCCGCCGAACTTGCGGAGCTGCTGCTGGCGAGCCTGGCGGATGACGGCATCCTCACCGGTCGGGGCAGCCTCAGTGTCGATGAGCGCACCAACACGCTGGTGGTGCACCAGCCGGCCGACCGCCTTGCCGAGCTGAGGCAACTGGTGGAGCAACTGGATGTGCCGGTGCGCCAGGTAGCGATCGAGGCGCGTATCGTCGAAGCCAATGTCGATTACGAAAAAAGCCTGGGGGTGCGCTGGGGTGGGCCGCTTTACATTGAGGACCCTCGGCCGGGCAAGGACCTGTTCGTCGATCTCGGGGTGGAGCGGGTGGGCGGCAGTATCGGCCTGGGCGTGCTGCGTGGCGACGTGCTGCTCGACCTGGAACTCAGTGCCATGGAAAAGAGCGGCAACGGCGAAATCATTTCGCAGCCCAAGGTGGTCACGGCTGACAAGGAAACGGCCAGGATTCTCAAGGGTACCGAGGTGCCGTACCAGGAAACCAGCAAAAGCGGCGCAACCTCGGTAGCGTTCCGCGAAGCCTCGCTGTCGCTGGAGGTGACCCCGCAGATCACCCCGGACAACAAGGTAATCATGACCGTCAGGGTGACCAAGGACGAGCCGGATTACGTCAATGCCTTGAACAACGTACCACCGATCCGCAAGAACGAGGTCAATGCCAAGGTTCGCGTGGTGGATGGTGAAACGATCGTTATCGGTGGCGTGTACTCGACTTCGCAAAACAATGTGGTCGACAAGGTGCCATTTTTCGGCGATCTGCCGTATGTTGGGCGGCTGTTTCGACGCGATGCATTACAAGAGAAAAAATCCGAGCTGCTGGTCTTCCTGACTCCGCGTATCATGAGTGACCAGGCGATTGCTGTGAGTCGTTGATTCTGTGCGAAATTTGATACTTGTGGGACCCATGGGCGCTGGTAAAAGCACCATCGGACGCCTATTGGCCAAAGAGCTGCGCTTGCTGTTCAAGGATTCCGACAAGGAAATCGAACTGCGATGCGGTGCCAACATCCCGTGGATTTTCGACAAGGAAGGCGAGCCGGGTTTCCGTGACCGTGAGCAGGCGATGATCGCCGAGCTGTGCGCACTCGACGGCGTGGTCCTGGCGACCGGCGGTGGCGCGGTAATGCGCGAAGCCAACCGCCAGGCCCTGCACAAGGGTGGCCGGGTGATCTATCTGCATGCTTCTGTGGAACAGCAGGTTGGCCGCACCGCGCGCGATCGTAATCGCCCCCTGCTGCGCACCGCCAACCCCGAGGCGACCTTGCGCGCCCTGCTGGAAACCCGTGACCCGCTTTATCGTGAGATCGCCGACCTGGTGGTGGAAACCGACGAGCGGCCGCCACGCATGGTGGTGATCGATATTCTCGAGCGCTTGCAGCAGTTGCCGCCCCGTTAGCCCGGGACTATTCTCGGCCACCAGCGCCGAGGCGAGGTTCAACGTTACCGCGCGGGTGCCCGAACGGCGCCGCGCCCAAGTACATTGTGGGGATACATGCAGACACTAAAGGTCGACCTGGGCGAGCGTAGCTACCCGATCTACATTGGCGAAGGCCTGCTGGACCAGCCCGAGCTGCTGGCGCCGCACATCGCCGGGCGGCAGGTTGCCATCGTTTCCAACGAGACCGTCGCGCCCCTGTATCTCGAACGCCTGAGCAAGACCCTGGGTGCCTATTCGGTGCTGCCGGTGGTATTGCCTGATGGTGAAGCCCACAAGAACTGGGAAACCCTGCAACTGATCTTCGATGGCCTGCTGACTGCACGGCACGACCGCCGCACCACCGTGGTTGCCCTGGGTGGTGGCGTGATCGGTGACATGGCCGGCTTCGCTGCCGCCTGCTACCAGCGCGGCGTCGATTTCATTCAGGTGCCGACCACCCTGCTGTCCCAGGTCGACTCTTCGGTTGGCGGCAAGACCGGTATCAACCACCCGCTGGGCAAGAACATGGTCGGTGCCTTCTACCAGCCCAATGCGGTGCTGATCGATACCACCAGCCTCAAGACTCTGCCGGCGCGCGAGCTGTCCGCAGGCCTGGCCGAAGTGATCAAGTACGGCCTGATCTGCGACAAGCCATTCCTCGCCTGGCTCGAGGACAATATGCAGGCGTTGCGCGCCCTCGACCCGGTGGCGCTGACCGAAGCCATCCGCCGCTCCTGCGCGGCCAAGGCCGCGGTGGTGGGGGCCGACGAGCGCGAGTCTGGCGTACGCGCCACGCTGAACCTGGGGCATACCTTCGGGCATGCCATCGAGACCCACATGGGTTACGGTGTGTGGCTGCACGGCGAAGCCGTGGCGGCGGGCACGGTGATGGCCCTGGAAATGTCCATGCGTCTTGGCTGGATCGACCAGGACGAGCGCGATCGCGGAATCCGCCTGTTGCAGGACGCGGGTTTGCCGGTGGTGCCACCACAGGAAATGACCCCGGCGCATTTCATGGAGCACATGGCGGTCGACAAGAAGGTGCTCGACGGCCGGCTGCGTCTGGTGCTGCTGCGCCAGATGGGCGAGGCCGTGGTGACCGACGACTATCCGAAAGAGATTCTTCAGGCCACGTTGTCGGCGGATTACCGCGCGATCGTGGCCCAGCTTTGAGGTTGTGACAGCGCAATGACCAGTTTGCATGCCGATGAGGCCTTTCTCGACCATTACCAGTTGAGCCACGATCCGTTCGCACCCCGCGTGCCCGGTTTCAAGTTCTTCCCGGCCCAGCGCAAGCCCGTGCTCGGCCAGCTGCACCACCTGGCACGCTACAGCCAGCTGATGCTGGTTGTCACCGGTCCACTGGGCAGCGGCAAGACCTTGCTGCGCCAGGCCCTGGTGGCCAGTACCAACAAGCAGGCGGTGCAGAGCGTGGTGGTATCCGCCCGTGGCGCCAGCGATGCCGCAAGCGTACTCGGCCAGGTCGCGCAGAGCCTGGATGTGGCCGAGGCCGAAATGCAGGCGATCCTGGCCAAGGTGGTGCAACTGGCACTGACCGGCCAGGAAGTGTATTTGCTGGTGGACGATGCGGAACAACTCGACGAGTCGGCACTCCAAGCGTTGCTGGAATTGGCGGCGGGTGTACCGGAAGGGCGCCCGCATGTGTTCCTGTTCGGTGAGCCGTCGCTGATTGCCGGGCTGGATGAGATCAATATCGAGGAAGAACGCTTCCACATCATCGAACTCGCCCCCTACAGCGAAGAAGAAACCCGCGAGTACCTGGAGCAGCGCCTGGAAGGTGCTGGCCGGGGCATCGAGGTGTTCAGCCGTGAACAGATCGTCGATATCCATGAAAACTCCGACGGCTGGCCTGGCAACATCAACCAGGTCGCCCGTGACACTTTGATCGAAGCCATGATCGCCAGCCGCTCGACGGCCAAGCGACCATCCATGGGGTTCAAGATGCCTAAAAAACATGTGCTCGCGCTGTCCGCTGTGGTTGTGGTCGCCGTTGCGGCCGCGGTGTTGATGCCGAAGAAAGGTGACAAGGCGCCTGCCGAAGCGCCGGCCGCCCAGGCCCAGCTGCCACTTGGCGAGGGCCAGGCCAATGGTGGCAACCCGGCCATCGAGTTCTCGGGTTCGTCCCAGCCGATGCCGCTGCCCCTGGTTGGCCAGTCGCAGCCGGTGATGCGCGAGCCGCTGGCCCAGGCCGCAGGCATGGGCGAAGGTGAGGAAGGCAGCCCGGCCGGTGATACCGCTCTGCAGCCAGGCAACCCGCCACCAACCGTGACCACCATCGCACCGCCGCAAGGGGTGCCGGCAGGCCCGGCACCGGTACCTGCCCAGTCAGTGGCCGCAGCGCCAGCGCAGCCGCAACCACAGCCGGTTGCGCCAGCGCAAAAACCTGTCGCAACCCAGCCTGCCAAGCCGGTTGCGCCTGCCAAGCCGGCACCAGCACCGACCCAGGTCGCCGTGGCCAAGCCGGCCGCCAAGCCTGTCGAGAAGCCTGTGGCCGGTGGCAGCGGCAACAGCGGTTGGTACGCCGGGCAGAAACCGGGCAATTACGTGGTGCAGATCCTGGGTACCAGCTCCGAGGCTTCGGCCCAGGCGTTCGTCAAGGCGCAGGGTGGCGACTATCGCTACTTCAAGAAAAACCTGCAGGGCAAGCCGCTGTACGTAGTCACTTACGGCAACTTCGCCAACCGCGACGCAGCGGTTGCGGCAATCAAGAACTTGCCAGCGAAGGTCCAGGCTGGTAAACCTTGGCCACGTACTGTCGCCAGCGTCCAACAAGAGCTGGCCTCGGCCCGCTGATACCTTCCGGGCGGCACCACCCCGCCGCCCAGTTGCTGAGCGATTACTGACTTTCGACTAGCCTGCTGCGTTGTCACGCGGCAGGCTTTTCTGTCCCAGACTGCCGGCCACAAGCCTTACTTGCAGTCATGGCTGAAACGCTTCAGACTCGAGCCAAGCCGCTATCACGGCGCATGGCGCAAAAACATTCAAAATTGCGACATAAATTTTCAATGGTGAGACATGAAAATTTGTGAGCATCGCTGTCGCTGTGCAACAATGGTTTTCCATGGCCACCGCAAAAAAGCTGGCGTTTGATCGGCGTGGATGGTAAGTGGTTGTTAAAAAAAGAGATTTACCTCCGTTGAGAGGTGAACCTGGTGAGAATGTGTCTATGAAAACAGGTCTGTACCATCCCGAAGAATTCAAGGACAACTGTGGTTTTGGCCTGATCGCCCATATGACGGGCGAACCGAGCCACCACCTTCTGCAAACCGCCATGCAGGCACTGACCTGCATGACCCACCGCGGCGGCATCAACGCCGACGGCAAGACCGGTGACGGTTGCGGTCTGCTCATGCAGAAGCCCGATCAATTCCTGCGTGCCGTGGCCCAGGAGCATTTCGCCGTCGAGCTGCCCAAGCAGTACGCCGTCGGCATGGTGTTCTTCAACCAGGACCCGGTCAAAGCCGAAGCCGCTCGCGCGAACATGGACCGCGAGATCCTCGCTGCTGGCCTGAAGCTGGTCGGCTGGCGCAAGGTGCCGATCGATACCAGCGTGCTCGGCCGCCTGGCCCTTGAGCGTCTGCCACAGATCGAGCAGGTGTTCATCGGCGGTGAAGGCCTGAGCGACCAGGAATTCGCCATCAAGCTGTTCAGCGCCCGTCGCCGTTCCTCTGTGGCCAACGCCCACGACGCCGATCATTACATCTGCAGCTTCTCGCACAAGACCATCATCTACAAAGGTCTGATGATGCCGCGCGATCTGGCGGCCTTCTACCCAGACCTGGGTGACGAGCGCCTGCAAACCGCGATCTGCGTGTTCCACCAGCGCTTCTCCACCAACACCCTGCCGAAATGGCCGCTGGCGCAGCCGTTCCGCTTCCTCGCCCACAACGGCGAGATCAACACCATCACCGGCAACCGCAACTGGGCCATGGCCCGTCGCACCAAGTTCGCCAACGACCTGATCCCCGATCTCGAAGAGCTCGGCCCGCTGGTCAACCGCGTCGGTTCCGACTCCTCGAGCATGGACAACATGCTGGAGCTGATGGTAACTGGCGGTATCGACCTGTTCCGTGGCGTGCGCATGCTGGTACCGCCAGCCTGGCAGAACGTCGAGACCATGGACGCCGACCTGCGCGCCTTCTACGAATACAACTCCATGCACATGGAGCCATGGGATGGCCCGGCCGGTATCGTAATGACCGAAGGCCGCCATGCGGTGTGTCTGCTCGACCGTAACGGCCTGCGCCCGGCGCGCTGGGTGACCACCAAGAACGGCTACATCACCCTGGCGTCGGAAATCGGCGTATGGGACTACAAGCCCGAGGACGTCATTGCCAAGGGCCGTGTCGGCCCGGGCCAGATTTTCGCCGTAGACACCGAAACCGGCCAGATCCTCGACACCGACGCCATCGACAACCGCCTGAAGTCGCGCCACCCCTACAAGCGCTGGCTGCGTCAGCACGCCACGCGCATCCAGGCGACGCTGACCGACGATCAGGGCGTGGCCAGCTACGACGCTGACCAGCTCAAGCAATACATGAAGATGTTCCAGGTCACCTTCGAAGAGCGTGACCAGGTGCTGCGCCCGCTCGGCGAGCAGGGCCAGGAAGCGGTCGGTTCGATGGGGGACGACACGCCGATGGCCGTGCTGTCGCAGCGCGTGCGTTCACCGTACGACTTCTTCCGCCAGCAGTTCGCCCAGGTGACGAACCCACCGATCGACCCGCTGCGCGAAGCGATCGTCATGTCCCTGGAAATCTGCCTGGGTGCCGAGCGCAACATCTTCCAGGAGTCCCCGGAGCACGCTTCGCGGGTAATCCTCAGCTCGCCGGTCATCTCGCCCGCCAAGTGGCGTTCGCTGATGAACCTGGAGCGCGAAGGTTTCGATCGCCAGCTGATCGACCTCAACTATGAAGAGAGCGTCGGCCTGGAAGCGGCCATTCGCAATATCGCCGACCAGGCTGAAGAAGCCGTGCGCGCTGGCAAGACCCAGCTGGTGCTAAGCGACCGCTACATCGCCCCGGGCAAGTTGCCGGTGCACGCCTCGCTCGCCGTTGGTGCGGTGCACCACCGCCTGACCGAACAGGGTCTGCGTTGCGACAGCAACATCCTGGTGGAAACCGCCACCGCCCGTGACCCGCACCACTTCGCCGTTCTGCTGGGCTTCGGTGCCTCGGCCGTTTACCCGTACCTGGCCTATGAAGTGCTGGCCGACCTGATCCGTACCGGCGAAGTGCTGGGCGACCTGGACGAAGTCTTCAAGTACTACCGCAAGGGCATCTCCAAGGGCCTGCTGAAGATCCTGTCGAAGATGGGTATATCCACCATCGCCTCCTACCGTGGTGCGCAGCTGTTCGAAGCCATCGGCCTGTCCGAGGAAGTGGTCGGCCTGAGCTTCAAGGGCGTTTCCAGCCGCATCAAGGGTGCGCGTTTCGCAGACCTGGAAAGCGACCAGAAGCTGCTGGCAGCCGAAGCCTGGAGCGCGCGCAAGCCGATCCAGCAAGGTGGCCTGCTGAAGTTCGTTCACGGTGGCGAATACCACGCCTACAATCCGGATGTGGTCAACACCCTGCAGGCCGCCGTGCAGCAGGGCGACTACGCCAAGTTCAAGGAATACACCACGCTGGTCGACCAGCGCCCGGTGTCGATGATCCGCGACCTGCTGAAGGTGAAGGTGGCCGAACAGCCGCTGCCGCTGGAGCAGATCGAGCCGCTGGAGGCGATCCTCAAGCGCTTCGATTCCGCCGGTATCTCGCTGGGTGCACTGTCGCCAGAGGCCCACGAAGCGCTGGCCGAGGCGATGAACCGCCTGGGCGCGCGTTCCAACTCTGGCGAGGGCGGTGAAGACCCGTCGCGCTACGGCACCATCAAGAGCTCGAAGATCAAGCAGGTGGCCACCGGCCGCTTTGGCGTGACCCCGGAGTACCTGGTCAACGCCGAAGTGCTGCAGATCAAGGTTGCCCAGGGCGCCAAGCCCGGTGAAGGCGGCCAGCTGCCAGGCGGCAAGGTCAACGGCCTTATCGCCAAGCTGCGTTACGCGGTACCGGGCGTGACCCTGATTTCGCCACCGCCGCACCACGACATCTACTCGATCGAAGACCTTGCCCAGCTGATCTACGACCTCAAGCAGGTCAACCCGCAAGCCCTGGTTTCGGTCAAGCTGGTGGCAGAAGCTGGCGTCGGCACCATCGCCGCCGGTGTGGCCAAGGCCTATGCCGACCTGATCACCATCTCCGGCTACGACGGTGGTACCGGTGCTTCGCCGCTGACCTCGATCAAGTACGCCGGCGCCCCATGGGAGCTGGGCCTGGCCGAAACCCACCAGACCCTGCGCGGCAACGACCTGCGCGGCAAGGTACGGGTACAGACCGACGGTGGCCTGAAGACCGGCCTGGACGTGATCAAGGCAGCCATTCTCGGCGCCGAAAGCTTCGGTTTCGGTACCGCGCCGATGATCGCCCTGGGCTGCAAGTACCTGCGCATCTGCCACCTGAACAACTGCGCTACCGGCGTAGCCACCCAGAACGACAAGCTGCGCAAGGACCACTACATCGGCACCGTCGACATGGTGATCAACTTCTTCACCTTCGTCGCCGAAGAAACCCGTGAGTGGCTGGCCAAGCTGGGTGTGCGCAGCCTCGGCGAGCTGATCGGCCGTACCGACCTGCTCGATGTGCTGCCAGGCGACACCGAGCGCCAGCAGTACCTGGACCTGACGCCGCTGCTGGGCAGCTCGCACATCCCGGCTGACAAGCCTCAGTTCTGCGAAGTCGAAAAGAACCCGCCGTTCGACCAGGGCGAGCTGGCCGAGAAGATGGTGGAAATGGCCATGCCGGCCATCCGCGACCAGGCTGGTGGCGAGTTCAGCCTCGACATCTGCAACTGCGACCGCTCCATCGGTGCGCGCGTGTCGGGTGAAATCGCCCGTCTGCACGGCAACCAGGGCATGGCCGCGGCGCCGATCACCTTCCGCTTCAAGGGGACTGCGGGCCAGAGCTTCGGCGTGTGGAACGCCGGTGGCCTGAACCTGCACCTGGAAGGTGATGCCAACGACTACGTCGGCAAGGGCATGACCGGTGGCAAGGTCACTATCGTGCCGCCAGCCGGCAGCCCGTTCGAAACCCAGCACAGCGCCATCGTCGGCAATACCTGCCTGTACGGCGCCACTGGCGGCAAGCTGTTCGCCGCCGGTACTGCTGGCGAGCGCTTTGCTGTACGTAACTCCGGCGCCCACGCTGTTGTCGAGGGCACTGGCGATCACTGCTGTGAATACATGACCGGCGGCTTTGTCTGCGTGTTGGGCAAGACCGGTTACAACTTCGGTTCTGGCATGACTGGCGGCTTCGCCTACGTGCTCGACATGGACAATACCTTCGTCGACAAGCTTAACCATGAGCTGGTGGAAATCCAGCGTATCAGTGGTGAAGCGATGGAGGCCTACCGCAGCCACCTGGCTCGGGTCCTTGCCGAGTACGTGGAAGAGACCGGCAGCGAGTGGGGGCGTGAGCTCTCGGAGAACCTGGACGACTACGTGCGGCGCTTCTGGCTGGTCAAGCCGAAGGCAGCCAACCTGAAGCAACTGCTGTCCAGCACCCGTGCCAACCCGCAGTAACAACAGCTGCAAGTGACGGCCCCGTACGCGGGGCCTGTCGTGCTCAAGTGATCGTCTTGCAGCTTGCAGCCTGAGGCTGGCAACTGCGGTAAAGAGGTTTTGAAAAATGGCTGAACGTCTGAACAACGACTTCCAGTTCATCGAAGTGGGCCGCAAGGACCCGAAGAAAAAGCTGCTGCGCCAGCGCAAGAAGGAGTTCGTGGAAATCTACGAGCCCTTCAAGCCGCAGCAGTCCGTGGAGCAGGCGCACCGCTGCCTGGGCTGCGGTAACCCGTATTGCGAATGGAAGTGCCCGGTACACAACTTCATCCCCAACTGGTTGAAGCTGGTCTCCGAAGGCAACATCCTGGCTGCGGCGGAGCTGTCGCACCAGACCAACACCCTGCCGGAAGTGTGTGGCCGCGTATGCCCGCAGGACCGCCTGTGCGAGGGTGCCTGCACCCTGAACGACGGCTTCGGCGCGGTGACCATCGGCTCGGTGGAGAAGTACATCACCGATACCGCCTTCGCCATGGGCTGGCGCCCGGACATGTCCAAGGTCAAGCCAACCGGCAAGCGCGTCGCCATCATCGGTGCCGGCCCGGCCGGCCTGGGCTGTGCCGACGTGCTGGTACGTGCCGGCGTTACCCCGGTGGTGTTCGACCGCAACCCGGAAATCGGCGGCCTGCTGACCTTCGGCATTCCCGAGTTCAAGCTGGAAAAGACCGTGCTCAGCAACCGCCGAGAAGTGTTCACCGGCATGGGCATCGAGTTCCGCCTGAACACCGAGGTGGGCAAGGACGTGACCATGGAGCAACTGCTCGCCGAGTACGACGCGGTGTTCATGGGTATGGGTACCTATACCTACATGAAAGGCGGCTTCCCGGGCGAGGACCTGCCGGGAGTGCATGACGCGCTGGACTTCCTGATCGCCAACGTCAACCGCAACCTGGGCTTCGAGAAGTCGCCGGAAGACTTCGTCGACATGCAGGGCAAGAAGGTAGTGGTGCTGGGTGGTGGTGACACCGCGATGGACTGCAACCGCACTTCGATCCGCCAGGGCGCCAAGTCGGTGACCTGCGCCTATCGCCGTGACGAGGCCAACATGCCGGGTTCGCGTCGTGAGGTGAAGAACGCCAAGGAAGAGGGCGTGAAGTTCCTCTACAACCGCCAGCCTATCGCCATTGTCGGCGAGGACAAGGTCGAAGGCGTGAAGGTGGTCGAGACCCGTCTCGGCGAGCCGGATGCCCGTGGCCGCCGAAGCCCGGAGCCGATCCCTGGGTCCGAAGAGATCCTGCCGGCCGATGCCGTGGTCATCGCTTTCGGCTTCCGCCCAAGCCCGGCGCCGTGGTTCGAGCAGCATGGCATCCAGCTGGACAGCCAGGGCCGCGTGGTGGCACCGGAGAAAGGCAAGTTCAAGCACCAGACCAGCAACCCGAAAGTGTTTGCCGGTGGCGACATGGTGCGTGGGTCGGACCTGGTGGTGACGGCTATCTTCGAAGGGCGCACTGCTGCTGAGGGTATCCTGGACTACCTGGAAGTCTGATCGATTGTCGGGGCCGCTTCGCGGCCCTTTCGCGACACAAGGCCGCTCCCACAGGGGAAATGCATTCCTAATGTGGGAGCGGCCTTGCGTCGCGATGGGCTGCAAAGCAGCCCCAACGGCATTTTTGTATACAAAAATCCTTGATCCATGGCATCCAATAGACAAAACGCATGGCCTTGACCGTGCCTTTTGCGCTGGCGTCTGAGAAAATGCCCGCACTATTTTTCCGGATGCCGACATGACTGCCCTGAAGAACGATCGTTTCCTGCGTGCACTGCTCAAGCAACCCGTAGACGTCACCCCGGTGTGGATGATGCGCCAGGCCGGCCGCTACCTGCCGGAGTACCGCGCCAGCCGCGCCAAGGCCGGTGACTTCATGAGCCTGTGCATGAACCCGCAGTTCGCCTGCGAGGTCACCCTGCAGCCGTTGGACCGCTACCCGCTGGACGCGGCGATCCTGTTCTCGGACATCCTCACCATCCCCGATGCCATGGGCCTGGGCCTGTACTTCGAAAGCGGCGAAGGTCCGCGTTTCAAGAAGGTCATCAGCACCCCGGCCGACATCGAAGCGCTGCCGATCTCCGACCCGCAGAAAGACCTCGGCTACGTGATGGACGCGGTCAGCACCATCCGCCGCGAGCTGAACGGCCGCGTGCCGCTGATCGGCTTCTCCGGCAGCCCGTGGACCCTGGCTACCTACATGGTCGAAGGCGGCTCGTCGAAGGACTTCCGCAAGACAAAGGCCATGGCCTACGACAACCCGCAGGCTCTGCACCTGCTGCTGGACAAGCTGGCCCAGTCGGTCACCAGCTACCTCAACGGCCAGATCCTCGCTGGTGCCCAGGCCGTGCAGATTTTTGACACCTGGGGCGGCAACCTGTCGGCGGCGGCTTACCAGGAATTCTCCCTGGCCTACATGCGCAAGATCGTCAGCGGCCTGATCCGCGAGCACGAGGGGCGCAAGGTGCCGGTGATCCTGTTCACCAAGAACGGCGGCCTATGGCTGGAAAGCATCGCCGAAGCCGGTGCCGACGCGCTGGGCCTGGACTGGACCTGCGAAATCGGCGACGCCCGCCGCCGCGTGGGTGACAAGGTTGCGCTGCAGGGCAACATGGATCCGACCGTTCTGTACGCCAAGCCCGAGGCCATCCGCAAGGAAGTGGCGCGCATCCTGGCCAGCTATGGCCACGGCACAGGCCATGTGTTCAACCTGGGCCATGGCATCACACCGGAAGTCGACCCGCAGCACGCCGGCGTGTTCATCAACGCCGTGCATGAGCTGTCGGCGCAATACCACGCTTGATTCGAGGGTCCCCGAGCGGGTCGCGGGGGCTTTAGTAAGCCTGTTCGCATCAGATTGGTGATATTTTCCTGATGTTGAACAGGCTTCAAGTTACATGTCAGCGCTTCACCAAAGGCTTGCATGTTGCTGTGAATCTTTCGATGTAGAGAAAGTTCTCGACATTGAAGACCGATAGTAATTCCTCCTCGCGTCTTTAGCGCTTTTGTTTCGAAAGTCTCAACATGGAAATTGCCTCAAGGCCACGAGAAAAGACCGCGGCCTGCCAGGTTTATTCCTACATAAACGCAAAGTTGTTTTCTTTACTCTCCGCGCTCCATTCGCGCTGAAGGTGCATTGAATTTCAATAAATGCGCCTTTACGCATTTAACCAGCAATGCGTTCGGAGTTCGTGATGAATAGAAGAAAGACCCTGCGAAAAAGCGTTGTCGCCACCGGTGTGTGGGTGGCGATCGCAGGTGCAGGTTTGCAGACGCAAATTGCCAATGCACATGGTCACCTGGCTGATCCTCCGTCTCGTGCAGCGCTCTGCCATGCAGGTTTTAAAAACCTGAACGTCAACTGCGGAGGTGCCCAGTACGAACCGTGGTCGGTCGGCGAAGTGATAGGGCGCTTTCCGAGCCAAGGTCCCGAGGATGGAAAAATCGCCAGTGGTGGCGTTCGGGGCGACTTTGCCGCACTCGATGAGCAATCAGCCAATCGCTGGCATCTGACCCCGGTCCTGGACCGTAACATGCAGTTCGACTGGCATTATGAAGCCCCGCATCCGGTGCGGTCGTGGGAGTACTTCATTACCAAGGCGGATTGGAACCCCAACGCTGCGCTGACCCGTGACTCATTCGATTCGACCCCGTTCTGTGCATTGGATGGCGGCAACCAGATACCGGCAAAAGGTACCGGCACCAATCCAAGGCATAGCTGCACATTGCCAGCCGACCGTTCGGGCCAGCACGTGATTCTCGCCGTCTGGAAGGTTGGCGATACCGATAAGGCTTTCCACAGTGTCGCTGACGTCGATATCCAGCTGGATGGCGGCCCGGTCCCTGAGTGGCCGCGCCTGGCTGAAATCAGCGCCAGCCGTGACCTCGAAGTTGGCGACAAAGTTACTGCCCGGGCATTCGATGCCAATGGGGAGCGTACTGAAAACCATGTAAGCATCAAGATCGAAAATGCCGAAGAAGCCATAGCTGCCAACTGGGCTTATAAGCTCGCCAAGCAGATCAACGAAACCCAGACGTTGGTACGCGCCGGTAAAATGGATGCGGACGGTAATATCGAGCCTGTGCAGGGTTCCAACAGCATCTTCGCCAAAACCGAAAGTGGGTTGACCAACTACCTTCTGCACTTTGAAACCGCCGCTGGCGAGCAGGCCACGATGCACCTGCACGATGTCAAACCCGAATACACGATCACCGACGGCAAGGGTGGTGTGGATTTCACCGTCATGACCAACAAGGCCCTGACAGTGACAGCACGGCTGTTCGATACCAACAAGAAGCAGGTGTCTTACTCGCGCCAGAGCGTCAACGGCACCGAGCCGTTCGTGCTGAATGTCGAAAGTACCGAAGGCGAGCATACCCTCAAGGTCGTAGGCGTGGACAAGCGTGAGCGGGTGCTGCTGCAGGACGAGAAGACGGTTCAGCTCAAAGCGGCTGGCGATGGGTCTCACGACTTCGTTTTCCCGAAATCGCTGTCGAGTTACAAGGCTGGCACAACAGTGTTGCAGCCTAAGAACGGCAAGGTTTACGAGTGCCAGCCGTTCCCTAACTCGGGTTACTGCTTGCAGTACTCCGCAGATGCCACCCAGTTCGAGCCAGGTGTTGGTTCCCACTGGAACATGGCCTGGATCGAGAAGTAAAGCGTCTGACCTGGCCCCTTCCGGCGGGGCCAGGCTCTTCGAGTACTATCTATGCAAGTGCAAAAATATTGCTGGCAGCAGATCCTCCTGCACTGGATCTCTGCCACGGTCATCATTTGGGTCTTGATCAGCGGTTTCTACGTGGCGTACCTGAATGTCGCCCCCGCCACGCGCCACTTTGTGGCATTCGTCAATGTGGCCATGACGACCCTGTTCATCCCGGTATTCATGCTGCGCTGGCTGTTGCGCCTGACCAGACCCAAACCCCGCAGCCTGCATGACCATCTCAAACACCAACGCATCGCTCATGTCGCTCATGAGGGCTTGTACTGGACCACAGCTATCGTGCTGTTGTCCGGGGTGCTGATGATGGATCGGGTCATCGATGTGTTCGGTTGGTTCTCCATCGCGCCCATGCTGAGCAACCCGTTCTGGCACAACGTCTGGTTCAAGGCTCACATCGCTTCTTGCCTGCTGCTGGCACTGGGCGTTTCGCTGCACATCGGCGCCGTGCTCTTGCATGAGCTGTCCGGGCGGCGCGTGCTGAGGCGGATGCTGCCCTGATTACGATGAAGCGCTCGACGTATCTGATTTGGCTTGCGTTCGCGCTGGTAACGCTTGTCTGCCTGGCATGGCGTGAAAGCTTTTATCCCGCAGTTGCGCCCCCGATCGCCCAGGTCCCGCCGTTGACGACAGCGGCTTTGCCGGAAAAACCGTTATCGGCGGCTACCTTGGCCCTGGCGTTCGGCTTTCAGGCCCCGGGTCAACGTCAGTCGACCCGGGCGGATATCGCCCTCAAGGCCAGCTTCGTTTCCAGTCAGGGCGATGCCCGAGCGTTGGTGAGAAACGATAGCGGCGAGGCTATCTATCGCGTCGGTGACCGGTTAACGGGCCATGGCGTGCTGCGCCACATAAATGTGCGTTCCATCGTGCTGTGGATCGACGGTCGCGAGGAAGTCGTGTCGTTGTCCAGCGATACCCCCTCTGTATTTCTGCCCACGGGTGCGGCGACTCGCCCGCGCGCTGTTTCAGACCCCTCAGCCCGCCTGTTGCGGGAGGTGCAATGACTTTGATGCGATATCTGCGCGCCGCCTCGTTCGGCGCCTCTCTTACCCTTGCCTGCTCCCTGGCGCTTGCAGAGGCACCCACCTGGCAACTGGCGATGAGCGATGCCGACGTGCGCGACGTGGTGCGTGAGGTGGGGGCGATCCTTGACCAGCCGATCATTCTTGACCCGCGCGTGCAGGGGCGCATCACCGTCCTTTCGAACGAGGCGCTTGATCGCGAAGGGATACGGCGGCTTTTTTACTCGGTGCTCAATGCCCATGGGTTTGCCGCCGTGAACGACGGCGACCGCTTGCTGGTACTGCCTGCAAGCGAAGCCAAGGCCTGGGCAAACCAGCAGGTGGAGGCCATACCGGCAGCGGTCACCACACGGGTTTTCAACCTGTCGGGCAGTGTCGCTGCCGATCTGGCCGGCTTGCTGCGGCCGTTGGTTTCCAGCAATGGCTACATTGGACCGTCCAGCTCCGCCAACGCCCTGGTGATCACCGACTCCGCAGCCAACCTGGACCGCCTGGAAAACCTGATCCTGCAGCTGGACAGTGGTCAGCGGCATGATCATGAACTGGTGACTTTGCGCAAAGCCCAGGCCGAGGTTGTGCTCCCGGTGGTCGAAGCCGCCGCCGGCGGCCCGGACAGCGGCGTTCGGGTACTGGCTGACATGAACGGCAACCGTCTTCTGATCCTGGGCCCGATCAAGTCCAGGCAACGTCTTGCGCAACTGACCCGCTCGCTGGATGTACCGCTCCCGGCCACTTCGCAGAACTGGCGGGTGGTGCGCCTGCAACACAGCAGTGCCGAGCAGCTTGCCGAAGTATTGGGTGAGGTGGGCAAGCGGCTCGATGGTACGCCAGGCACCAAGGCTCTGGGGGCGGACCTCCCCGGAGAGGCCATGGTCAAGGCCGATGCCAGCCAGAACGCCCTGGTGATAATGGGCGAGCCGCAGACGCTGGGCCGCGTGGAGCAGATCATCCAACAACTGGACCAGCCCCGGGCGCAAGTGCTGATCCATGCGGCAATCGTCGAAGTCAGTGGCAGTATCGATGAAGCGTTGGGCCTGCAATGGGGCATCGACAAAGGTGGCCTCAAAGGTGGCGTTACCTTCAGCGAAAGTGGTGCTGCCCTGGCCGATCTGCTGGGCAAGGAAACCAAGCTGCCGGGGGGCGTCGCCTTGGCCATTGGCTCGGACCGTTTTGCCGCGCTGGTTTCGGCCTTGGCCAGCAATAGCCGCAGCAACCTGTTGTCGACGCCGAGCCTGCTGACCTTGGACAACCAGGAGGCGCAGATTCTGGTAGGCCAGAACGTGCCGTTCAAGACTGGCTCCTACGTTACCCCCGGTAGTGGTTCGGAGAACCCCTTTACCACAGTCGAGCGCAAGGACATCGGTATCAGCCTGAAGGTGCGCCCGCACATCAATGAAGGGCGCAGCCTGCGCCTCGAGGTCGAGCAGGAGAGCTCGGAAATTGCACCCAGCACGACCGAGAACGACCTGATCACCAACAAGCGCACGCTCAAGAGCACCATCTTGGCCGCCGATGGCGAGATTATCGTGATCGGCGGCCTGATCAAGGACAGCGTGCGCAAGGTAGAGCGCGGTGTTCCGCTGCTCAGCCGAATCCCATGGGTGGGCGGTCTGTTCCGGTGGCGCAGCGATACTCAGGAAAAAACCAACCTGATGGTCTTCCTGCGCCCGACCATTCTGCGCAGCCAGGCCGAGCTGGTCGAAACGGGGCGACGCGCCTACGAAGGGGTACGCGCTGCGGATGATTCGACCCTGCCGGAAGATCCCCGGCAGATGTTCGAGTCGCAAGCTCTGCCCGGCGCACCAGGGCCACGCTCATGAACAGCGACCTGCCGTTCAGCTTTGCCCGACGTCACGGCATCCTGCTCGACCGCCAGGCGGCTGAGCCTGCCTTGCTGATGCGAGAGAGCACTTCGCTGGCCGCTCTTGCCGAGGCCTGCCGTGTAGTGGGCAGTAACTGGCACCTGCGGCGTGTCAGCGATGCCGACTTCGCCGAGCGCCTTGCCAGTTGCTACGGCCCCGGTCAGGATGCAGCGCAGGCCGTTGTTCAGGGCCTGGACCGGGAAATCGACCTTGCGCAGCTGGCTGAAGCCTTGCCGCAAACCAGCGACCTGCTGGAGCAACAGGACGATGCGCCGATCATCCGCCTGCTCAATGCCTTGTTCAGCGAGGCGGTGAGGGCCCGGGCCTCGGACGTCCACCTGGAAACCTTCGAGCATCAGCTGCGCGTACGCATGCGTATCGACGGCGTCATGCGCGAGGTGCTGGCGCCACCGCGGGAGCTATCTGCACTGTTGGTTTCGCGCATCAAGGTCATGGCGCGCCTGGACATCGCCGAGAAGCGCGTGCCTCAGGATGGCCGGATCAGCCTGCGCCTGGCCGGCCACGAAGTGGATGTGCGGGTGTCGACCTTGCCCGCCGCCCATGGCGAGCGGGTGGTACTGCGTTTGCTGGACAAGCAGGCAATGCGTCTGGACATCGACCATATGCAGATGCCCGGCTCGGTACGTTCTGGTTTCATGCGCATGCTGGCGAAACCACATGGCATTTTCCTGGTCACCGGGCCCACCGGTTCCGGCAAGACCACGACGCTGTACACCGCGCTTTCGTACCTGAACCAGGTATCGCGCAATATCCTCACCGTCGAAGACCCGGTCGAGTACTACCTTCCCGGCATCGGCCAGACCCAGGTCAATACCAAGGTCGACATGACCTTCGCCCGGGGGCTGCGTGCCATCTTGCGACAGGACCCCGACGTGGTCATGGTGGGCGAGATCCGCGATCGGGAGACCGCCGAGATTGCGGTGCAGGCCTCGCTGACAGGCCACCTGGTGCTGTCCACCTTGCATACCAACAGCGCTCTGGGCGCAATAACACGCCTTGCCGACATGGGCATCGATACTTGCCTGCTCGCATCTTCACTGGCCGGGATCATGGCCCAGCGCCTGGTGCGACGGCTTTGTCCCCACTGCCGGGTCGAACATGAAGTGGACGAGGCTACGGCCAGCGTCCTGGGCCACCCGGCCGAATTGCCGCCGCGGCTCTACAAGGCGCAGGGCTGTAGCGAATGCCAGCTGGGTTACAGCGGGCGCCTGGCGTTGCACGAGATGCTGGTGGTGAAGCCCGCGCTGGCCCAGGCGATTCATGCCCGGGCGTCTCATGACGACATGCTCGAATTGATCCGCGTGGATACACCAAGCCTGTTCCAGCATGGCGTCCAGCGTGTCTGCCAGGGGCAGACAAGCGTCGCAGAACTGCTGCGTGTGACGGGGCAGGACTGACATGGCGCTGTTCCGCTACCAGGCCCAGGATGCCAAGGGTGTGCGCCAGCGAGGCACCGTGGAGGCGTCGGGTGCGCGACAGGCCCGGCAAACATTGCGCGAGCAAGGGTTGCTGGTGCTGAGCATGAGCCCCTTGGGGGCATCCCCTATGGCCCGGTTGCTGGCACGCAGTACCCTGAGTCTGGCCCGGCGCTCGCTGCTGACGCGCCAGCTGGCGACTCTGCTGCATGCCGGGGTGCCGTTGACCGAGGCCTTGCAGGTAGTTGCCGAGCAGAGTACGCCGCGCCACGTACGTCAGGTATTGCGCGGCGTGGCTGAGCGGGTTGCCGAAGGCCATGCGCTGGCGCAGGCACTGGCGCATTACCCACAGGCATTCCCCATGGTTTATCGGGCCACCGTGGCCGCTGCCGAACGTTCCGGCCACCTGGCAGGTGTGCTCGAGCGTTTGGCCGAGCATGGCGAGAACCATCAGGCCCTGCGGCAGAAGGTACAGCTGGCGATGGTTTACCCAGTGATCCTGCTGGTTATCTCGTTGCTGGTGGTGGGTTTTCTGCTGGGCTATGTGGTGCCAGACGTGGTGCAGGCCTTTTCGCGTGACCATGCACAACTGCCGCTGGCAACGCGAGTGCTGATCACCTTGAGCGATGCCACAAACCATTATGGCTTGGCAGCGCTGGCGCTATTGGCCATGGCCATCGTACTGGTTGCCTGTGCCCTTCGCCAACCGGCACGGCGCAGGCAATGGCATGGCTTTTCACTGCGCCTGCCCGGATATGGCGAATTCGTCCGGGCCAGCGAAGCGGCCCGCTTCATCAGCACCCTTGCGATTCTGGGGCGCAGCGGCGTGGTATTGGTCGAGGCGATGAACATCAGCGCGACCGTGATCGGCAACCTGATTCTACGCGAGCGCCTGCTGCGGGCCGCCCGTGAGCTGGGCGAGGGCACCACGCTGGCCAACTGCCTGGCGCGCAGCGAAGCCTTGCCACCACTGATGCTGCACATGATCGCCAGCGGCGAACGCGCCGGTGAGCTCGACACCATGCTCGAACGTGCCGCAGACCTTCAGGCCAAACAACTGGCAGGGCGTATTTCCTTGCTGGTGAGCCTCTGTGAGCCCCTGATGCTGCTGTTGATGGGGGGCATCGTGCTGTTCATTGTGCTCGCCATCCTGCTGCCGATCCTTAACCTCAACCAACTGGTCAACTGACATGTCCATGCGTTCATCACGCCGCGCCGAACGCGGCTTCACTCTCATCGAAATCATGGTGGTGGTCATTATCCTGGGGGTTCTTGGCGCGCTGGTGCTGCCCAACGTCATGAGCCGTCCCGACCATGCCAAGCTGACCGCAGCCCGCACCGATATCCAGTCAATTTCCACCGCGCTGGAAATCTACCGTCTGGACAACGGCCGCTACCCGACAACCGAGCAAGGACTGGACGCCTTGGTGAAACGCCCCACGGTGGCGCCATTGCCACGTCAATGGAGTGCCCAAGGCTATCTGAAAAGCACACCAACCGACCCCTGGGGCTCGCATTATCAGTACGCAAGCCCAGGAACCCGTTCGCCCCATGGCTATGACCTTTACTCCCTGGGCAGCGATGGTCAGCCGGGCGGTGAGGAAATGGATGCTGATATCGGTAACTGGTCTGAATGAAACAGCGCCGCTCTCGAGGCTTCACCCTGCTGGAGCTGCTTCTGGTGATGCTGTTGCTGGGCATTGTGATGGGCATGGCCGGGTTCACGTTCGCACGCGATCCGCAGCGTGTGGCCAGCCAGGAGGCCAACCTCTTCCTTCAGTTGGTGCAGTACGCGCGGCAGCAGGCGGTGCTGGAAAGGCTGACTCAAGGTATTCGCATCGATGCTCAGGGCTACCAACTGCTCAACGCCTCCGAGGATGGCTGGGAGGCAGCCGGCAGGCACCGCGATATTGGCCTGGACCTGCGCTTGGAGATCGATGGGCTGCCTGTGCCGCATGCCCTGGCTGATGGGGCGCCGCAACTGCTGATGTACGGTAATGACGAGCACACGCCGTTTACCCTGCATTTCGAGGCGGACAATGTGCGCCTTGTTTCCGTGTCGAGTGATGGCCTCAATGACCCCCAGTTCATGCACTGAACGCGGCTTCACCTTGTTGGAGGTGTTGGTGGCGCTGGCGATTTTCGCGGTGCTGGCTGTGGCGGTGACCACGGCCAGCCAGCATGTGCTGGCGCAATCGCAGGGGGCTCGAGAGCGCCTATTGGCTAGCTGGGTGGCCGACAATCACCTGACAGAGCTGGGCCTGCAAGCTGCGCGGACTCCCGGCCAGCGGAGCCTGGAGGTCATGTTCGGTCAACACCGCTGGACTCTGCACGAAAGCCGCCGCCTGGGCGTGGGTGGCTTGCTGGAAGTGCAGGTACGTGTGGGCCTTGCTGCGGATCGCCAGGTGTTGCATCAGGCCACGGGGTGGCTGGGGATGGCGGATGCGCCGCGCTAGCCCGGGCAGGATGGCCCGCCAAGGGGGCTTCACCTTGATCGAGTTGCTGTTGGCGCTCGCTATCTTTGCAGTCCTGGCAATTGGAAGTGCGCGCGTGCTTGATGTGTTCATGCGTGCCGAGAACGCACGACAGGCACAGGCCGATGAGCTGCGTGCGCTGGGTAGGGCCATGAGTTTGATTCAGCGCGACGCCATGCTGGTGTATGCGCCCTCGAGCCTGGGCAAAGGCGGTTACGGCATTCTGTTGAACGGCACTCGGGTCCATTGGTTGGCCAGCGAACAAGGCAGCCAAACGCTCAAGCGCAGCGAGCTGAGGGTTGTCGAGTACTGGCTCGAAGACGGCGTGCTGTGGCGCCAGCGACGCACGCTGGGGCAAGGCCTGCCACGCCCGCAGCGTTTGCTCGAAGGTGTAAGCGAGCTGCACTGGCGTCTGCACGTGCCCGGTAGCGGCTGGCAGGCGCGCTGGCCAATGGCCCAGCGTCGGCCGGTGCCACCGCAGGCGCTGGAGGTGACACTGTCGACCAGGCGTTTTGAACAGATCCGGCGGGTACTGCCGCTGGGAGGCACCAGCCAATGAGAAGGCAACGTCAAAAGGGGCTTGCGCTGGTCACCGTGCTGCTTGTCATGGCGCTGCTCACGTTGCTGTCAGCCGGTATGTTGCGCAGCCATCAATTGCTGATTGGTGGTGTCAGCCAGCAGATCGACGCGTCGCGCTTGCTGCGTTTGGCTCAGGCCGGCGAGCAGCATGCCCTGGCGAGCTTGCGCCGTGAGGTTGGTGAAGTACTGCAGGTCACTCATGTTCGACAATCCTGGGCCCAGCCCCGAGCGTTCACCCTTGGTCAGGGGCAACTGAGCCTGCAGCTGGAGGACCTCTCGGGCCGCTTGAACCTCGGCGCCCTGATGCCAGGCAAGGAACCCGACCCGCTGCTGCTCAAGCGCTGGGAGCGCCTGTGCCATTCGTTGCAGGTGGAGCCACCCGCTTTGGAAGGGCTCGCTGGCCAGCCGATGCTCGACCCAACCCAGTTGCGTACGTTGCCGGGTGTTTCCGCTGAGGTAATGGCGCGTTTGCAGCCTTGGGTAGTGGTGTTGCCCAAGGAGGCGCGGCTCAACATCAACACGGCCCCGGCGCTACTGCTTGCGGCGACCGCCGAGGTGTCGCTTACGGTGGCAAGCCAACTGGTAAGCGAGCGCCCCGAAGCGGGTTACCCCACGGTAGAACGTTTTTTGGCCCTGCCCCAACTGGAAGGCGTGGGGCTGGACAGGCGCGGGCTGGCCGTGACCAGCCGCTGGTTTCGCCTGGAGGTGCAGGCAGAGATGGCAGGTAAGCGCATGTACCTGTACAGCGACCTGGAGATCGATTTGGACACGCATCAGGTTCGTGTGGTGCGGCGTGTGTTTTCTGCGATGCGGGAGCAAAGAGCAGATGAGTGAGAATTGGCTGTACCTGTTGCCGGAAGGGGTTGCGGCAGCCGATGCGCGGTGGCCGGTGTGGCTGCGTGCGGCGGACGGCAGCCTGCACAAGGCACGACTGGAGGAGCTGGCTCCGACGCTCACCGGTCCTGCTATCGTGGTGGTACCTATGGAGATGTTGGGCAGTTGCGAGATCGGTCCTGTGCCGTGCAAGCGGCCCAAGCCTGAAACATTGGCCTACGCTGCCGAAGACTATTTGGCAGCGCCGCTGGAAACGCTGCATCTGGTTTTCGGCCCGCCGGATGCGCAGGGACATCGCCGGGCTCTGGTGATAGAGCGTCAGGTTCTGGCCAGCCTTATGGCCTTGTTGAAAAGCCAGGGAATCGACCCGCTCGGGATCCACGCCGATGCCGACCTGCTGGGCGCCGAGCAGCCCCGTGCCCTGTGGCTCGAGGGGCGCTGGTTGTTGGGCGGGCATGGTGGGCCTTGGCTGGCCGCCGGCCCCCAGGCAGCCGAGGTACTGGTGCGGCAACTGCCGCCGATGGAGCGGCCGGCCGAACCTGCTGATGCAGGGCAGACCCTCCATAACCAAGCCGTCGATAGCGCCTTTCACACCTTCATCCAAGGTCGGGCCAAGGCCCTGGACCTGCGCCAGGGGCCATTTCGGCGACGAAGCCCTATCGTGCCCTGGCCATCCCTGGCGGGCGGAGCGCTGCTGGCCTTCGCAATGGTGTGCCTGGCGGAACATCTGCGTGCTGAATGGCTGTCGGAACGTACAGCACAGCTACATGCCGAGAATCTTCAGACGTTTCTGCGTTGGGCGCCCGAGCAGTCTGTCGCAGGTGACCTGGCCACACAGATCAGGGCACTGGAATTCCGTCCCCGAGAGAAGACTACCGTGGAGGGGCTGGTATCTTTCACGGAGCAATTGGTGGAAACCGGGAACATCACGGTTGAGCGAGCCGTGTCCAGTCCCCGCGGAGGGTGGCGCATGGAAGTGGTTGCGCAAGGTTTCGATGACCTTGAGCGCCTGCGCCAGCGGGCGCCTGCCGTGCTGATGGATCAAGCCCGGCAGGCCGAGCAGGTTGTGCGCGCGACCCTGACTTTCAGGGAGACTCGCTGATGCGGTGGATTGAGCAGGCCCTGATAGGCCAATGGCAATCGATACCCGGTAATCGAAGGGCAGTGATCATGGCCGCACTCTGGAGTTTGGCCATGGTCCTGCTCTGGCAGTTTGCCTGGGTACCCGGCAAGCAGCGCTTGCAACAGGCCGAGCTCGCCCATGCGCATGAGCTGAAGCTCACCGGGCATCTGCAACGGGTTTCGACAGGCCCGGCCTTGGCCGGGGAAGCGGTGACGGTGCTGACACCCGCTATTCTGAACGAACGCGCACTGGCCGCCGGTTTGCGAATTACCGGGTTGCAGGCACGGGCCGGTCAGGTGGACGTAAGCCTCGAGGGTGAGCCTGTGCCACTGCTGGGGTGGCTGCATGCGCTGGAGCGTGAAGGCGCGCAGGTCCGTAGCTTGCAGTTGCAAGTAGTCGGGGAGCGGCTGCAGGCGCAGTTGGGGTTGGCGCTGGATGAGGCCAGTGCTGATTAAGGTTGGCTTCAGCCAGCAGCGGTAGGCTGTTTCCATCGAAATCGAATCAGGACCTGTCCCATGAAAATCCGTTACCTCGCCTTGATCCTCGCCCCTCTGTTCAGCACTGCCGCCCTGGCTGCCGGCTACACCGGCCCCGGTGCCCAGTCGGTCACCACCGTAGCTGCGGCCAACGATGCTGCCGACGACACCCCAGTGGTCCTGCAAGGCTTCGTGACCAAGAAGATCAACAACGACGACAAGTACGAGTTCAAGGACAACACCGGCACCATCACCGTGGAAATCGATGATGAAGACCTGCCGCCGACGCCGTTCAACGACAAGACCAAGGTCAAGCTGACCGGTGAGGTGGAGAAGCACCTGATGAGCCGGGAGGTGGATGTGGATATGGTCGAGATCATCAACTGATCCGAGGGCCCTATCGCCGGCAAGCCAGCTCCCACAAGTACCCCACAGGTCATGAGCCTTGTGGGGTCCTGTGGGAGCTGGCTTGCCGGCGATGGCCTGCAAAGCAGCCCCATGCTCAGGCTGTTTTGGGCGGCAACTTGCTCAGGCGTAGCGCCACCAGCAACGCCACCGCCAGCAGGCTGCCGATGAACAGCCCGATGCCATTCCAGCCCCAATGATGCCAGAACACCCCGCCCGCCGTACCGGCTACACTCGACCCGGCGTAATAGCTGAACAGGTACAACGACGACGCCTGTCCCTTGGCCTTCAAAGCCCTGCGGCCGATCCAGCTGCTGGCCACCGAGTGCGCGCCAAAAAAGCCGAAGGTGAACACCAGCATACCGACGATCACCATCGCCAGCGGGCTGGCCAGGGTCATCATCAAGCCGCCCGCCATAACCACGATACTGGCCCAGAACACCTTGCGCCGGCCCAGTTTGTCAGCCAGCGCGCCCACCTGCGCCGAACTGTAGATGCCAGACAGGTACACCACTGACAGCAAGCCGACCAGCGCCTGGTTCATGTGATAGGGCTCGGCCAGCAGGCGGTAGCCGATGTAGTTGAACAGGGTGACGAAGGCGCCCATCAGCAGGAAGGCTTCGAGGAACAACCAGGGCAGGCCGGCATCCCTGAAGTGCCTGACGAAGCCATCCAGCAGGCTGCGTGGGTTCATCGCCTGCGGGCGGAAATTGCGCGATTCGGGCAGCACCTTCCAGAATACCAGCGCCGCCACCAGGGCCAGGCCGCCTATGGTGAGCATCGCCGTGTGCCAGCTGACGAAGTCGATCAGTACGCCGGTGATCAGGCGCCCGCTCATGCCGCCAATGGCATTGCCGCCGATGTACAGGCCCATGGCCAGGCCGATGTGCTGCGGGTGGATCTCTTCGCTCAGGTAAGTCATCGCCACCGCCGCCAGGCCGCTCAGCGACAGGCCGACCAGGGCGCGGGAGGCCAGTACCAGCTCCCAGCTAGGCATCACAGCGCTGGCCAGGGTGGAAAGGGCGGCGCAGACCAGGGCAAACACCATCACCGGCTTGCGCCCGATGCGGTCGGAGATCGGGCCGGTGATCAGCAGGCCGAACGCCAGCATGGCTGTGGAGACTGATAGCACCAGGCTGCTCTGCGCCGCATTGATGGCAAATTCCTTCGACAGCAACGGCATCATGGGCTGCACGCAGTACAGCAGGGCGAAGGTGGCGAAGCCGCCGCTGAATAGCGCCAGCACGGTTTTCATGAAGGCGGGTGTGCCTTTTTCGATCCACATTTCGTTCAGCGGGGCAGGGTCTGGCTCGACGGGAAGGGGGGCTACAGCAGTTTTCACGGGCGGGTACCTCTGGCGCAATGAAAAAAAGCATATAGCTGCCTAATGATTAGATCCAATATATTGTTCGACCTATTTAAGACGTTGTGCGACCTGTTCGGAGCCGATCATGGAACTGCGCCATTTGCGTTACTTCATCGCCGTGGCCGAAGAGCTGCATTTTGGCCGCGCCGCCCAGCAGCTGGGCATTTCTCAGCCACCCTTGAGCCAGCAGATCCAGGCGCTGGAGCAGGAGCTGGGGGCCCGTCTGTTCGAGCGTACCAACCGTCGGGTCGAGCTGAGCGAGGCGGGGCGGTTGTTCCTCGAGGAAGCCCGCCAGGTGCTGGCGCAGGTGGAAAAGGCCGCCGATGTCGCTCGGCGTGCGCAGTTGGGGGAGCTGGGGGAGATGAAGATCGGCTTTACCTCCTCGGCACCGTTCACCTCGAAGATCCCCAAGGCCATCCACGCGTTTCGCCAGCGCTTCCCGGCGGTGCACCTGAACCTCAAGGAAATGAGCAGTCGCGATGTGGCGGAAGGGGTGTTCGACGAGTCCATCGAGGTCGGGCTGATGCGGCCGATGCCGCTGCCGGAAGGGCTGGTGGCCACCGAACTGTTTCGCGAGCCGCTGGTGGCGGTGATCAATGCCTCGCATCCATTGGCCGAAGGCACGGACCACGGCGTGCACATGGCCGCGCTGGCCCATGAACCGTTCGTGTTCTTCCCGCGCAGCTATGGCAGCGGGTTGCACGCGCAGTTGCTGAGCCTGGCGCGCCAGGCGGGTTTCAGCCCGCATTTTGCCCAGGAGGCGGGGGAGGCAATGACCATCATCGGGCTGGTATCGGCAGGGCTTGGGGTATCGGTGCTGCCGGCGTCGTTCCAGCGCATGCGCATCGAAGGGGTGGTTTATCGCACGCTGCTGGATGAAGGGGCGATGTCGGCGGTGTGGCTGGTGCAGCGCGAGCATGGTGGGTCGGCGATGGCACGGGCATTTGCCGAGTTGCTCACGGGGCAGGTGGCTGGCGGGGGCAGTGTAGTTGCCTGATCGGGCCCCATCGCCGGCAAGCCAGCACCCACAGGGGGCGCGCATGGCTTGAGGCTGTTGCTTCGGGCAAAAGGCACTGGTCATTGCCGCAGCCGCACCACATACTCGGGCATTCGTTGATACACGGAGGTCAATCATGCGGCGCGTGGTGTTCAATCAGAAAGGTGGTGTGGGCAAGTCGAGCATCGCTTGCAACCTGGCGGCGGTGAGCGCCAGCGAAGGTTATCGGACCCTGCTGATCGACCTGGATGCCCAGGCCAACTCGACCCAGTATCTGACTGGCCTGACCGGCGACGATATTCCCATGGGCATCGCCGACTTCTTCAAGCAAAGCCTGTCCAGCGGGCCGTTCAGCAAGAAGAATCAGGTCGATATCTATGAAACCCCGTTCGACAACCTGCACGTGGTCACCGCCACGGCCGAGCTGGCCGATCTGCAGCCGAAGCTTGAGGCGAAGCACAAGATCAACAAGCTGCGTAAGTTGCTCGACGAACTCGACGAGGACTACGAGCGCATTTACATCGATACCCCGCCAGCGCTTAACTTCTATGCGGTTTCCGCACTGATCGCCGCCGATCGCGTGCTGATTCCTTTCGACTGCGACAGCTTCTCTCGCCAGGCCCTGTATGGCCTGCTGGCCGAGATCGAAGAACTCAAGGATGACCACAACGAAGACCTGGTGGTCGAAGGCATCGTGGTCAACCAATTCCAGTCCCGCGCCAGCCTGCCACAGCAGATGCTCGACGAGCTGCTGGCCGAAGGGCTCCCGGTGCTACCGGTGTACCTGGGCAGCTCGGTGAAGATGCGTGAGTCGCACCATGCCAGCCTTCCGCTGATTCATCTGGAGCCCAGGCACAAGCTGACCCTGCAGTTTGTCGAGTTGCACTCGCTGCTCGAGGAGAACGCTTAGACCCCCTGGCTACGCAACCACTCCATCAACGACTGGAGTGGAAACGCCCCGGCCTGACGGCTGACTTCACGGCCATGCTTGAACAGCAGCAGGCTGGGGATCGAGCGGATGCCCAGTTGCCCGGCCAGGTTGCGGTTGGCTTCGCTGTCGAGCTTGGCCAGGCGGCAGCGGCCGGCCAGTTGGCGGGCGGCCTGTTCGAAGGTGGGGGCGAAAGATTTGCACGGACCGCACCAATCCGCCCAGATGTCGACCAGCAGTGGCAGATCGCCTTTGATCTGGCTGGCGTAGCTGGCTTCGGTGAGTTCGAAAGGGGTGCTCAGCAGCACGTCCTGTTTGCAGCGGCCGCATTTCGGCGCGTCGCCCAGGCGCTCGGCGGGCAGGCGGTTGAGGCCGTTGCAGTGGGGGCAGGGGATTACCAGTGGTTCGGACATGTCAATTCCTTGAGGTTTTTGGGGCTGCTTTGCAGCCCATCGCGACACAAGGCCGCTCCTACAGGAGTCCGAGTACCCTCGTAGGAGCGGCCTTGTGTCGCGATGGGCCGCGCAGCGGCCCCAGGATTCATGATGAGCAGCTGATTTCCAGGTGCTTGCCCCATTCCGGCGGTCGCTCGGCATAGCCCTGCATCCCGGCCTGCTCCTCGAACGGGCGGCTCAGCACCTGATGCAGCTGTCGCACTTCACTGTAATCCCCCGCTTCGGCCGCTTCGATGGCTTTCTGTGCCAGGTAGTTACGCAGCACGTACAGCGGGTTCACCGCATGCATGCGCTCACGCCGCCCTTCCGCATTGGCCGCTTCACGCTCGCAGCGGGCCAGGTAGTCCGCCCCCCAGGCATCGAAACCGGCCAGGTCGATGAAGTCGTCACGCACCACCTTCAGCGCCTCGGCGACGGGCTGATCGCCCAGCTTGCGGAAGAACAGGTTGTAGTCCACACCACCGCTCTGCATGCGCTGCAGCAGGCGCTCCACCAACGCCATGTCGTCCTCTTCCGCGGTGGTCAGGCCCAGACGCCGGCGCATCAGGTCCAGGTAGTGTGCCTGGTACAGCGGCAAGAACAGGCCCAGCGCCTCCTTGAGCGCTTCGACTTCGATCACCGTGGTCAGCGCCTGGGCCAGCGCACTTAGGTTCCAGTGGGCGATAGGGACCTGGTTGGCGTAACTGTAGCGGCCACGGTCGTCGGAGTGGTTGCAGATGAAGTTGGCGTCGAAATCGTCGAGGAAGGCGTACGGGCCGAAGTCGAAGGTGATGCCGAGGATCGACATGTTGTCGGTGTTCATCACCCCATGGCAGAAGCCATAGGCCTGCCACAGGGCGATCAGCTCTGCATTGCGCTCGACGATGGTGCGGAACATGGCCAGATACGGCTGCACGGCATCGCGGCATTCGGGGTAGTGCTGCTCCAGCACATGGTCGATCAGCACGCGCTGCTGTTCCGGCTGCCTGGTGTAGTAGAAGTATTCGAAATGCCCGAAACGCACATGGCTCTGCGCCAGGCGGGTGAGCATCGCCGCGCTTTCGCGGGTTTCGCGCCACACCGGGGTGCTGGAGCCGATCACGCACAGTACCCGGCTGCTGGGAATGCCCAGGGCGTGCAGGGCCTCGGAAGCGAGGAACTCGCGGATCGAGGAGCGCAGCACGGCGCGGCCGTCGCCCATGCGCGAATAGGGCGTCTGTCCGGCGCCCTTGAGGTGCAGGTCCCAGTGCTCGCCCTGGTCATTCAGCACTTCGGCCAGCAGCAAGCCGCGGCCATCACCCAGGCGTGGGTTATAGGAGCCGAACTGATGGCCGGAATAGACCATAGCCCGCGGGTCGGCCTCTTCCCACAGCTTTTGGCCACTGAACAGCTCGGCGAAAACCGGCAGCTCTGCCTGGGCCGGGTCGAGGTCGAGCAGCGCCATGGCCGACTCGCTCGCTACCACCAAGCGCGGGTCTGAGATGGGGTCGGGCAGGACCTGGGTGGAGAACGCGTCACCCAAGCGAGCGAAGCGATTGTCAAAGGTGAGTTGGTCGAGGGCTTTCACGGGCTGCTCCTGGAAGTCGGTACCTAGGGAGCCGCTTTGCGGCCTATCGCCGGCAAGCCAGCGCCCACAGGGGATGTGCAGGGCCTGGGTGCGGCACGGCCCCTGTTGGAGCTGGCTTGCCGGCGATCGAGGGCAAAGCCCTCGCAGGGATTCTGCACAGAATAAAGTATTAGAGCCCACTCAGGCCGAAGCAGTGCCATCCGGTTTCGGCTGCTCCACCGGAATCAGCTGCTGTTTGCCGCCCTTCGGATCCATCAGGAACACCTCGACCTGGCGCACCGAGATCTTGATGTTGTGTGCCTTGAACTCGCGGTTGATGTAGCGGTTGATCTCGTCCAGCGTCGGGTTGCGGTCGCCCAGGTCGCGTACGTGCATGCGCAGCTCGTGGTCCAGCGAGCTCTCGCCGAAGTTGAGGAAGTACACGATCGGCTCCGGGTCCTTGAGCACGCGTGGGTTTTCGTGGGCACCCTTGAGCAGCAGGTCACGCACCAGATCCAGGTCAGAGCCATAGTCGATGCCCAGCTTCAGCGTTACCCGGGTGACCGTGTCGGTCAGTGACCAGTTGATAAGCTGACCGGTGATGAAGGTCTTGTTGGGGACGATGATGTCCTTGCGGTCGAAGTCGGTAATCGTGGTGGCGCGGATGCGGATCTTGCTCACCGTGCCCGACAGGTTGCCGATGGTGATGGTGTCGCCAATCCGCACCGGGCGCTCGAACAGGATCATGATGCCGGAGATGAAGTTGGCGAAGATCTCCTGCATGCCGAAGCCCAGGCCCACCGACAGCGCGGCCACCAGCCATTGCAGCTTGTCCCAGCTGACCCCCAGGGTCGACAGGGTGCTGACGATACCGATACCGACGATGGTGTACGACAACAGCGTGGTGGTGGCGTAGGCACTGCCCTGAGCCAGGTTCAGGCGTGACAGCACCAGCACTTCCAGTAGGCCCGGCAAGTTGCCGGCGAGGGCAAAGGTGATGCCGACGATCACCAATGCGCCCAGCAGGTCGCCGAGGCTGATCGGCACCATGCTGGCGGCGGCGCCGGTGCCGCTGGTGTATTCGTAGAGGACGAAATTGTTGAGGTAGGCGAACACCGAGATCAGGTCCGCCCACACCCAGTACAAGCCGGCGATGAAGCCGCCAAGCAGGGCCAGGCGGATCAGGCGCAGCGACTGCTGGTTGACCTGCTCGATGTCCAGCGTTGGCTCTTCGGTGATGACTTCGCCATCCAGGCCTTCCTTGGCGGCCGCCCGCTTGCTCAGCGCGCGCTGGTAGGCCAGGCGCCGTGCCGCCACCGACAGGCCACGCACGAACGCGGCTTCGATCACAAGCCAGAACAGCAGCAGGTACAGGGTGTAGATGAGCCTGTCGGTAAGTTTCAACGCGGTGTAGTAGTAGCCGAAGCACACGGCCACGAACAGAGCGATGGGCAGGGCGGTGAAGGCCACACCCACGGCCTTGCGGAACAGCGAGGTGTCGCGGTGCGCCGGGCTGCTGAGCAACAGGCGGCTGAGTAGCCAGGCCATCAGTGCGTAGCAGGTCAGTACCACGCCGATACCCAGTACATCATCGGCCAGCGCCGAAGGCTGATGTTCGGCCACCGCCACCACACCGACCAGTGCCAGTACCACGGTGCCCAGGCGGCGCACCCAGCCGCGCAGGAACTCGACCTGTGGCTTGTGCCAGCGGAAGTGGATTTCCGCCACGCCGCCCGGGGCGAGGATGCGGTAGGCGGTGTAAAACACCAGCCAGGCCTGGGCCAGTTGCCAGAGGGCGGCACCGAGGTTGGCGTTCTGCCCGCGGGCGTCGATCTGCAGGGCGTAGCTGCACAGGGCCAGGCCCAGGCTGACCGGCATCGCCAGCAGGATGTTTATGAGGATCGCCTGGGGTGTGTGCCACTGGCTGTCACGGCGGAAGTGGCCGATGTCCTGGTGCACCTTGCCCAGCCGTTGGTACAGGTACTTGCGGCGCCACAGCAGGGCGCCGATCACCAGCAGCAGCGGCAGGAACAGCAACGGGCGCTGGCTCAGGCCGTCGCCCAGCTCCTTCAGGCCCGAGCCCCACGGCAGGTTGGCCATCTGGTCGGCCAGGCGCTCCGGCACATAGCGCAGCCAGTCCCAGTCCAGCGGCTTGTTGCTGGGGATCCAGAACATCTGCTCGTCGAGGGTGGTGCGCAGGCTCTGGGCGGTGCCCAGCAGCTGCTTCTGGTTGAGCTGCAGGGTGATGGATTCGTTGAGTAGCGCCGACAGCTCGCGGTTCAGTCGCTCCAGCAGATCGCTGCGGGTAATCGCCACTTCCAGCAAGGCCTTGCGCAGCTGTGGCGTCACATCTTCCTGTGGTTGGGCAGCCAGCAGCTTGTCGACATAGGTTACCGGGCTGCTCATCTGCTCGCGTTGCTGGTTGACCTCGAACTGGTACAGGCGGGTGTCGGCGATCTGGTCGGCCAGGTCGCGATCGACCTTGAGGTGCGGCAGGGTCTGCTTCTGCTTGTAGAGGATCTTCGACAGCAGCAGGCTGCCCTTGAGCACGTTGATCTGCTCGTCCAGCGCCTGGTCGGCTTGGGTCAGGGTGTCCAGTTGCTGCTTGGTGCGCAGGTTCTGCTGGGTCAGTTCGTTGAGGCGGTCGGTGCTTTTCAGCAGGTAGTCGGAGAGCTTGAGGTTGACCGCGCTTTCGGTGGCCAGCAGGCTGCTGCCGCCGGCTTTCTGGGCCTCGATCGACTGCTGGGTGACCGCTTCCTGGGACTGGGCCAGGCGCTTGTCGTTGATCAGGGTCTGCAAGTCCTGGATTTCCTGTTCCAGGCGCGCGGAGCGCTCGATCAGCAGGTCGTGGCGGGCGTTGCCCAGATCTTGCAGCAGGCTGTTGCCGGCCAGCTCCTGGCGGCGCAGCAGGGTCAGCGCGTTGAGCGATGCCAGTTCGGCATTCAACTGGTTGCGCTGGTCGGCGTTGATCGGTTTGCCGGCGTCCTTGCCGGTCTTGAGGATGCTGTTGATCTGCTGGGTGCGCGCTTGGCTGTTGCTGATTTCGGCCTGGGCGCGTTCCGGGCGGGTCTGTGAGTTGATGATCAGGCTGTTGGCTTCGGACAACGCCTTCTGCAGCTCGCCCTGCAGGGTGCTGCGCTCGCTGAGCATCTGCTCCAGTTGCGGCACCGAGAGACTGGCGTAACGCTGAGCCACCGGCTGTGGCTTGCTTTCCTTTAGCCTGGCCAGTTCGCGCTGGCTGTCGCTGGTTTCTTTCGGCGCACCGGTAAGCTGCTGCTTCAGCGCGGCGAGTTTCTTTTCGTTGTCTTCCTTGCTGGCGAGCAGGCTGAGGGTTTGCTCCAGCACCTGCTGCAGGGCTTTCTGCTCGGCCTCGGGCAGCTTGCGCTCGGCGATCTTGTCGAGGCTGTTCTGGATGCTGGCGGTGGTCGGGGCTTCTGCTGCGGTGGCTGCAAAAGAGAGAGACAGGCACAGCCCGAGCAGGGCTGTGCGGAGGTACACGCGCAGGGACATAGGCAGGCTACTTGTGGATCCGGCAGAAACGAAGTTTAGAGGAACAATCCTGGTCCGGGTCGCGTTCCTTCGGGGAATCTGACGCCTACTTTCTGGATCTTGTTCCCGTCCATGGTGGCCACGGTCCAGATCGTGCCATGCCATTCGACCTGGTCACCTACTACTGGAGCGCCTCCGACCTTCTGTCGGATGAACTGGGCCAGCGGCATTTTCGCGTCCAGGCCGTCGAGTTTCAGGCCGTACAACGCCGCTACAGCACCCAGTTCGGCATCGCCTTCGAGCACGAAGTCACCGAAGAAGCGCAGGTCCAGACCACGTTGTGGCGCCTGGCTGAACAGTTTGCCCAGGGCCGGCAGGTTGTGCTCGTGGCCGATCACGCAGAGCATGTCGCCTACTTCCAGTACCGTACTGCCGGACGGGTGCAGCAGTTGCTCGCCCCGGAACAGCGCGGCGATTCGCGTGCCTTCGGGCATTTTCAGCTCGCGCAGGGCGGCGCCGATGCACCATTTTTCGGCACCCAGGCGGTAGACGAACATTTCCCACTCGCTGGTGATGTGCACTTCCAGCGCGGAACGCGAGATTGGCGCCGGGTCTGGCGGTACTGTCACTTTCAGCAACTTGGCCATCCACGGCAGGCTGGTGCCTTGCACCAGCAGCGACACCAGCACGATGAAGAATGCCAGGTTGAAGAACAGCTGGGCGTCCGGCAGGCCGGCCATCAGCGGGAACACCGCGAGGATGATCGGTACCGCACCGCGCAGGCCGACCCAGGAAATGAAGGCCTTTTCACGGCCGTGGAAGGCCTTGAACGGCAACAGGCTGGCGACCACCGACAGCGGGCGCGCCACCAGGATCATCCACAGCGCCAGGCCCAGCGCCGGCAGGGCGATGGGCAGCAGGTCGTGGGGCGTGACCAGCAGCCCCAGCACCAGGAACATGCCGATCTGCGCCAGCCAGGCCATGCCGTCGAGCATGTGCAGGATGCCGTGGCGGCTGCGGATAGGCTTGTTGCCCAGCACCAGGCCGCACAGGTACACGGCAAGGAAGCCGCTGCCGTGCAGGGCGTTGGTTGCCGAGAAAACCACCAGGCCGCCGGCGATCACCAGGATGGGATACAGGC
This sequence comes from Pseudomonas sp. B10(2017), assembly GCF_002113295.1. NCBI lineage: Bacteria > Pseudomonadati > Pseudomonadota > Gammaproteobacteria > Pseudomonadales > Pseudomonadaceae > Pseudomonas > Pseudomonas sp. B10(2017). Next base: position 66,732 of record NZ_NEJU01000024.1, read on the forward strand.
CGCCAGCCAGCTTGATGCGGTTGACCAGTTGCAGCATCAGCCAGCCGCCGCCCAGGCCGAGCAGCCCGCCTATGCCGAACTCGCGCAGCAAGTGGGTGAGCAGGCTCCAGTGCAGGCCGGTCTGGCCGCTGGCGATCATGTCGATAAGGGTGACGGTGAGGAACACCGCCATTGGGTCGTTGCTGCCCGACTCGATCTCCAGGGTGGCGGTGACCCGCTCGTTCAGGCCCTTGCCGCCGAGCAGCGAGAACACTGCCGCGGCGTCGGTGGAGCCGACGATGGCGCCGATCAGCAGGCCCTGGATCAGGCTCAGGTCGAACAGCCAGGCGGCGACCAGGCCGGTGAGGGCGGTGGTGATCATCACGCCGATGGTGGCCAGCGACAGCGCCGGCCACAGCGCCACGCGGAAGCTCGCCACCCGCGTGCGCAGGCCGCCGTCAAGCAGGATCACGGCCAGCGCCAGGTTGCCCACAAGGTAGGCGGTCGGGTAGTTGTTGAAGATGATGCCGCCACCATCGACCCCGGCGACCATGCCGACGGCGAGGATGATGACCAGAATAGGGATGCCCAGTCGCGACGACAGCGAACTGACCAGGATACTTGCGCCCACCAGCAATGCGCCGATCAGGAACAGGCTGTTGATGGTGCTTGCATCCAAAGGCAGGTACTCCGGGGACCGCAGGGGGGAGGGGACTTGATAGCATGACGCTAGCAGGTCGCGTGCCAAATGATTCTAACCTGATGAATTGGCAGGCTGTAAAGCGTTTCTGCAGATGAAAAAAAGGCACTGCGGTGGGTGCCTTTTCTGGTATTGCCGGGGCAGGCCCTTTCGCGGGTGAACCCCGCTCCCACACGCGCTGCACAGTTTCCAGACCTGTGCAAACCCTGTGGGAGCGGTTTAACCGCGAAGAGGCCGGTGCAGGATTTACGCCTGCTTGACCTCACGCATCGGCTTGCCCTTCACCGGTGCACCGTTGGCCACGTAGTACTTGGCGGTGCTGCGCGGCAGCGGCTTGCGGCCACGGATCTTGTCCGAGATTTTCTCGGCGATCATGATCGTGGTGGCGTTGAGGTTGCCGGTGATGATCAGCGGCATGATCGACGCATCGACCACGCGCAGGCCCTTCATGCCATGTACGCGTCCTTCACCGTCGACCACTGCCATGTCGTCGGTGCCCATCTTGCACGAGCAGGATGGGTGGAAGGCGGTTTCGGCGTGCTCGCGGATGAACTTGTCCAGCTCTTCATCGGTTTGCACGTGTGCGCCCGGGCTGATCTCACGGCCACGGTACGGGTCCAGTGCTGGCTGGGCCATGATTTCGCGGGTCAGGCGGATGCCGTCACGGAATTCCTGCCAGTCCTGCTCGGTGGACATGTAGTTGAACAGGATGCTCGGGTGTTGGCGCGGGTCTTTCGACTTGGCCTGGATGCGGCCACGCGCAGGCGAACGCATCGAACCCATGTGCGCCTGGAAGCCGTGTTCCTTCACGCCATTGGAGCCGTTGTAGTTGATGGCCACCGGCAGGAAGTGGTACTGGATGTTCGGCCACTTGAATTCAGGGCGGGTACGAATGAAACCACCGGCTTCGAACTGGTTGCTGGCGCCGATGCCGGTGCCGTTGAACATCCACTCGGCACCGATGGCTGGCTGGTTCCACCACAGCAGCGACGGGTACAGCGACACCGGCTGGGTGCAGGCGTACTGCAGGTACAGTTCCAGGTGGTCCTGCAGGTTCTCGCCAACGCCCGGCAGGTCGTGCACCACCGGGATGTCGAGGCTTTCCAGCAGGGCGCGCGGGCCAACACCGGAGCGCTGCAGCAACTGCGGTGAAGCGATTGCGCCAGAGCTGACGATCACTTCCTTGCGGGCACGGGCTTCAACGCGCTCTTCGCTGTCACCGACCAGGTAGGTCACACCGATGGCGCGCTTGCCGTCGAACAGTACGCGATCAGTCAGGGCGTGGGTGACGATGGTCAGGTTCGGGCGCTTCTTGGCCTGGTCCAGATAGCCACGGGCGGTGCTGGAACGACGGCCGTTCTTGGTCACCGTACGGTCCATCGGGCCGAAGCCTTCCTGCTGGTAGCCGTTGAGGTCTTCGGTGCGTGGGTAACCGGCCTGCACGCCGGCTTCGACCATGGCGTGGAACAGCGGGTTGTTGCCGGCTTTCGGCGTGGTCACGCTGACCGGGCCTTCGCCCCCGTGGTAGTCGTTCGGGCCGATGTCGCGGGTTTCAGCCTTGCGGAAGTACGGCAGGCAGTCCAGGTAGGTCCAGTCTTCCAGGCCTGGCAGTTCCGCCCAGCCGTCGAAGTCCATGGCGTTACCGCGGATGTAGCACATGCCGTTGATCAGCGACGAACCACCCAGGCCCTTGCCGCGGCCACACTCCATGCGGCGGCCGCCCATGTACGGCTCCGGGTCGGTCTCGTAGGCCCAGTTGTAGCGGCGGCCCTGCAGCGGGAAGGCCAGGGCGGCCGGCATCTGGGTACGGAAGTCGAAGCGGTAGTCGGGGCCACCGGCTTCCAGCAGCAGTACGGTGACGCCGGCGTCTTCGGTCAGACGGGTCGCCAGGGTGTTACCGGCCGAGCCGGCACCGACGATGATGTAATCGAATTCTTGGGACATGAAAGTACCCTCGTGTTGGCGGTGATCAGGGAGCGGGAACGCCCGTGCGCAGAGGCACGGGCGTGGCTGGACAGGGCCTTAGAAGACCGAGTTGTAGCCGCCCAGCTCGACCTGGACCGACTTGATGCGAGTGTATTGAGCCAGCGAGCTGACGCCGTTCTCACGGCCGACGCCCGACTGCTTGTAGCCACCGACCGGCATTTCGGCCGGCGATTCGCCCCATGCGTTGATCCAGCAGATACCGGCTTCCAGCTTGTGGATGATGCGGTGGGCGCGGGTGATGTCGTTGGTGCAGACACCGGCGGCCAGGCCGTATTCGGTGTCGTTGGCACGACGGATGACTTCTTCTTCGGTTTCGTAGGTGAGGATGCTCATCACCGGGCCAAAGATCTCTTCCTTGACGATGGTCATGTCGTCGGTGCAGTCGGTGAACACGGTCGGGGCCACAAACGCGCCCTTGGCGAAATCACCGGCGGTCAGTCGCTCGCCACCGCACAGCACACGGGCACCTTCTTCCTTGCCCTTGGCGATGTAGCCAAGCACGCTTTCCATGTGCTGGAAGCTGACCAGCGGGCCGAAGTTGGTGTTTTCGTCTTCCGGGTTGCCAGCGCGAATGCGGGCAACGCGCTCGACGATCTTGGCCTCGAAGGCAGCTTTCATTTCAGCCGGGATGAATACGCGGGTGCCGTTGGTGCACACCTGGCCCGAGCTGTAGAAGTTGGCCATCATGGCGATGTCGGCGGCCTTGTCCAGGTCGGCGTCGGCGCAGATGATCAGTGGCGACTTGCCGCCCAGTTCCATGGTGACTTCCTTGAGCGACGAGCTCGAGGCGCTGGCCATGACCTTCTTGCCGGTGGTGGTGCCGCCGGTGAAGGAGACTTTTTCGATGCGTGGGTGCTCGGTCAGCCAGGTGCCGACTTCGCGGCCGCTGCCGGTCAGGACGTTGAACACACCGTTCGGCAGGCCGGCTTCGGTGTAGATCTCGGCCAGTTTCAGGGTGGTCAGCGAGGTGACTTCCGACGGCTTGAAGATCATCGCGTTGCCGGCGGCCAGGGCCGGGGCGGATTTCCACAGGGCGATCTGGATCGGGTAGTTCCAGGCGCCGATACCGGCGGTCACGCCCAGCGGCTCGCGGCGGGTGTAGACGAAGGACGATTCACGCAGCGGGATCTGCTCGCCTTCGATGGCCGGAACCAGGCCAGCGTAGTACTCCAGCACGTCGGCGCCGGTGACGATGTCGACGTAGCGGGTTTCCGAGTACGACTTGCCGGTGTCCAGGGTTTCCAGCATGGCCAGCTCGTCGTTGCGCTCGCGCAGGATCTCGACGGCGCGGCGCAGGATGCGCGAACGCTGCATGGCGGTCATCGCGGCCCAGACTTTCTGGCCACGCTCGGCGCTTTCGACGGCCTTCTCGACGTCAGCCTCGGTGGCACGTTGCACGTGGGCGAGGACTTCGCCGGTAGCCGGGTTGATGGCTTCGAAGGTGGCATCGCTGCCAGCGTCGACGTAAGCGCCATCAATGTAGAGTTTTTGCGTTCCGAAACGGGCCATAGTGTCCTCGCAAGTGCAGTGTGTGGTTTGGCTTGCGCGTCACGCTCCTGCCGGGTTGGCAAAGGCCGTGCGCGGCTGTTCAGCGGCCTGGTCGTTTGTACCCAGGGTGTGCTGCTTAGCCAGTTGTAGATCCATGTATTCGTAAGCAATCCGTATCGCCTGGTCGGTGTCGAATGCATCTCCCGACAGGGCACCACGCAGCCACAAGCCGTCGATCAAGGCTGCCAGGCCGCGGGCTGCCTTGCGCGCATGGTAGAGCGGCAGGGCGCGGCGGAACTGGCAACACAGGTTGGAATACAAGCGGTGGTCGTTGATCCGCTGCAACCTGTGCAAATCGGGCTGGTGCATGCTGGAAGCCCAGAAGGCCAACCAGGTTTTCATCGCCGGGCCGTTCACCTGGCTGGCATCGAAGTTGCCCTCGATGATCACTTTCAGGTGGGCGCGCGGGCTGTCGTCCGTCAGGGCCTGGCGACGTGCTCTAACGCCTTCGTTGAGCATGTTCATGATGTAACCCATCGTCGCTGCGATCAGGCCGTTCTTGTCCCGAAAGTAGTGACTGATGATGCCGTTCGACACACCGGCCAAACGGGCAATCAGCGCAATGCTGGCGTCGCCCAGTCCGACCTGATCGACCGCCTGCAACGTGGCTTCGATCAACTGCTGGCGGCGGATGGGTTGCATACCGACCTTGGGCATCTTGCTATCTCCTCAGGCCTGCGAGCAGACGACGGGCGGCTGACTCGGCGAAGGCCAGTCTATTTTGTTTTGATTGAACGTTCAATCAATAAAGAATAAGCTCTGCGACAATTTGTGCCATTGACAGTTTTTCAGGCGGTCGAGAAGGCACGGATTGACACCCCAGGAAATCGCGTAACCCCCGGAATACAAGGCGTTGACGGGCATGAGCGATGCGAAATGCAGATTCTGCCGTGCGGTCATGGACCCTGCGGCGGGCCCTTGGAGCGGGCGGGGTGATCTGTGACGAATGCGCGCACCTCAGCGAAGGTGTGGCATTTGCAGCAGGCCACCTGTCTGTTTTTTTGCAACGTATCGATTCGGGATCACGGTTTCCAGGGTGCTTTTATAACACCTGATGCAGTGGGGATATTCCACCAATTGCTCGGGAAAGACTGATTAGCCTCCACAGCCGCACTGCCCGGAGCATTCGTGCAATGAGTTCTGCCTCACTTACCAACCCTCCGGCCGAGAGGGTACGGGTCAACCGCGTGGTGTTCTTCACCTCCGCGCTGATGATCCTCGTTCTGACTGCCTTGCTTATCGCTGTACCCGAAACCGCCGGCCAAGTGCTGGGCGTGGCCCAGAAATGGCTGACACGCACCTTCGGCTGGTACTACATGCTGGTAATCGGCGGTTACCTGCTGTTCGTCATCTACCTGGCCTTTTCCGACTACGGCAAGCTCAAGCTTGGTGGCAAGGATGACCAGCCCGACTTCAGCTATGGCGCTTGGGCCGGCATGCTGTTCTCCTCCGGTATCGGTATTTCGCTGCTGTACTTCGGCGCCTCCGAGCCACTGGACCACTACTTCAATCCACCGGAAGGCACTTCTGCCAGCCTCGACGCAGCGCGCCAGGGCCTGCAGCTGACCTTCCTGCACTGGGGCCTGCATGGCTGGGCGATCTACGCCCTGGTCGGCCTGGCCGTGGGTTACTTCGCCTACCGCCACAACCAGCCGCTGGCCCTGCGTTCGGCACTGTACCCGCTGGTGGGTGAGCGTTGGGTCAAGGGCGCTGCCGGCAATGCCGTGGACATCTTCGGCATGTTCGTCACCCTGCTGGGCCTGGTGACCAACCTGGGCATCGGCTCGATGCAGGTAGCCTCTGGCCTGGAATACCTGTTCGGCATGGACCACAGCAAGACCAACCTGCTGGTGGTGATCCTGGTCATGGCCGGTGTTGCTACCGTGGCGGCGGTCTCGGGTGTGGAAAACGGCATTCGCCGCCTGTCCAACCTGAACATCGTACTGTTCAGCGGCCTGTTGATCTTCGTCCTGCTGGGCGGCGAAACCCTGCACCTGCTCAACGGCTTCGTGCAGAACATCGGTGACTACCTCAACGGTATCGTGCTGAAAACCTTCGACCTTTATGTGTATGAAGGCGAAGCCGGCAAGTCCGAGCGCTGGCTGGGCCTGTGGACCGTGTTCTACTGGGCTTGGTGGATCTCCTGGGGCCCGTTCGTCGGCATGTTCATTGCCCGTATCTCCAAGGGCCGCACCGTGCGTCAACTGGTCAGCGGCGTGTTGCTGATCCCGCTGGGCTTCACCCTGGCCTGGCTGTCGATCTTCGGCAACACCGCGCTGGACCTGGTGATCAACCAGGGCGCCGTGGAGCTGGGTAAGACCGCCCTGGAACAGCCGTCGATGTCGATCTACCAGCTGCTGGAATACTTCCCGGCGGCCAAGATCGTGATCGGTGTAGCGGTGTTCGTCGGCTTCGTGCTGTTCCTCACACCGGCCGACTCCGGTGCGGTGATGATGGCCAACCTGTCGTGCAAAGGCGGCAAGGTCGACGAAGACGCCCCGCACTGGATGGTGGTGTTCTGGTCGGTGGTCATCACCCTGGTCACCATCGGCCTGCTGTTCGCCGGTAACTTCGAAGCCATGCAGACCATGGTTGTGCTCGCGGGCCTGCCGTTCTCGGTGGTGCTGGTGCTGTTCATGTTCGGCCTGTACAAGGCCATGAAACAGGACGTGGCGGTGGAGCAGGAGCGTGCCGAGTTGGCCGCCCGTGGCCGTCGTGGCTTCAGCGAGCGCCTGACCCAGCTGGAACTGCAGCCGACCCAGGCCGTGGTGCAGCGTTTCATGGACAAGCAGGTCAGCCCGGCGCTGAAAGAAGCCGCCGCGCAGTTGCAGACCCTGGGCTTCGAGGTGGAAACCCGGGTTGGCCAGTCGCGCAACATGATGGGCCTGCGGGTGATGATGGAAGAGGGCAACCCGTTCGTCTATGAAGTGAGCCTGGACGGCTACCTGGCCGCGCCGAGCGAAGCACCGGTGGAAGGCGAGCCGGAAGTGCGCCAGCGCTTCTATCGTGCCGAGGTGTACCTGCACGATGGCAGCCAGGAGTACGACCTGATGGGCTTTGCGCCAGAGCAGATCGTGCGTGATGTACTGGACCAGTTCGAAAGCCACCGCCAGTTGCTGGGGCGTGTGTACAGCTGATTCTTGAGCGATGAGGAGGCCCTGCAAGACGCAGGGCCTTTTTCATTGGCAAGCAATAATTAGCCCGGGTGTCGGACAAGTTTGCTGCAGCCTGCCGGTTTTCTTCCGGAGGCATGCTTCATGAAACGTTCCGCTATTCCCACATTCGATTTTCAGTACGCCGCAGCCAGTCAGTTCAGTGATCGGCCGACATTGCGGCAGGTGGCCAGCGAGAAACTGTGGACCTTGCTGCTGGGGAAGCTGCCCTGGCTTGCCTTTGTGAAGCCGGCGCTGTCCAACGCCGACCCTCTCATGCTGGATAGTCCCGATCCCGAGACGCCCTACTGGACCACGCAACCGCTGGTCGACCGTGTGCTCCAGGCATTGCTCGAAGCACAGCCACTGGACATCGAGCCTCTCGGTGAGCGGCATCATAATCTTGCACTGACCTCCTCATACCGTTTTCCTGGCTCGGACAGCGCTTTCGACACCCGCCAACTGAGTGGCATGTCCGATGCGCTCGACGAGCTGGTGAAGCAGTTGCCACGGTTTTTCTGCGAGGCACAGCTCAAATACTGGAATGCCAAGGGCAGTGCAGGGGTGAGCCGTGACCAGTGGCTGCAACTGCTGCTCAGGACTGCCCTCTTGCGTGGCCTGCCTCTGCAGGGACTGGATGCTCAGGAGCAGGCCTGCATCCGCGGATTGATCCGCGGTGGTGCTGCCCAGCCATCGGTCTATTTCGTGAAAGCCAGCCTGACCTGTGGGTCGATTCAATACGATCAGATGCTCAGTCACCTGCTGGTCACTGGCGATTACGATGACAGGCAGGTTGTGCTCTGGTGCGCTCCGTCCGGTATTACGCGCAGCTTCGCTTCCTTGGCTGATTTCGGCGAAGCGCTGCGTAACGAACTGGCGCGCCACTACAGCTTCCAAAGCCTGTCGTGGACGCGTCAGCCGGTCGAGGGCAACGTCTTTGCCCATCAGGTTTCACTGTTGCTTGAGTCGATGTTCAGGGCTTTCGACTTGATGCGTTTCAGTGGCTTGTCCGATGTGGCGGCAATGGAGAAGCGTTTTGCCGACCTGAGCGACCCGGCGGCCTGGTTCGTACGCTACGAGGACGACACACCAGCAACCATGGCCCCGCCAGGGCTCAGAGCCAGTGCTCCGCAGGACAGCTTTGCCTGTCGCGCCGCGTTGTTGCAGCTCGCCCTTGACCAACTGGATGCCGGGGGTGTTTCGGTGCTGGACGGCATACAGTCATTGACGGCATATACCGCACAGCAACTGGGCGAACAGATAAGAAAGGAACATGGGGACGAGACTTCTCCAGATCACTTGCTCCTCGACCTGTACATCGCCCGGGGTGTGCCTGGAGGCGCCGCGACAGGTGCCGGCGGTGGCGAGCCGCTGGCGTTCGTGGGCACCAGGTCGCTTACCGAATTCGCTATCGGCAACCTTGCTTCGCTCAAGGGCGCATACATCAAACAGGTCCGTCATAAGGAGGGCATCACTCCCCCGAACTGGCTGGATGCCGATGCAGCGAAGCGACTGGTCACCCAGGTAGACATTGGTGGCCGTTACCCGGCCTATGTTGCCGAACAGTTCGATGACAAGAACATGCGTGCCGAACGCGTCGTGCGTTTGGCCAGGGAGTGGCGAAGCAGGTTTCTTTCCAGTGCCCTTTCGGCCAGGCTCGACGCGAAAGTTTCCGAGGTGGGGCTGCAGTGCGTGGTCGATTTCTGCGCAGGTCATCAGGACCCCTCGGTTCCGCGCATGTCCCTGATCCCCTTGGCTTTCAGGCGCAGCCGCCAATCGCGCAAGAAAGACGCTGTGCGCGGCATGTACTTGCTGTTCTGCGCCGAGCCGGCAAAGGTTCTGCTGTACCGCCCGCTGTATCCACAGGACACGGTCCGCGAGTACGCAAACCTTGAGGCCTTGCTTGCACATATCCGAGAGTCGGATCTATTGCAGGGTAGCATTCTTGACTGGATTGATCCGACCGTGCGCGACATATATGCGGACGGTGGGTTCGCCGAACCACACATCGTGAGTATTGGTGTCGACCCTTATGCGCTACCAACCAAGCCGGAGCCGGCGATGCTCGACCTGGAACTGTGGCGCAACGACGTTGATGAAAAAATCTACCAGGCCAATCGAGACCTGCTTGTCGAGCTGGCGGGCCTGGAATCGGTATCTGTTGCCGAGAGCCGCTGGCAACTCTTGTGCGAAGGCGCCTGGCTGTTGTTCGATGTGGTGACCCAGGCGATACGCGGTCCGGTAGCTTCGGTGGCCTGGCTCGTGCAATTTCTGGTTTCGTTGCAACACGACCTGACCGCATTGGAGCAGGGGGGAGAGTTCGATCGATCCGCCGCAGTGGCCGACATGTTGCTCAACCTTGGGATGGCGCTGCTTCATGCCCATCAACCGAAGCTGGAGACAGTGCCCGCAAGGCTGTTGCCGGAGGTTTCACTGTTCGAAGGGCCTGACCGGCAAAACGGCGCGTTTACCGAGTTTGCTATCGAGGTGCGCGAAGCGCCGGAAGGCAAACTGGGCGAGCTGGGCAGTCAGGTGCTGGATTTTTCCTGGCGTGGCCAGCATGGGTTCAACTGGCTGCCCATGCAACAGCGGCAGAGGTTGCAAACCATGCGCTCCAGCGTCTCGGTCAATGGGCTGAGGCCCTTGTCAGCGGGTGATGGTGAAGGCCTGTACCAGATCGATGGAAGCTACTACGCGGCCATGGCGGGTGACCTGTATGGCGTGGAGTTGCTGGCTGATGGAGTTCGGGTGGCCGATGCGACTGGCGCCTACGGGCCTTGGCTGACATTTGTCGATGGGGCTTGGCGGTTGGATACGAAACTGCGCCTGGCAGGAGGGGCTCCAAGCCCCAAGACATCGGTATCACTACGATTCAAGAAACTGTACGACCGCGTCGGCCAGCTGGATGTGGAAATCCCGAATTTGAAGTTGACGGTTCATGCAGCCACCCAGCAGATGATGGCTTTGCACCAGAGCCTTGGCAAAATAGATGCGTTGAAGCTAAAGGCGCAGGAGGAAGTGAGTTCGGCCCCGGCAGGTACCGATACGACAGCGCTCCGGTCACTGACTGCGCGGTATGAACAGCGAGCGATGGAAGCGCGGGAAAGCATCGCCCAGCAGCGTGAGCAAATCGTTTCGCTGCTTGAAGAGGCCATCGGCAAGGAAGACGAAAAGCTGAAGCTGTTGATCACGATGGCAGAACCCAAATATGCCACGCAACGCCAAAAGGATGGGTTGGATGAGCCTGTCGCGACGCATGAAGAGAATGCTCGCATAGAGCTGATTCGCGATTGCGAGTTCGTTTACAACGAGCTGTGGAACCTGACGGACTACCCGCAACTTGCGGCTCTGCAACGGGCTATCGATAGGAAACCATTGGCAGAGGTCGGTGACCAATATGCTGCGTTTCGTATCAAGCTGGAGCGTGTGGCGCAGTACCAGGACCGCATGCTTGCGATTCGAGTGCTCCTGGACAATTTGCTGGCCGAGTCGCCGGTTGAGCTGGCCATACCTTCCAACCCCCCTGGCGACCATCGCACGGTGGGGCATTTGATCGACGAAAGAGCCTTCTCGACTGTGCAGATGCGCTTCCATCAAGTGCAGAACCTGGCTGACCTGTCCTTGCATCTCGATGCTACCGGCGACCTTCTGACAGTCGCCCGCTACCGGGACGAACTGGTCAGCATGGCCTTGCGCAATGCTGCAGAGGCTCATGGGGAGCTTGATTTCGCCAATCTGTCGGCAGATGACCGCATCGTGATCCTGCAAGAGGCTTGGGATGAGTACTCTGCCGCGCTGCTCAATAGTGCCCGCATTCTCCGCGAAGGTGGCGACCTGATCGAGCCTGAAATGCTCGAGCGGTATCGCAACCATGTAGAACAACTGAAGGAAGATGCGGGGCAGCGGCTGGTTGTCGCTATCTCGGAGCAGGAGGGAAGAAGGCTCGCGCCAAAGCGCACGCCCTACAAGGTGTCTACCGAAGAGCAGCGAGTGGTGCGCAACCTTGCTGGGCAGTTGATGATCGGGGTTGAAAGGACGATAGGCGAAAACCAGATTGTGGAAGTGCGCGAGACCTTCAGTGAAGAAGTTCTGGCCATTTTCGATCTGGTGGATGGGGAATGGCGACAGCGTGAAAGCAAGCGCCCTTCATTGGTGGACGAAGCTACTCCAACAGACCTGCCCATGTGGGTACAGGCGTTGTTGGACGAGAGCGATTCCGTGCGGGAGCAGGCCAAGGACTATCTCGAGCACGACATCAAAGGGGCGTTGCTCAAGCAGTTGTTCGATCAGCATCTGGAAAAGCTGAATCAGGCGCTCAATGTGGTGCGCAATGCCGGAGGAAACGACAAACTGGTCAGGGCGCTGGAACTGGATCTGGACAAGTTGGGGGCGGAGAAGAAACTGCAATTGACCACGCTCTATACTGACACCAAGTATCCGTCGGCCGAAGGCTTGCAGTATCTCCACGAAGAGCGCCTGATACAGGTCGAATATCTGGAGCGGCGCACCATGCAGGATGGCAGCGCTTTTGACGAATACCGGATCGTGCGCCTACCGAGCAAGCGTAACCTTTGGGCTGCGCACTTCCATTTCAGCTCGCCAGACGCTTTTGCAGAGGACTTCACTGTGGGCCACCTCAAGACCTGGAGCCAGCGTCGTTTGAGTAGCCAGGTCGCTGCAGCCTCGGGCCAGCGGGTGCACAGGGGAAGACTTACGCTGGCCGAGGCCCGAGGAATCATTCCTTTCCGTTGAGCCGGCCAACGGGGGTAGTGGGGTGGTGCCTGACATGTGCAGGCATCGTCTGATTGCCCCGCTCGGCAATCATCTGTTCCAGGCCGATCAGTTCTACGCCCTGGCGCTTCAGCCGGGGCAGTTCGCGTTCGAGCACTTCGAGGGTTTGCGGATAAGGGTGGCCGATCAGCACGGCTGAGCCTTGCTTGCGAGCCAGTTCGACCCCGAGCTGTAATTCGCTGCCGATGGCCTCGACCGTACGTACGTTGTCCAGAAAGACATCGCGGGATACCTGTGCCAGGCCCTGAGCCTGAGCCTGGAATGCAGCTACCGTGGCAGCGCTGGTACGGCTGTCGACAAAGAACAGGTGCCTGCGTTGCAGGTCGGCCATCAGCATCGCCGTTGCTTCGGGTTCGGCGGTCATGCGGCTGCCCATGTGGTTGTTGATGCCGACCACGCACGGCACCTTCGCCAGGGCGGCGTCCAGGCGCCGGGCCAGCTCCGGCAGAGGTGTGCCGGGGTGCCAGGCGTAAGGGCCGGTAGCCGGGTCCATGGGCATGTGCAGGATCACCGTCTTGCCGGCCTTGTGTGCCTGACGGGCGAACGTGGTGGCATGCGGGGTGTCGGGCATGATCGCCATGGTCACTGGGCCGGGCAGGGCCAAGGTACGGCTGTCGCGCTCGCTGCTCTGGCCCAGGTCGTCGATGATGATGCTCATGTAGGCCTTGCCGGCCGGCGCCGCTTGCGCGACCCCGGCCATAAGGCAGAACAGCAGACAAAGCAGATACCGCATGGGGATCACTTGCCGGAGGTGATGTTCAACCCTTTGAGCAGGCTCAGTGCCTGGCTCAACTGGAAGTCGTCATCCTGCGGGCGCTCCTTGCGCTTGCCGCTGCCGGTCGGGCGATCGGCACCGCCGTTGCCGTTGCCCAGGTGGCCCTGCAGGTCGGCTTCCTTGAAGTTGTCGGTGTCGGCTTCGGCGGTGAGCTTGGCCGGGCGCACTTCGATGTCGGGTACGATGCCCTGGGCCTGGATCGAGCGGCCGTTGGGGGTGAAGTACAGCGCGGTGGTGAGCTTCAGCGCACGGTCGTTGGCCAATGGCAGCACGGTCTGCACCGAGCCCTTGCCGAAGCTGTCGGTGCCCATCAGCACGGCGCGCTTCTGGTCTTGCAGGGCGCCGGCGACAATTTCCGAGGCCGAGGCACTGCCGCCGTTGATCAGCACCACCAGTGGCACGCCGTCGCTGGCATCGGCCGGGTCGGCCGAGAAGCGCAGTTCGGAATTGGCAATGCGGCCCTTGGTGTAGACGATCAGGCCCTTGGTCAGGAAGTGGTCGGCCACTTCCACCGCCGACTGCAGCACGCCGCCCGGGTTGTTGCGCAAGTCCAGCACCACGCCGCGCAGCTTCTTGCCGTTATCCTTGCGCAGCTTGGCCAGGGCCTTGCCTACTTCGTCGCCGGTCTTGACCTGGAACTGGGTGATTCGGATGTAGCCGTAGTCGTTCTCCAGCAGCTGGCTCTTCACGCTCTTGACCTGGATGACCGCGCGGGCCAGGGTCACGTCGAAGGGGGTGCCGCCGTCGCGCACGAGGGTCAGGGTGATTTTCTCGCCGACCTTGCCGCGCATCTTGTCCACCGCCTCGGTCATGGTCTGGCCACGAGTCGGGGCGCCGTTGATCTTGACGATCAGGTCGCCGGCCTGCACGCCGGCACGCGAGGCCGGGGTGTCGTCGATCGGCGAGACCACCTTGATGAAGCCGTCTTCCTGGCCTACTTCGATGCCCAGCCCGCCGAATTCGCCGCTGGTGCTTTCCTGTAGTTCCTGGAAGTCCTCGGGGCCGAGATAGGCCGAGTGCGGGTCGAGGTTGCTGAGCATGCCCTTGATGGCATTTTCCAGCAGGGTCTTGTCGTCCACCGGCTCCACGTAGGCCGCCTTGATGCGGTCCATGACCTCGGCGAAGGTGCGCAGCTCTTCAAGCGGCAGTGGTGCCTTGGCGGTCACCTCGGTGGCCGGTACTGCGGCCGGCTTGGCCGGCTCCGCGGCAGTGGCCAGGGGCGCGCCGACCGCCAGGGCGATGGACAGGGCCAGCTGGGTGAGACGAGGCGAGTGCAGCATGTCGAACTAACTCCTGATCCTGTAAGCGCTCCCTTGGGAGCATCGGTGCAGCCTGTGGCTACCCCGTGGAAATTTGACTAGCCCCGGCACCACTGCGAAGGGTCGGTAGGCCGGCCCTGCTGGCGGATGGCGAAGTACAAGCCGGCAGCGTCCTGGCCGCCGCTGTCGCCAACGGTGGAAATGGCCTCGCCGGCCTTGACGATATCACCGGCGCTCTTGAGCAGGCTCTGGTTATGGCCGTACAGGCTCAGGTAACCGTTGCCATGGTCGAGAATGACCAGAAGCCCGGCACCGCGCAACCAGTCGGCGAACACCACGCGCCCGCCGTGCACGGCACGTACCTGGGTGCCCGGGTTGGCGCTGATCATCACCCCGTCCCACTTGGCACGGGCATCGCTGCCGCGGGCATCACCGAAACGTGCCAGCAATCGACCATTGACTGGCCATGGAAGTTTTCCCCGTGCGGCAGAAAATGCGCCGCCGTAGCTCGCCCCGTCGCTGGAAACCATCGGGCCCAGGGTTGTACGGGCCTTTTTCGGTGGCTCCACCGGCTCGCGGGCGGCAGCGGCGGCCAGGGCTTCCTGCTGGCGGCGTTTTTCCGCTTCCTGCTGGGCCAGTAAGGCCTTCTTGCGCGCTTCTTCGGCCTCGCGGGCCTGGCGGGCGAGGGTTTCTTCGATGGTCTTGAGAACTTTGGACAGGTCGGCCTGATCCTGTTCACGCGATTGCAGCTTCTGGTCGCGGTCCTTCATGTCGCTGTTGAGCTTGGCCAGAACCTGCTGGCGCTTGCCGCGCTCGGTTTCCAGGGCCTGGCGGCGGCTGTCGAGGTCGGCGCGCTGGGCCAGCAGCTGTTGCTGCTGGGTAGCGATTTCCTGTTCGACGTTGGCCAGTTGGCGCAGGGTCTCGTTGAAGGTGCGCAGTTGCTCCAGGCGCGCCTTGCTCAGGTAGTCGTAGTAGGTCAGGGTGCGGGCGAACTTCTCGGGGTTCTGCTGGTTGAGCAGAAGCTTGAGGTATTCCTCGCGGCCATTCTGGTAGGCCGAACGGGCCTGGATGGCGATCAGTCGCTGTTGTTCAACGCGGGCGCTCTGGAGTTTTTTTTTCTCGGTATCAAGGCGCTCCAGCTCGCCCTCGGTCTTTTTTAGTTCTTGCTGCAGGGCCTCCACCTGCTTTTCGAGGTTGCCGATATCGGTCTCGGTGGCTTTGAGGTCCTTTTGCACGCCGGCCTTTTCTTCCTGGAGCTTGCTCAGCGTCTTCTTGAGCTCGGCAATGTCCTGGCGGGTGGCGTCCAGTTGCTGCTGGGTCTGCGCACGCTCATCGGCAAAGGCCGGGCTGAGCAGGCAAGACAGGGCTAGGAGGATCAGGGCGCGAAGCATGGGGTTTGGCGTACCAAGGATGGAGACTGGCCTAGTATGCCCGCGCGGGCGGGCAAAAAAAACGCCTCGCTGCGGGTGCAGAGGGGCGTTTGTCTGGAATTCATGTGTTATCGGGGCTGCCGTGCAGTCAATTCGCAGCACAAGGCTGCACCTGCAGGCATTGCGCGAGCCCTTTGTAGGAGCAGCCTTGTGCTGCGAATGGGCCGTAGAGCGGCCCCGATACACAGAATCAGGCGTCGACCAGGATGGAGGTGCCGGTCATTTCCACCGGCTTTTCCAGCCCCAGCAGCTTCAGCATTGTCGGCGCCACATCGGCCAGCACGCCGCCGTCACGCACTTTGACGTTGCGTTTGCCGACATAGATGAACGGCACCGGCTCGGTAGTGTGCGCAGTGTGCGCCTGGCCGGTGCACTCGTCTTCCATCTGCTCGACATTGCCGTGGTCGGCGGTGATCAGCGCTTCGCCACCGACCTTGTCCAGCGCCTCGACAATGCGCCCGACGCAGCCATCCAGGGCCTCGACGGCCTTCACCGCAGCTTCGAACACGCCGGTATGGCCGACCATGTCGCCGTTGGCGTAGTTGACCACGATCACGTCATAACGCTGCTGCTCGATGGCCTCGACGATGCGGTCGGTAACTTCCGGTGCGCTCATTTCCGGCTGCAGGTCGTACGTGGCGACCTTCGGCGACGGGATCAGGATGCGCTCTTCGCCTTCGAACGGCTCTTCGCGGCCACCAGAGAAGAAGAAGGTGACGTGGGCGTACTTCTCGGTCTCGGCGATGCGCAGCTGGGTCTTGCCGTTTTTCGCCAGGTACTCGCCCAGCACGTTGTTCAGGCTGGCCGGGGCGAAGGCGGCAGGTGCCGGGATTTTCGCCGAGTACTGGGTCAGGCCGATGTAGGCGGCCAGTTTTGGCAGGCGGGCACGCGGGAATTCGTTGAAGTCGGCTTCGACGAACACGCGCGACAGTTCGCGGGCGCGGTCGGCGCGGAAGTTCATGAAGATTACCGCGTCGCCATCTTCGACCCTGACTGCTTCACCGATGCGCGTGGCCTTGACGAACTCGTCGCTCTCGTCGCGGGCGTAGGCTGCTTCCAGGCCGGCCAGTGCGGTGTCGGCAGTGTATTCGGCAGCACTGTCGACGATCAGGTTGTAGGCGGCGCTGACGCGGTCCCAGCGGTTGTCTCGGTCCATGGCGTAGTAGCGGCCGATCAGGCTGGCGATGCGGCCCTTGCCCAGTTTGGCGAAGGTGGTGTCGAGCAGTTCGATGGACGACTGCGCGCTGCGTGGCGGAGTGTCGCGGCCGTCGAGGAAGGCGTGCAGGTAGATTTTCTGCGCACCGCGCTGCGCGGCCAGTTCGGCCATGGCCACCAGGTGGTCCTGGTGGCTGTGTACGCCGCCATCGGACAGCAGACCGAGGATATGCACGGCCTTGCCAGCACTGGCTGCCTTGTCCACGGCGCCGGTCAGTACCGGGTTTTCGAAGAACTCGCCGTCGCGGATGGCCTTGGTCACCCGGGTGAAATCCTGGTACACCACGCGGCCGGCGCCGAGGTTCATGTGACCGACTTCGGAGTTGCCCATCTGCCCGTCCGGCAGGCCGACATCCATGCCCGAGCCGGAAATGAGGCCATGCGGCTGGCTGGCGCGCAGGCGGTCATAGACCGGTGTGTTGGCGGCATAGATGGCGTTGTATTCGGGGCTTTCGCTGTGGCCGAAGCCATCCAGGATGATCAGGACCAGGGGTTTGGGCGTACTCGTCATCAATCAAACTCACGGTTGTTCAAAGATGATAAAGACACGCATTTTAGGGCAAATGCGCCACTGGCGGCGAATATTCGTCCTGTTCCCTGACCAGCGTGGCCAATGTGGCAACATGAAGGTACCTTTCCGGCCGGCCCGTCGGGCTTTGGTGGCAATAAGGGGCTGTGTATACTGGCCGGCATTTTCAATCGCGTGGAACACCCCAGATGGTTGCTAACCTGATTCAATTTGCGACAAACCACTACATCCTGGTGGCGATCTTCGTTGTTTTGCTGGTCGCATTGCTGGTCAACGAAATCCGTCGTGGTGGCCAGAGCCTGAGCAACGGCCAGCTGACTGCTCTGGTCAACGCCGAGAAAGCCCTGGTCATCGATATCCGCCCGACCAAGGAATACTCCGCCGGTCACATCGTCGGTGCGGTGAACATCCCGCAGGACAAGCTGGTCAACCGCATGAGCGAGCTGGACAAGCACAAAGAGAAGACCCTGATCGTCGTCGACTCGATGGGCCAGCAGTCCGGCACCATCTGCCGCGAATTGCTCAAGGCTGGTTACAACGCCGCCAAGCTGAGCGGTGGCGTTTCCAGCTGGAAAGCCGATAACCTCCCCCTGGTGAAGTGATATGAAGCCCGTCATCGTCTATTCCAGCGACTACTGCCCCTACTGCATGCGCGCCAAGTACCTGCTCGAGAGCAAGGGCGTGGCCTTCGAGGAAATCAAGGTCGACGGCAAGCCACAGGTTCGTGCCGAAATGAGCCAGAAGGCCGGTCGTACATCGGTGCCGCAGATCTGGATCGGCAGCACTCACGTCGGTGGATGCGATGACCTTTATGCCCTGGAGCGCGCCGGCAAGCTCGACGCGCTGCTGGCGGCCTGAATTTGCACTGCATTCAAAAACATTAGGATAAGGATCTGCCATGACTGACCAACAGACCAACGGCGCTGCTGCAGAAGACAACAGCCCTCAGTTCTCCATGCAGCGCATCTATGTGCGCGATCTGTCGTTCGAGGCCCCGAAAAGCCCGCAGATCTTCCGTCAGACCTGGGAACCGAGCGTTGCCCTGGATCTGAACACCAAGCAGAAAGCCCTGGAAGGCGACTTCCACGAGGTGGTGCTGACCCTGTCGGTTACCGTCAAGAACGGTGACGAAGTGGCCTTCATCGCTGAAGTGCAGCAGGCTGGTATCTTCCTGATCAAGAACCTGGATGCGGCTTCGATGAGCCACACCCTGGGTGCGTTCTGCCCGAATATCCTGTTCCCGTACGCCCGCGAGACCCTGGACAGCCTGGTGACCCGCGGTTCGTTCCCGGCCCTGATGCTGTCGCCGGTCAACTTCGACGCCCTGTACGCGCAGGAAATGCAGCGCATGCAGGAAGCTGGCGAAGCGCCGACTGTGCAGTAATAGCTGCGTTTGAAAAAGGGCGACTTCGGTCGCCTTTTTTTGTTGGCCTGTTCCCGCCCTATCGCCGGCAAGCCGGCTCCCACAGTTACTGACAGGTTTCAAGGCCGGTGCGGTCCCTGTGGGAGCAACTGTCTTGCTCAATTTCTAAAAGCTGGCGTGATCCCTGTGGGAGCGGGCTTGCCCGCGAACACGGGCGAAGCCCGTGCCATCCATCGCGGTGTCTTCTTCGCGGGTAACCCGCTCCCACAGGGATCACG
>NZ_NEJU01000025.1:0-81463 GCF_002113295.1 Pseudomonas sp. B10(2017)
TCACCTTTCCGCCCTTACGGCGGGTCACTTTTTGTCAAACGCGACAAAAAGTAACCAAAAAACGCTGGCTCCTATCATCCGGCCCCTACGCTACGCTCCGGGGTTCCCTCGCTACGGGCCTGCTCCCGGGAGTACGCGCTGCAGGCCCCATCCATGGGGCCTCAGCGCTTGACGGGCATCCATGCCCGTCACCTCCCTCCGCAGTCCCTCCGCTCGGCCTCCTGAAGTCGCAATCGGCAGCGCCTGAACTACCGCGCGCTTAAAAGCAAAAGCCCAAGCAAGAGCAAGAGCAAGAGCAAGAGCAAGAGCAAGAGCAAGAACAGCCAGGTTATGGCTGGGAGGCAATGGCCTTTTCAATGGCAGCCCGGAACGCTGGATCATCCGGCTTGGTCAGGCTGGAGAAATTGCCGATCACCTTGCCCTTGCGATCCACCACGTACTTGTAGAAATTCCACTTCGGCGCACTGCTCTGGCTGGCCAGCTCCGCGAACAGCGGTATCGCATCCGCGCCCCGAACCGCCTGTGTCTTGGTCATGGTAAAGGTCACGCCATAGTTGGCATAACAGACCTTGGCAGTCTTTTCGCTGTCAGCGTCCTCCTGCTTGAAGTCATTGGACGGCACACCAAGCATTTCCAGGCCTTGCTCGTGATATTCCTTGTATGTCGCCTCAAGCCCCTCGAACTGCGGCGCAAAACCGCAGTAACTGGCCGTGTTGACCACCACCAGCGGCTTGCCGGCAAAGCGCTCGCACAGGTCCACCTGCCCCTTGCCCCGCAACTCTGGAAGGCTACCCTGCAACAACGCTGGGCAATCGGCAGCCCAGCTCGATGCGCTGGCAAGCAGGGCCAGCACCGGCACCGTCAACCAATGTGCACGCATGACTCGTTTCTCCCGCAAGACAATTCCTGAACTTGCAGGGTAGCGTCTAACAAACACTCATGCCCAATTGCATCAACGCCATCCCGCCCTTGTGCCAACCCCACCAAACCAGCGCCAGCAGCAACAGGGCGGCAACGGCCAGTAGACCACGCGCCACGTAGCGGTTCATGCAGCCTGAGCCTGAAGCCGGGCAACCGGGCGTTCGCGCACGGGCCAGTTGAGGGCGGCAGCCAGAAGGCTGAGCAAGATAGAAATCTGCCAGACCAGGTCGTAGCTGCCAGTGCGGTCATACACCACCCCACCCAACCAGCCACCCAGGAAGGCGCCCAGCTGGTGGAACAGGAAGACGATACCGCCAAGCATTGACAGGTTGCGCACGCCGAACACCGTAGCCACGGTGCCGTTGGTCAGTGGCACCGTGGACAGCCATAGCAGGCCCATGGCAATACCGAACAGGTAAGCACTGAATTCAGTCACCGGCGCCCAGAGGAACAGCACGATCACTACCGCACGCAGCAGGTATAACCCGGTCAGCAGGCGCGGCTTGGACATGCGCCCGCCCAGCCAGCCAGCGGTGAAGGTACCGACGATATTGAACAGGCCTACCAGCGCCAGCACTGTTGTGCCGGTGGTCGCGGCCAAGTGTTGGTCGACCAGGTAGGCTGGCAGGTGCACGCCAATGAACACCACTTGAAAACCACAAACGAAAAAGCCCAGCGCCAGCAACCAGAAGCCGGAGTGCGAGCACGCCTCGCGCAAGGCCTGGCCCAGGGTCTGTTCGGCACCGTGAGTCGGCAGCGGCCGGTCGCGCAGCAGGCCGACGAAGGGCACGATCAGCGCCACCATCAGGCCGAGCACCAGCAACGCAGCGGACCAGCCCAGCCACTGGATCAGGCCGAGGGTGCCCGGCAACATGGCGAACTGGCCGAAAGAACCGGCAGCGCTGGCAATGCCCATGGCCATGCTGCGCTTTTCAGCCGGCACGGCACGCCCAACCACGCCGAGGATGACGGAGAACGAGGTGCCGGACAGACCGATGCCGATCAGCAAGCCGGCACTCAGCGACAACGACCAGGCCGAGTCGGCCATGCCCATCAGCACCAACCCGGCAGCGTAGAGAATACCGCCAATGATCACCACCCGCGCCGCGCCCATGCGGTCGGCCAGGGCGCCGGCGAACGGCTGCGCAAGCCCCCAGATCAAGTTCTGCAAGGCAATGGCGAAGGCGAACACCTCACGCCCCCAGCCGAAGTCCGCGCTCATCGGCGCCAGGAACAGGCCAAAGCCGTGCCGTACACCCAGGGATAGTGCCAGAATCAGCGCTGCCCCCACCAATACCCACCCGCTGGTTCGCCACACCGAAGTCATTGTCGTTATCTCCAGCACATCGCAAGGTTTTACGGGTATATACCCGCTTATAGTCGTATCAATTCAAGCCAGCTGGTTCAGCAAACGCACCAGTTCATCCCGCTGCCCTGCCCCCAGCCGCTCCACCAGTTCGGCCTGTGCCTGTTCCCAGGCTGGGTGGGCAGCGTGCAGCAGCTGGGTACCGGCCTCGGTCAGCAGCACCACACGGTTGCGCTGATCGTCACCATCGGCCAAGGCCACCAGCCCTTCAGCCTCCAGCACCCGCAGGTTGCGGCCCAGGGTACTACGCTCCAGGCCCATGGCCTCTGCCAACGTGGTGATACTAGGGCGATCGAGCCGCTGCAAATGACGCAACAGGGAAAACTGGGCGACATTGACCCCGAAGCCGGCAAGGGCCTCGTCGTAATGCCGGCTCACCCCACGGGCGGCACGACGCAGATGGGTGCAGATGCATTCACTGGTCAACATGAATACGTGTATATACCCGCGTCATGTGTGTTGCAAGAGATTTCACTATGTCCCTCTGCCCTAATGCCTGCCACATCGCATTAAGGGGGCTGCTACGCAGCCCATCGCCGGCAAGCCAGCTCCCACAGGTAAAGCGTTGCTCTCGAGGTTGTCGCTCTACCTGGGGAGCTGGCTTGCCGGCGATGGGCCGTAAAGCGGCCCCAATTACTCAACCAGGTTCAAGCGACGGCGAATCGGCTCGAACTCTACTGTAGCCTTGCGCGCCAGCGGGTCTGGAGCGCCCTGCTCGATTGCCTGCCAGTAGCGCCACGGCACCTTGGCCGAGCCCAGTTCGTAGTCCATGCCGTCCCAGTTATCTTCTCGGAAGCTGTAGAAGGCCCAGTGCAACCGGTGGCGATCCAGCACGCTGAGCACGTCTTCCAGGTATTGCCGGCAGCCCGGCAGCCTGCGCATACAGCCGAACTCGCCCACCACCAACCGCGAGCGGGGCACGTTCATGGACTCGGCCCAGTTCAGCGGATGGCGCAGGTATTGCGCCACACGCTGGCCATCCCACTGCTGCGTCTGCCCCGCGAACGGTGCCGGGCCGGGATAGGCGATGGGTTGCTTGCGCGTCATGTTCGGTGCACTGGTCACCAGATAGGGCTCGTACATGTGCACGCTGTACAGCACCCGCAGGTCTTCCAGAGGTGCCGGCCAGTAACCGAAGGCGTCGGCGGCGGCGAACCAGCCGGCATCGAGCATAACCGGCGTATCCGCGTCCTCTTCACGAATGGCCGCTATCAACTGCCGATACAGGGCTGGCAGATCACGCGCACTGCCCTGCCGCCGTGCATACCACTGCTGCATTTGCCCTGGGTCGGCATGCTCGGCCAGGCCACCTTGCTTCTCCGGGGCGGGCTCGTTGACCAGGTTGTAGGCGGCGATAGCCGGGTGATCTTTCAGCTCACGGGCCAGATCCCGCCAGAAGGCCGCAGCCTGCAACCAGTAGCGTTTGTCCTGCCAAAGGCGGTCGTCGAACTGGCCCTGGTTGTTTTGCGACCAGCGCATGCCGGGTAGCGAGAGCGGTGCGATGACCACCTTGAGGCCGGCCTGATGGGCGCGATCGAGGGTGGCTCGCAGCGTGGCTAGGTCGGCCGCAGACAGGCCTTGATAGGCGTCGGCATCGCCGAGGAGGAAGTCGCGTTCCGCCGGCTGCCATTTGTCGTAGGACAGCCGCACCCAGGTCGCGCCGTAGCCGCTCAAGGCGTCGAAGTAGGCTTGATCAGGTGGCAGCCGGTTGAAGCTGTTGCCACCGTGGCGGGGGGTGTTCCAGAAAGCCATGAGATCGGCTGCCATGGCAGCAGGCCCCATGGCCAACAAAAACGCAGCGAGAATGACATGACGCATGGTGCCGACACTCCTCGACAGTTTGCGGGAGGGGCAAGCATACGCCAGTGAAAAGATGCCGGTTCTTGCTGATTTTTTCAGGAATTTACCGACACGTTAGGCTCAGAAACGCCCTACAGAAACATCCTGCTTGCGCGGTCACTTGCAGAAGCAAGGCTCAGAGGCCCAACGCCAACCCCAGCAACACGGCCAGCTCGAGCAACTCCAGCATTGCACCAGCGGTATCGCCGGTAGTCCCGCCCAGGCGCCGGCACATCAGTTGTCGCAACCAGGCAAACACCGCCAACGCCAGCACCACGACCCACCCGCCCAGGACCAGGCAAAAAAGCACACAGCCCAGCAGCACCCAGCCGGCCGCATGCCGGGGCAGGTGCTCGGCCAGCGCTTGCCCCAAACCACCCTGCCGTACATACGGCGTACTCAGGAACAACCCAAGCATCGCCGCCCGCCCGATCAACGGTGCCAGTAGCAACTGCGCGCCAGTACCCTGCTCGACCAGCACCCACAACGCGCAGAACTTCAGCAACAGCACCAGCACCAGCGTAACCACGGCAATCGGCCCGCTACGCGGGTCCTTCATGATCAGCAGGGTGCGTTCGCGGTCACCGAAACCACCCAGCCAGGCGTCGGCGCTGTCCGCCAGGCCATCCAGATGCAACGCGCCACTGAGCAACACCCACAAAGTCAGCAGCAGGGCCGCGTGCAGCGGCGTCGGTGTGCCCTGCAGCAGGTGGCTGGCCAGCCACAGCAACAGGCCGAACAGCAACCCGACCAGCGGGTAGCAGAGCAGCGAGCGCCCCACCTCACGCGGCGCCGGCATGCCCGGCAGACTCACCGGCAGGCTGCTGAGAAACTGCAAGGCAATCCACAACGGCAACATTTCAGCGCCCCTCGACCAACTGGCCGTCGTCACCCGAAACCAATCGCATCAGCGCAGCGTGGCCGACTTCGACCTGCAGCAACTGTGCCCTGGGCAAGCCACGAGCACGGGCCAGTAACAGCCGCATCACGCCGCCATGGGTGACCAGCAGCACACGCTTGCCAGCATGCTGACGGCTCAGGCGCTCGACTGCCGCCAGTACACGTTCGGCGAACGCCTCGACCGGCTCGCCATTGGGCGGTGTAAACGCGTAAGGGTCCGCCCAGAAGCGCCCCAGCGCGTCCGCCTGGTCTTCCATGATCTGCGCCGCGCTACGGCCCTCCCAGTCGCCAAAATGCAGCTCCTGCAACGCCGCTTCGCGCTGTACCGGCAGGTTCAGCCGCTCGCCCAGCTCCTCGGCAAAACGTGCGCAGCGCTGCAGCGGAGAACTGACCAACACCTCCCAAGGCCCGGCCTCGGCCACGGCGCCACGCATCTGCGCCCAGCCCTTGTCGGTCAAGGCATCATCAAGGCTGCCACGCAAGCCGCCCTGTTCCGTTTCGCCATGGCGCAGCAAGTCGAGGATCATGCCGGGCGGTCCGCCACTGCAGCCTCGGCGAAGGTCGCCATCTGCCCATGCAACGCACAGGCCAGGCGCAACAGCGGTACGGCCAGGGCAGCCCCACTGCCCTCGCCCAGACGCAGGCCCAGGGCCAGCAACGGCTCGGCCTGCAACGCGTCGAGCACAGCTTTGTGCCCAGGCTCTGCGCCTTGGTGGGCGAACAGCAGCCAGGCCCGGCACTGCGGGTTGAGGCGCACCGCCAGCAGCGCGGCGACGCTGCAAATGAAGCCGTCCACCAGCACCGCGACACCCGCCTGCGCACAACCAATGTAGGCACCGGCAAGGGCCGCGATCTCGAAACCACCGACACAGCCCAGTGCCTGCAATGGATCGTTGGCGTTCAGGCCATGCAGGCTCAGCGCCCGTTCGATGACCTCGGCCTTGTGCCGCACCCCGGCGTGGTCCAGGCCGGTACCCGGGCCACTCAACTCAGCCGGCGGGCAACCCAGCAAGACGCTGGCCAGGGCAGCGGCAGCCGTGGTGTTGCCAATACCCATCTCGCCACCGATGAACAGCTGCGCGCCCTGTTCGGCGGCGCGCAGGGCACTATCGCGGCCAGCCTGCAGGGCGGCCTGCAGCTGCCCCCCGGTCATCGCTGGCTGGCGGGCGAAGTTGGCGGTACCGGCACCCAGGCGCAGATGGCGCACGCCAGGCAGTTCCAGGTGCGGGTCGATGGTGCCCAGGTCGACCACTTCCAGGCTTGCCTGCAGCTGGCGCGCCAGCACGCTGATGGCCGCGCCACCACCGACGAAGTTGCGCAGCATCTGCCCGGTCACCGCTTGCGGGTAGGCCGAGATACCTTCCTCGACCACACCGTGGTCACCGGCAAAGATGCTGATTGCGGCGTGATCCAAGGTCGGCCTTTCACACCCCTGCAGGCCGGCCAGTTGTATGGCCAAACCTTCAAGCTGGCCGAGCGAACCGGCAGGTTTGGTCAGCTGCTGCTGACGGGCGCGGGCCTGGTCCATGGCGGCGTTGTCGAGGGGTTGGCAGGCGTCACGCCACCAGGCTTGGGTCATAGTGCAGGTCCTTTGAGCATTAGGGGCAGGCCGGCCACGGTCAGCACCACACGCTGACAGCGTTCGGCCACGGCCTGGTGCAGCCAGCCAGCCAGGTCGACATAGCGCCGGGTCAGCTCGCCCATGGGCACGACGCCCAGGCCGGTTTCGTTACTGACCAGAATGACCGTGCCCGGCAACTGTTCCAGGCAGGCCAGCAGCGCATCGCGCTCCTCGGCCAGGCGCTGGTCGTCTTCGAGCATCAGCAGGTTGGTCAGCCACAGGGTCAGGCAATCCACCAGAAGGCAGCGCCCTTCGGCCGCTTCGCCGCGCAGTGCCGCGGCCAGGGCCAGAGGTTCTTCGATCAACCCCCAGTCATCGGGGCGACGCTGGCGGTGCAGCAGCACGCGTTCGTTCATTTCACCATCCAGCGGCTGGCTGGTGGCGATGTAGGTCACCGGCAGGCCACTGGCGCTGGCCAACTGTTCGGCCAGGCGGCTCTTGCCCGAGCGGGCGCCGCCGAGGATCAGGTTGAGCATGTCAGGCCACCCCACAGAGCTGGCGCAGGCGCGCGGTGTCCAGGTGCTTTTCCACCAGGTCGGCCAGGCGCTCGATATCGCGTTCGCGCAGGGCCTGGTAATCGACGGCCTGCACATCCTCCAGACCCGCCCAGCGCAGCAGCGCCGCACACGACTGGCTGCCTTCGAACAGGCCGTGCAGGTAGGTAGCAAGTATCTGGCCATCAGCGCTGACAGCACCATCGCAACGGCCATCGGCAAGTTGCACGGCTGGCTGCTCCAGGGCAGGCCCGGTGGTGACGCCGGCATGAATTTCATACCCGGCAACCGGGGCTGCTTCCAGGTTCAGCGTGCCGGCAACGTTGCGCAGTTGCTTCTCGGCTTCGAGCACCGTGGCGTAATCGAGCAGGCCAAGCCCCGGGCTGGAGCCGGCGGCCCCTTCGAGACCAAGCGGGTCATGTACTTCGCGGCCCAGCATCTGCAGGCCACCGCAGATCCCGATCAGCTTGCCGCCATAGCGCAGGTGCCGGTCGATGGCCTTGTCCCAACCGCGCTCACGAAGTTGCGCCAGGTCGCCGCGCACACTCTTGGACCCGGGCAGGATGATCAGGTCGGCGGCCGGTATCGGCTGGCCCGGGCCAATGAACTGCAGGTCCACCTGGGGGTGCAGGCGCAGTGGGTCGAAGTCGGTATGGTTGCTGATACGCGGCAGCACCGGGACGATCACCTTGAGCACGCGCTCGGCCTTTGCCCCCTGGCGTGCGTCGATGCCGTCTTCGGCTTCCAGATGCAGGTCGTTAACATACGGCAGCACGCCCAGTACCGGCTTGCCGGTGCGCTGCTCCAGCCAGTCCAGCCCCGGCTGCAGCAAGGCGATGTCGCCGCGGAAGCGGTTGATGACAAAGCCCTTTACCCGCGCCTGCTCACTGGGTGACAGCAGTTCCAGAGTGCCGACCAGATGGGCGAAAACACCACCACGATTGATGTCGGCAACCAGGATCACCGGGCAGTCCACCGCTTCGGCAAAGCCCATGTTGGCAATGTCCCCGGCACGCAGGTTGATCTCCGCTGGCGAGCCCGCACCTTCGACCATGACCACCGGCCAGGCAGCACTCAGGCGCTGGTGGGAAGCCAGCACCGCCTGCATGGCGATAGCCTTGTAGTCGTGGTAGGCCACCGCGTTCATGCTAGTGACGGCGCGGCCATGGATGATCACCTGGGCGCCGGTATCGCTGTTGGGCTTGAGCAGCACCGGGTTCATGTCGGTATGCGGTTGCAGGCGGCAGGCCTGGGCCTGCACCGCCTGGGCCCGGCCGATTTCACCGCCGTCGGCGGTCACCGCGCTGTTCAGCGCCATGTTCTGCGGCTTGAACGGCACCACGCCAACGCCCTGGCGCAACAGCCAGCGGCACAGCGCGGTCACCAGCGTGCTTTTGCCGGCGTCGGAGGTGGTGCCTTGCACCATGAGGGTGGTCATGCCATTTCCTTCTGATAGGCCGCCAGGGCCTGGGCCAGGCGCTGTTCGTCGGCCGCACAGGCTGGCAGCCCCAGGCGTATTGCCGGCGGGTGCTCGAACAGCCGCACCAGGATGCCGTGGCGGGCGAGAAAGTCATGCAGTTGCGCAGCCTGCTCGCTGCGCACGTACTGGAACAGGTCGCAACCGCCGCTGGGCGCCAGGCCGGCGCTACGCAACAGCACCGCCAGCCGCCGGCTGGCTGCAGCGCAGCGTTCGACCTGCACACGCTGGGCGTCGTGGTCGGCCAGGCTGGCCTGGGCCAGCACTCGGGTCGGGCCATTGACGGTCCACGGCCCAAGCAACTCGGCCAGGTGCAGCAGCAGGCTGCGTTCGGCGGCAACGAACCCCAGGCGCACGCCGGCCAGGCCGAAGAACTTGCCGAACGAGCGCAGCACTATCAGCCCCGGGCGCTCGGCACAATCGACCACGCTTTGCGCCGGGGTGTTGTCCATGAACGCTTCGTCGACCAGCAGCCAACCACCGCGGGCTGCCAGGCGGGCGTGCCAATCCAGCAGGCGTTCACGCGGCACCCGGCGGCCGGTGGGGTTGTTGGGGTTGACCAGCACCAGTACGTCGAGGCTGTCGAGCGTCGCCTCGACTTGCGCTTCGTCCAGCTCCAGCAACTGATGCCCCGCCCGTTGCCAGGCGTATGGGTGCTCGGCATAGCAAGGTGTCAACACCCCTACCCGGCCGGCTGCGCGCAACAGCGGCAAGGCCTGGATCGCGGCCTGGGAACCGGCCACTGCCAGCAATTGGCGTGCGCCGTAATACGCACGCGCGGCGTCCTCCAGGCCGTCCTCGGTCTCCGGCAGGCGCGCCCAGGCCTCCATGGGAATCGGTGGAATCGGGAAAGGCCATGGCGCAATGCCGCTGGACAGGTCGAGCCACTGCTCGCGAGCGATGCCGTATTGCCGTACCGCCCGCAGCAGGCGGCCTCCGTGTTCAAGCATTGATATAGGCCCCCAGGCAGATCACCAGCAGCCACAGCCATACGCCGCGCTGCACCAGGCCCCAACCGCGTTCGATGGCGTCGGCGTCGGCCATTGGCCCGTCACCCAGGCGTGGCCGCTCATGCAGTTCGCCGTGGTACACCGCCGGGCCACCGAGTTCCACACCTAACGCACCAGCACCGGCGGCCATCACCGGCCCGGCATTGGGGCTGTCCCACAGCGGGCCCTGCTTGCGCCAGCAGGCCAGGGCCAGGCGGGTCTTGCCCAGCAGCGCGTAGGTCAACGCCACCAGCCTGGCAGGAATATAGTTGAGCACATCGTCGACGCGCGCCGCGCACCAGCCGAAGCGTTCGAAGCGCTCGTTGCGATAGCCCCACATGGCATCCAGGGTGTTGCTCAGGCGGTACAGCACCACGCCCGGCGCGCCTGCGACCACGAACCAGAACAGCGCGGCGAATACCGCATCGCTGCCATTCTCCAGCACCGATTCGGTGGCCGCCCGGGCCACCGCAGGTTCGTCCAGTTCGCGGGTTTCGCGGCTGACCAGGTAGCCCACACGGCGCCGTGCTTCTTGCAAGTCACCCTGGCGCAAGGCACTGGCCACCGGCAACACGTGCTCGCCCAGGCTGCGCAGCCCGACGGCGCAGTACAGCGCCAGCACGTCGACCAGCCAGCCGATGTACGGCAGCCAAGACAGGATCAGTGCCACCAGGGTAAGCGGCACCACGGCCAGGAACCATGCGCTTACCCCGTGGCTGCGCCAGCCGCGCCCTCCGGCATTCAGGCGGCGCTCGAGGTTACCGGCCATGTTGCCGAAGGCCACCAGCGGGTGGCGCCGCTGCGGTTCGCCCAGCAGGGCATCCAGGGCCACCCCTGCCACGGTCAGCAAGGCCACGCTCATTGGCGCTCTCCCCATTGGTTCTCAAAGAGCATTTCACTCAAGGGCCGTTCCTCGGCCCAGTTTTCCAGCACCAGCATCGGTGCCGGGTAGAACTCGGTCACCGGCCCCAGGCACAGCACCGCGACCGGCTTGGCCCCGGTCGGCATTCCCAGCAGCGTCGCCAGCGCCTGCGGGTCGAACAGCGACACCCAGCCCATGCCCAGGCCTTCGCCACGGGCTGCCAGCCACAGGTTCTGGATGGCGCAGGCCAGCGAGGCCAGGTCCATTTCCGGCAGGGTGCGGCGGCCGAAGATATGCGGCTCGCGGTTGTCCATCAGGGCGGCCACCAGCAGCTCGGCGCAGTCGTTGATGCCTTCCACCTTCAGCTTCATGAAGGCGTCGGAACGTTCGCCCAAAGCTTCGGCGGTAAGCACCCGCTCTGCTTCCACCAAGGCCTGGATGCGCGCACGCAGGTCGCGCCGGGTGATGCGGATGAAACGCCAGGGCTGCATCAGCCCGACGCTGGGCGCCTGGTGCGCGGCAGCCAACAGGCGGCCCAGCACTTCCGGGGCCACTTCGCCACCGGCGAAATGGCGCATGTCACGGCGTTCGCCGATGGCCCGGTAGATCGCGGCGCGCTCGGCGTCGCTGTAGGCGTGTTCGCTCATGGTCGCAATAGCGCCGCCGCCGCGTCCGGGTTGGAGGGGAAGTAGAAGTGCACGTAGGACGCCGTCAGCCGACCCAGGCGGTAAACCGCTTCGTTGCCACGCCCGCCGTTGGGGCTCAGGCCACGCGCAATCGGCTGCAGTGCGGTATTGGTCAGCGAATGGTGATAGGTGTGCCCGCGCAAGGTGCCTTCCGGCAGCTCCACCGCCTGCAGGGCCAAGGCAGCCAGGCGCTTCTGCATGGTTGCCTCGCCAGGCAGCAGGCCAAGCAGTTCGGCACGCTCGCCGGCCACGTCGGTCAGGGCATCGAGCAGGTACAACATGCCGCCGCACTCGGCCAGCAACGGTTTGCCCTGGGCGTGGTGGGCGCGTATAGCCTCGCTCATCGGCGCATTGGCGGCCAGGGCGTGGTGGTGCAGCTCGGGATAACCGCCCGGCAGATACAGGCTGTCCACTGCCGGCAGTTCGCGGTCGTGCAGCGGCGAGAAGAACTCGAGCTGTGCGCCCAGGTTGCGCAGCAGGTCGAGGTTGGCGCCATAGGTGAAGGCGAAGGCCTCGTCCCGCGCCACGCCAATGCGCACACCGGCCAACGAGGCAGTACTGGCTTGCGGCTCGGGTTCGGCAAAGCTCACTGGCGGCGGCAAGGCAGCATCGCAACTGGCGCCAAGCGCCTCGGCAGCGGCATCCAGGCGCATGTCCAGGTCGTTCAGCTCGCTGGCCTGGACCAGCCCCAGGTGGCGGCTGGGCAGCTCTATACCACGCTCGCGGGACAAGCCGCCGTACCAGCGCAGGCCCTCGGTCAGGCTACCTTCCAGCAGTTGCGCGTGGCGCAGGCTACCCACCCGGTTGGCCAGCACACCGGCAAACGGCAGGTCAGCCTGGTAACGTGCCAGGCCCAGGGCCAGGGCGCCGAATGTCTGGGCCATGGCCGTGCCGTCGATCACCGCCAGCACCGGCACCCCGAAGTGGCGCGCCAGGTCGGCGCTGGACGGCGTGCCGTCGAACAGCCCCATCACCCCTTCGATCAGGATCAGGTCGGCCTCGCCGGCGGCTTCCCACAGCAGGCGGCGGCTTTCCTCGGCGCCGATCATCCACAGGTCGAGCTGGTACACCGGCGCGCCGCTGGCCCGCTCGAGGATCATCGGGTCGAGAAAGTCGGGCCCGCACTTGAACACCCGCACCTTGCGCCCGAGGTTGCGGTGCAGGCGGGCCAGGGCGGCGGTGACGGTGGTCTTGCCCTGGCCAGAGGCCGGTGCCGCGATCAGCACGGCGGGGCAATGGCGCTGACTCACAGTTCCACGCCCTTCTGTGCACGGATGCCAGCCTGGAACGCGTGCTTGAGCATGCCCATCTCGGTCACGGTGTCGGCCAGTTCGATCATCTCGGGTTTCGCGGCACGGCCAGTGACGATCACATGCTGCATTGGTGGGCGGGCCTGGATGTCCGACAGCACCTGGTCAAGGTCGAGGTAGCCGTGCTTGAGGGCGATGTTCAGTTCATCGAGCACCACGAACTGCACGCTCGGGTCTTGTAGCAACTGGCGCGACACGGCCCAGGCAGCTTCGGCGGCAGCGATATCGCGCTGGCGGTCCTGGGTTTCCCAGGTAAAGCCCTCGCCCATCACGTGGTAGCGCACCTGCTCGGGGAAGCGGCGGAAGAACAGCTCCTCGCCGGTGCTGTTGCGGCCTTTGATGAACTGCACCACACCGCACTGCATGCCATGGCCCAGGGCGCGTGCGAGCATACCGAAAGCCGAGCTGCTCTTGCCCTTGCCATTGCCGGTCAGCACCAGCAGCAGGCCGCATTCGTTTGGGGAATTGGCGATGCGTTCGTCGATGATCGCCTTCTTGCGCTGCATGCGCGCCAGGTGGCGTTCGTCGCGTTCGGTGGATTCGCTCATCAGGGTTCTCCGCTGGCTGGCGCCACGGCAACGCGCGGCGACAGGTAAAAGGCGGGCACACGGAGAACGCGCAGGGGCCGTGGCCGTACGCCACGGTGCACCGCGCATCACCCTCCGTGATGCCGTTGGCAGTATCAGGCCGGTCTCCGGGCTTGTGAGCGGGTCTTGGCCCAAGCCTGCGCGCCTTCCCGGGTGCTGACACCCAGTGGCCCTGCGCGGCCGCGACTCACCTACCGTTGCGGGGGCAGCGCCGGAATCGCGCCATGCTGGCACCCACCGGCTTCCCAGTTTCACCCTGCCCAGTCGGGGCTGGCAGGGCACCTGAAACACGCGCGAAGGTTAGAGGGTTGCACCGGGAGCGTCAATCGAAGCAGGCCGCTTTGCAGTCGAACAGGCACGGCCTGGGTAATGGCCAATTCACCTGGTTGTGCCACACTTGAGACAGTGATATCACATAGCCATCATTTTCGGCTGAACGCGATTACAACGATAACAGGAGAGCGCAGCATGCGAGGCCAGATCATCAACAACCCGCGCCTGGAGTTTCTCGCCCCGGTGCTGGAGCGCTGGGGCGACTGCATCGACCGCTTCAACCGGTTTGCTGGCGATGCGGAAGCACCTTACTGGCATGGCGCCGCCGCCAATACCGGGCTGCTTGCCGCAGCGGCGTGGCAGGCTGAACTGGCGGCGCTGCAGCAGTTTGCCGGCAAGAAGCAGCGCGACGAAGGCGAACACGAAGGGCGCTGCGATCTGTCGATCAGCAGTGCCGATGAAGCGCTGTACCTCAGTGTCAGCCAGCGCTGGCCAAAAATCGCCCGGCTGGACATGGCCGAAGCCCTGCAGCAGACCGCTGCCCTCGCGCGCCAGGTGGCCTACCCCAGCCAGTTGAAGGCCGGGGCGCTGTTCATCAGCCCGTGGAAGGCTGGCCAGCATGCCAGCCCAGAGGAACTGCAGGACCTGGTCGACGATCTGCAAAAACATACCGCCTGTGCCATCGCCTGGTACTTCCCGTATGCCTATCGCAAGTTGCACAACGAGCTGGGGCAGTATTTCCCGGGGGTGGCGTTGTTGCTCAAGCAGGCTTGAATCAACTCCGGCTCGGGCCGGGCGACGTGGCTTCTGTGGGAGCGGGCGTGCCCGCGAAGAATCCAGCGCGGTGGCTGGCACCGGCTGCGCCGGTGTTCGCGGGCGCGCCCGCTCCCACAGAGCCCCATTTAAGTTTCCTGTCGTAGTGAAGCGAGCCACCGCAGGTGCCCCACCCACAGCCATCATGAGGAGTCAATCCCGATTACTGGTATTACACGGCTGCGGTTTCTGACGATTTTTGCTCTCGCACTTGCTCTTGCTCTTGATCTTGATCTTCGCGACTTCAGGAGGCCGAGCAGAGGTCTTGCGGAGGGAGGTGACGGGCATGGATGCCCGTCAAGCGCTGAGGCCCCATGGATGGGGCCTGCAGCGCGTACTCCCGGGAGCAAGACCGGCGCGAGGGAACCCCGGAGCGCAGCGGAGGGGCCGGATGATGGGAGCGCAGCGTTTTTTGGTTACTTTTTGTCGCGTTTGACAAAAAGTGACTCGCCGTAAGGGCGAAAAGGTGAGTAAGCGTCGCCATCGTAAATGGACTATGCGCGAGATCAAAACCAGCACTTTCCGCTCTTCGCTCTTCGCTCTTCGCTTTCAAGCGTGGGCATCAACAACAGGGTCAACATTCATTTTCGAAGGTGGCGCTTATTCACCTTTCCGCCCTTACGGCGGGTCACTTTTTGTCAAACGCGACAAAAAGTAACCAAAAAACGCTGGCTCCTATCATCCGGCCCCTACGCTACGCTCCGGGGTTCCCTCGCTACGAGCCTGCTCCCGGGAGTACGCGCTGCAGGCCCCATCCATGGGGCCTCAGCGCTTGACGGGCATCCATGCCCGTCACCTCCCTCCGCAGGCCCTCCGCTCGGCCTCCTGAAGTCGCAATCGGCGGCGCCTGAACTATTGCGCGCTTAAAAGCAAAAGCAAAAGCAACGGCAAGGCAAGGCAAGGCAAGGCAAGGCAAGGCAAGGCAAGACAGTTGGATGGTTCCGGGAACCTGGCGAATGTCACCGACCTCTCAATTCATAGGCCCTGTTAGGAGGTCGCCGCCCATGAAACACCTGACGCCTTGGTTATTGGCCGCCAGCCTGACGGCCTGCGGCGAAACCGCACTGCTGAATGTACTCGAAGGCAGTGGTCCAACGCCCCAGTTGCCCGCTCCAGTCAAGACCACCCTCCCAACGGTGAATATCGCCCCAGCAGTGGGCTGGCCCAAGGACGTCAAGCCCGAAGCAGCACCAGGCACTGAGGTGAAAGCGTTCGCCAGCGGGCTCGACCACCCTCGCTGGCTATACCTGCTACCCAACGGCGACGTACTGGTGGCCGAAACCAATGCCCCGCCCAAGCCCGAAGATGGCAAGGGCCTGCGCGGTTGGGTAATGAAGAAGGTGATGAAGCGGGCAGGTGCAAGCGTGCCCAGCGCCAACCGCATTACCCTGCTGCGTGATGCCGACCACGACGGCGTCGCCGAAATCCGAACGACCTTCATCGAAGAGCTCAACTCACCGTTCGGCATGGCCCTGGTCGGCAAGGACCTCTACGTGGCCAACACCGACAGGTTGCTGCGCTTTCACTATGAGCCCGGTGCCATGCAAATTCGCAATGAAGGCCAACCGGTGGTCGAGTTGCCAGGCGGGCCGCTCAATCACCACTGGACCAAGAACGTGATCGCCAGCCCTGATGGCAGGAAGCTTTTCGTGACAGTAGGCTCCAACAGCAACGTAGGCGAAAACGGTATGGACAAGGAACAGGGACGCGCCGCGATCTGGGAAGTGGACCCCGCCAGCGGCCAGCACCGCCTGTTCGCCACCGGCCTGCGCAACCCTAACGGCCTGGCCTGGGAGCCGCACAGCGGTGCGTTGTGGACGGCAGTCAACGAGCGTGACGAGATCGGCAGCGATCTGGTACCGGATTACATCACTTCCGTCAAGGACGGCGGTTTCTATGGCTGGCCCTACAGCTACTATGGCAGCCACGTGGACGAGCGAGTGCAACCGCCAGCGCCTGAAAAAGTGGCCCAGGCGCTGGTGCCCGACTACGCAGTGGGTCCACACACGGCATCGCTGGGGCTGGCATTCGCCGAACCGAACGGGCTACCACCGCCCTTCGAACAAGGGGCATTCGTGGGCCAGCACGGGTCGTGGAACCGCAAGCCACACAGTGGCTACAAGGTGATTTTCGTACCGTTCGACCCGTCAGGAAAACCCTCGGGCAAGCCGGTGGACCTGCTTACCGGGTTTCTTGATGAGCATGGCAAGGCCCAAGGGCGCCCGGTCGGCGTAATCACCGACGGGCGTGGCGGCGTGCTGGTGGCCGATGATGTCGGCAATGTGGTCTGGCGAGTGAGCAAAGCCCCGCCTGTCCTCAGGGGTTCTGCGCCAGATGCCCTTGCGGAATGACGCGCTTGGCCTGCAGGTAAGCCCTGGCCCAGTAGCTGTTGGACAGGTAGTCCAGGCGCACCGTGCCACCGCTGGAAGGTGCATGCACGAAGCGCCCCTCCCCCACATATATGCCGGCATGGCTGACCTGCGAGCCGCCATTGGTGGCGAAGAACACCAGGTCGCCGGACTGCAGCGACTTGGCATCCACGGTTGGCGCGCGCATGACGATCATCTCACGCGTAGAACGCGGCAGGCTTATGCCCGCAGCATCACGGTAGACGTACTTGATCAAGCCACTGCAATCGAAACCGGAATCCGGCGTGTTGCCGCCCCAGCGATAAGGCGTACCCACCAGGCCGATAGCACGCATCAGCACGTCATCGGCAATCGGCGAAGGGCTGGGCTGGCTATAGGTTACCTGCGGCTGTACCACAGGGGCCGGCGCAGGCGCACGGCTGGAGCAGGCAGCCAGCAAGGCTGCCAAGGAGAGAAATGCGAAGCGCGCCATCTTTACCATGGCCAGAACATCCTGTCTGAGTCCGCTGGGCCGCAGCCGAAAAGAATTGAGAATTTAGATTAGACGCTTTCTATAAATGCGCACGGCGGCGAGCTTTTTTCAAAGCATCGCCGCCGCGGCAGGATATATCATTTTGCTATCAGTTGCGCGCGATATTGGTGGTCGGCGCCATGGCCAAGGCACGCTTGGCTTCGATGAAGGTCTTGCTCCAGTAGCGGTCACCGAGGCTGTCGATACGCACGCCACCACTGCGGCGGCTGCTGGAGTGGATGAACTGGTTGTCACCCAGGTAGATACCGGCATGGCTGACGCGGCCGCGCCCGTTGGTGCTGAAGAACAGCAGGTCACCCGGCTTGAGCTTGTTGCGGGCCACCTTCGGGGCATCGACGTTGATCATTTCACGCGTGGAACGCGGCAGGGTAACGCCCGCCTCTTCGCGGAACAGGTAGCCGATGAAACCACTGCAGTCGAAGCCGGACTTCTCCGAGGTACCACCGAAGCGGTAGCGGGTACCGATAAGCGACATGCCGCGCTCGAGAATGCTGTCAGCCAGCGCTGGCAGTTGGTAAGGCTTGCTGCTGGAGAAGGCCTCCAGGTCATCTTCGGTGGCCAGTTCTTCCGGCTCGCCGAATACCGACGAGGAAGAGGCTTTGGCCTTGAACGCCGATTGTGCGGCGATCGGGGTGTGATCCTGGGACTGCGCCTCTGGATTAGAAGCTGGGCCTTGGGCCGCGCAGCCAAAAAGCAGGGTCACGAGTGCGAGTGGCACGAGGGGTGCGAAGCGCTTCAGCATGGGCACGACCGTGTCTGTAATCCTTTAGAAGGGTGAAACTATGCCCTCTATCATGGCCATTTGCAAATTTTATCGAAAAAGATGTGACTTTTTTGTTTTGCCGCTCTGGCCCAGCGTTTTCGGGGTTACCAGCCCAGGGTTTCCTTGAGGAAAGGGATGGTGAGCTTGCGTTGTGCCTGCAACGAGGCCTGATCGAGGCGTTCGAGCAGGTCGAACAACGCACTCATGCTGCGCGCACCGCGGGTGAGAATGAAGTGGCCGACTTCGTCGGTAAGGTGCAGGCCGCGGCGCGAAGCACGCAGTTGCAGGGCTCGCAGCTTGTCTTCGTCGGACAGGCCACGCATCTGGAACACCAGGGCCAGGGTCAGCCGCGACTTCAGGTCGGGTAGCTTGATCGGCAGTTCGCGCGGCGATGCCGAGGCAGCCAGCAGCAGGCGCCTGCCGCTGTCACGCAGGCGGTTGAACAGGTGGAACATGGCCTCTTCCCAGTCAGCCTTGCCGGCGATCACGTGCAGGTCGTCGATGCACACCAGTTCGTACTGGGCCAGGTAGTCGAGCAGCCCTACGCCACGATCGAGCAATTGCGCCAGCGGCAGGTAGACGGCTGGCTCGCCGCGTTGCTGGAAGCGGTGGGTAGCGGCCTGTAGCAGGTGGGTACGGCCAACACCTTGCTTGCCCCACAGGTAGATAAGGCTCTCGGTCCAGCCGGCGTCGGCTTCGCATAGCCGCTCGACGTAGCCCAACGCCGCGGCATTGGCGCCCGGATAGTAGTTGATGAAGGTGGCGTCATCGCGCAGGCGCACACCCAGGGGCAACTGGATCGGTGGTTTCATGCTCGCGGGCGGTCGACAGGACCGCAGGGGGCCTTTGGTGAACAATGTGCAAAGTCTATACCCGCAGCGCGGGGTGCACAATCACGGCTGCGGATAGCACAAGTAAAATCAACAGGTTGCGCCATTATGGGGCTGCGTTGCAGCCCCCAGGATCACAACTCCGGGTCGATATCCCCGGCATACATGTCCGATTCCTTGTACAGGTCATGCACATGCCGCAGCAGCACCATGATCACCGCCGCCACCGGTAACGCCAGCAACACCCCGGTAAAGCCGAACAGCTCACCGCCAGCCAGGATCGCGAAAATCACCGCCACCGGGTGAAGGCCGATACGGTCGCCGACCAGCAGCGGGGTCAGCACCATGCCTTCCAGCGCCTGCCCGACCATGAACACCGCGACGATGCCCAGCATCGGGTACAGGTCGCCGCCGAACTGGAACAGGCCAGCCACCAAGGCAGCACCGATGCCGATGATGAAGCCCATGTACGGCACGATGGCAGCCAACCCGGCGAGCATGCCGATCAGCAGCCCCAGTTCCAGTCCCACCAGCATCAGCCCGGCCGAATAGATGATGCCCAGGGCCACCATCACCATCAATTGCCCGCGCACGAACGCCCCCAGCACCTCATGACATTCGCCCGCCAGGCCCATCACTTGCGGCTCACGCTGGCGCGGCAGCAGACCACGCAGCTTGGCCATCATCAGGTCCCAATCGCGCAGCAGATAGAAACCCACCACCGGGATCAGCACCATGTTGGCCAGCCAGGCCATCAGCGCCAGGCCCGAGGCGGTGGCATGGGACAACAGCACGCCGACGATATCGGTGGTCTGGCCCATGTGGGTGCCGATCGCGGCCTTGATCTTGTCGAACTTCCAGAAACCGTCAGCCAGGCCCAAGCGGCTCTGCACCCAGGGCAGCGCCACGTGCTCGAGCCAGTCGAGCATCTGCGGCGCCAGTTCGTACAGGCGCACCAGCTGCTTTGCCAGCAGCGGCACCAACACCAGCAGCAACGCCAGCAACAGCAAGGTGAACAGGCCGAAAACCACCACCACGCCCCAGGTGCGCGACAGCCCCAGGCGCTCTAGGCGGTCGACCAGCGGGTCGGCCAGGTAGGCCAGCAGGATGCCGACCAGGAACGGGGTAAGAATGTTGTGCAGGCTGTAAAGCAGCACAGCGACCAGCAGGGCAACGCCCAGCCAGATCCAACGACGTACGTCGGTCACGGTGTGCTCCCCTTACCAGCGAAAACGCAAACCGTCGAACGGCTTGGGTGCTGGCTGGGCCGGCACTGGTTGCCCGGCGCCGGCAGCGTCTGCCGGAGCTGGAGGGGGCTGCACAGCGGGCGCCTGCTCTACCGGCACTTCCTGCAGCTTGGCCAGGCCAAGCTGGGCGCGCAGCTGCTCGCGGTTGGCGGTCACGCCGTAGGTCAAGGTGCTGCCTTCAGCGACTTGCAGGCGCGGGCCAAAGGGTTCGAGCACGCGGGCCAGTTCGGCGTAGCGCTGCAGGTTCATCCCTTGCACTTGCACCTGCAACTGGCTGCTGGCGCCCGGGCGGGTGACGTAGCGCGGGGCCAGGCGGCTGCTGAGCGCCAGCATCACGGCGTCGGCCAACGCTGCCGGGTCGGCACCCTCGGCAGTACCTTGTTCACGCTGGTCGCCCAGCCACAGCTGCCATTTGCCTTGCCACTTACCGTCGGCTTCCCGGGCATGCACTGCCAGCAAGGCATCCGCGCCGTAGCGCCCTGAGGCTTCGCGCAGCGCCGCAGGGTCGCTGCCTTCGATCTGCTCGGCATTGGCCACCAGTTGCTCCTGCAGGTCGGCCAGCGGCAGGCGCAATGGCAGGCCGCGGTGCTGGGCGGCACGGCGCAGGGGTTGGGCACTGGCCTGGCCGTCACCGACCAGGTTGCTGCCTTCGACACTGTCGTTCAGCCACCAGCCAAGGATCGAGGGGCGGTTGCTGCCCCACAAGGCCAGGCCGGCCTTGCGCAAGGCCCGTTCGGTACTGCCAGGGTCGAACTCGACCAGCACCGACTCGGGTGGCCCGGCTTCGCTGGCGACCTGGTTGATGATTTGCTGCGGGTCCTTGCGCAGCCCGGCCAATGCCGGGCTTTGCGCTGCCTTGGGGTCGCCGGTAAGGCGCGTTACCAGGGTATCGAGGGCCTGGGCGGTAGCCGCGGCACGGGCTTCGGCGCCCTGCCCGGATACCGGTTCCCGCACCTGGTACAGGCCGGAGACGCTTTCAGCCTGGGCAGTGGCCGAGATCATGGCCAGGCAACCGACTGCCAGAATATTGAAGAGACGCATGGAGGATTCCTGTCCACTTACCGCAATGCCTATACCTTATACATGGGGGCGCAAGGTAACCAGTCGCGAGCATGAAAGATTGGTTGCGGAAATTGCCGGGGAGATGTGATGGGTCTGACAGGTGTTCGCCGCAACAGGTTCAGCACCTGCGCGTGCATGGCGCAGCCCTTGTGGCGTACACCCCCGACTTTTTACCTATTTTCATGCCCTGCCCGTCGGCCTGAGGATGGCCGCTGCCCGGCAACCCTGATAAAATCGCGCGCCTTCACAGACCACTGACGTTTCAGGCAGCCGCCGCTTACCAGCCGGCCTTGGCCGTCATGGTCGTTTTTAAGAATCCCTCCCTCCTAAAGGCCTGGATCAATGAGCAAGCAACCCTCCCTGAGCTACAAGGACGCCGGTGTAGACATCGACGCCGGCGAAGCACTGGTCGAACGCATCAAGGGCGTGGCAAAACGCACCGCACGCCCTGAAGTCATGGGTGGCCTGGGCGGCTTCGGCGCCCTCTGCGAGATCCCGGCCGGCTACAAGCAGCCGGTGCTGGTCTCCGGCACCGACGGCGTCGGCACCAAGCTGCGCCTGGCACTGAACCTGAACAAGCACGACAGCATCGGCCAGGACCTGGTCGCCATGTGCGTCAACGACCTGGTAGTGTGCGGCGCCGAGCCGCTGTTCTTCCTCGACTACTATGCCACCGGCAAACTGAACGTCGACGTGGCCGCCACCGTGGTTACCGGCATCGGTGCCGGTTGCGAACTGGCCGGCTGCTCGCTGGTCGGCGGTGAAACCGCCGAAATGCCTGGCATGTACGAAGGCGAAGACTACGACCTGGCCGGCTTCTGCGTCGGCGTGGTGGAAAAGGCCGAGATCATCGACGGCTCCAAGGTTGCCACTGGTGACGCACTGATCGCCCTGCCGTCCTCTGGCCCGCATTCCAACGGCTACTCGCTGATCCGCAAGATCCTCGAAGTGTCCGCCACCGACATCGAGAACACCCAGCTGGACGGCAAGCCGCTGACCGACCTGCTGATGGCGCCGACCCGCATCTACGTCAAGCCGCTGCTGCAGCTGATCAAGAACACCGGCGCGGTCAAGGCCATGGCCCACATCACTGGCGGCGGCCTGCTGGACAACATCCCGCGCGTACTGCCGGCCAACGCCCAGGCGGTCATCGACGTGGCCAGCTGGCAGCGTCCGGCGGTGTTCGACTTCCTGCAGGAAAAAGGCAACGTCGACGAGCATGAAATGCACCGCGTGCTGAACTGCGGCGTCGGTATGGTCATCTGCGTGGCCCAGGATCAGGTAGAAGCTGCCCTGAACGAACTGCGCGCCGCTGGCGAGCAGCCATGGGTGATCGGCCACATCGCCGAAGCCGCCGAGGGCGCCGCCCAGGTCGACCTGCAGAACCTCAAGGCACACTGATGCCAAGCAATACCTGCAATGTAGTGGTACTGCTGTCGGGCTCCGGCAGCAACCTGCAAGCCCTGATCGACAGTTGCCAAGGCCAGGAAAGCCCAGTGCGCATCCGTGCGGTGGTTTCCAACCGCGCCGATGCCTACGGCCTGCAACGCGCCGCGGCGGCCGGCATCGACAGCGTCGTGCTCGAGCACACCCAGTTCGACGGGCGTGAAGCCTTCGATGCCGCGCTGATGGCGCGCATCGACGCTTTCGCCCCGGACCTGGTGGTGCTGGCCGGTTTCATGCGCATCCTAAGTGGCGACTTCGTGCGCCACTACCAGGGCCGCCTGCTCAACATCCACCCGTCGCTGCTGCCCAAATACAAGGGCCTGCATACCCACCGCCGGGCGCTGGAGGCAGGCGACGCCGAGCACGGCTGCAGCGTACACTTCGTTACTGAGGAACTCGATGGCGGCCCACTGGTCGTACAGGCTGTGGTACCGGTGGCGCCAGACGACACCGTTGAAAGCCTGGCCCAGCGGGTACACCGCCAGGAACACCTGATTTACCCGCTGGCGGTGCGCTGGTTCGCCGAAGGGCGCTTGCGCCTTGGCGAACAGGGTGCATTACTGGATGGCCAGCCCCTGGCGGCCAGCGGTCACTTGATTCGATCCTAGGAGAACTTATGCGTCGCGCCCTGCTCTTGGCTCTCGCCGTGCTCGCCCTGCCCCTCCAGGCAGCTGATCTGAAGCCTTTCTCGGCCAGCTATACCGCAGACTGGAAGCAACTGCCCATGAGCGGCACCGCCGAGCGCAGCCTGGTCAAGAATGCCAACGGTACCTGGGACCTTAACTTCAAGGCTTCCATGATGATCGCCAGCCTGACCGAGCAAAGCACCCTGCGTCTGGACAACGACACCCTGCTGCCGCAGAAATACCACTTCGAGCGTGGCGGCCTGGGCAAGGCCAAGAAAGTCGACCTGAGCTTCGACTGGAACAACAAGAAGGTCACCGGCAGCGACCGTGGCGATGCCATCAGCCTGCCGCTGAACCGCGGCGTGCTGGACAAGTCGTCCTACCAGCTGGCCCTGCAGCATGACGTGGCCGCCGGCAAGAAGAGCATGACTTATCAGGTGGTCGACGGTGACGAGATCGACACCTACGACTTCCGCGTGCTGGGCACCGAAAAGGTCACTACCAAGACCGGCCAGGTCGATGCGGTGAAGGTCGAGCGCGTGCGCGACCCAAGCCAGAGCAAGCGCATCACCGAGCTGTGGTTCGCCAAGAACTGGGACTACCTGCTGGTGCAACTGCGCCAGGTCGAGACCGATGGCAAGGAATACGTGATCGTGTTGCAGGATGGCACGGTCGATGGCAAGCCGGTGAAGGGCAACTGAGCCAGCGCTGCCAGCATTACCCGAAGCCCCGCCTTGTGCGGGGCTTTTTTCTGCCTGACGTTTCTGTCCTGTCTGTACCGGCGATAGGGCCAGCCGAGGCAATACACCTTCCAGCTTCATGAAACTTGTTTCATGCCCGTTTTATTTACTTAGCCTGCTAACAAACTCTATAAAGAGGTTGTGCGACACAGTGTCGCAGCCAACTGAAGCAGTGGAGTTTGACGATGACAGTCCAAGTAACCGAACGCGACGAATCGAAAATGTCCCACGAAGGCCTGGCCGCTGGTGTGCGGATCTGGGATGTGCACCAACAGGGCCAGCTGGTGGGGATGTTCCACAATGAACATGAAGCGCACCAGTACCGTACAGAGCTGGAAAACCTGGAAAACCAGCGCGCCTCGCAATGACCCACCTTCAAATGAAAAACCCCGCCAAGGCGGGGTTTTTCGTGCTTACCACATCAGATCATCAGGGATCTTGTAGGCCGCATACGGGTCGTCCTCGTCCGCTTCCTCGACATGGGTATTCAGCAACAGGATACGGCTGGGATCGCGCTCCTGGATCTTTACCGCCGCCTCACGAGGGATCACCTCGTAACCGCCGCCAAACGACACCACGGCCAGCGCGCCATTGCTCAGCTTGGTCCGCATCAGGGCATTGACGGCAATGCGCTTGACCTTCTTGTCGTCGACGAAGTTGTAGTAGTCCTCGGTGTTCAACTTCGGCAGGCGAGTCGCTTCGATCAACTGCTTGATCTGCGCGGCGCGGGCCTTCTGCTCGGCTTTTTCCTGCTGCTGGCGGTTCAGTTCCTGGTCACGCTTGGCTTTCTCGGCCATGGCTTCCTTGGCCATGCGCTTCTGGCTGTCGTCCACCTCGACCTGGCCTTTGTGCTCCAGGCGTTTCTGTTTCTTCTCGGCCTTGTTGGCCTGGGAAACCTGTTTCTGGTTGACCAGACCGGCTTTGAGCAGTTGGTCGCGAAGGGAAAGGCTCATGAATGTTCACTCACTTATGCAACAGCTCAGCCGCAGCTGGGCAGGTTCTTTTCCTGACGTTTGGCTTCACCCCAAAGGGCATCCAGTTCGTCAAGGTTACAATCTTCGATGGGTCGGCCACTGTC
Source organism: Pseudomonas sp. B10(2017) (assembly GCF_002113295.1). Lineage (NCBI taxonomy): Bacteria > Pseudomonadati > Pseudomonadota > Gammaproteobacteria > Pseudomonadales > Pseudomonadaceae > Pseudomonas > Pseudomonas sp. B10(2017). The sequence goes on from NZ_NEJU01000025.1 coordinate 24,832, forward strand.
GCGCAATGCCTGTTCGATGAAGCGGAAACGCCGCTCGAACTTGCGGTTGGCACGGCGCAGGGCGTGTTCCGGGTCATGCTTGAGGTGGCGGGCCAGGTTCACGGCGGCAAACAGCAGGTCGCCGATTTCATCCTCGAGCGCATCAGCATCGCCGTCGGCCATGGCCTGCAGCACTTCGTCCAGCTCTTCGCGAACCTTGTCCAGCACCGGCAAAGCCGCAGGCCAGTCGAAACCGACCGTGGCTGCGCGCTTTTGCAGTTTGGCTGCCCGCGACAATGCCGGCAATGCCGCCGGCACGTCGTCGAGCAACGAGAGCTGTTCGGGCTGGCTCTTTTCCGCGCGTTCTTCGGCCTTGATCTCTTCCCAGCGCGACTTGACCTGGGCCTCGCTCAGGCTGGGAGTGTCCACCGGCGCATACAGCTCGCCGGTGGGGAATACATGCGGGTGACGGCGAATGAGCTTGCGGGTGATGCTGTCGACCACGCCGTCGAACTCGAAACGCCCTTCCTCACGTGCCAGCTGGCTGTAGTAGACCACCTGAAACAGCAGGTCACCCAGCTCGCCTTGCAGGTGCTCGAAGTCACCACGCTCGATGGTGTCGGCAACCTCGTAGGCCTCTTCGATGGTGTGAGGGACGATGCTCGCGTAGTTCTGCTTCAGGTCCCACGGGCAGCCGTACTGCGGGTCACGCAGCCGGGCCATGAGGTGCAGCAGGTCTTCGAGGGTGTAGGTCATGGTCAGCTATTCCTTGGCGGGGGCTTTGCCCCCGATCGCCGGCAAGCCAGCTCCCACAGGTATTGCACAGGACTTGAGACCTGCGGGGTACCTGTAGGAGCTGGCGTGCCAGCGATGGGCCGCACAGCGGCCCCAATCCAGTTTATCAAGGGGTACGATTACGCCGCGTCTCGATGATGTTCGGCAACTGCGAGATCCGCCCCAGCAGGCGCCCCAGCGCATCCAGGCCTGGAATCTCGATGGTCAGCGACATCAGCGCGGTATTGTCTTCCTTGTTGGAGCGGGTGTTCACCGCCAGCACGTTGATCTTCTCGTTCAGCAGCACCTGCGATACATCTCGCAGCAAACCCGGGCGGTCGTAGGCACGGATGACGATGTCGACCGGGTAGGTCTGCACCGGGATCGGCCCCCAGCTGACCTGGATCATGCGCTCCGGCTCCTTGCCCGCCAACTGCAGCACCGAGGCGCAGTCCTGGCGGTGGATGCTCACGCCGCGGCCCTGGGTGATGTAGCCGACGATGGCGTCACCCGGCAGCGGCTGGCAGCAGCCGGCCATCTGCGTCAGCAGGTTGCCGACACCCTGGATCTGGATGTCACCACGCTTGCCGGTACGCGGCCCGGTAGGCTTGCGTGGTACCAGTTCGATCTGCTCGATGCGCTCGGGCTCAAGCAGCTGCTGGGCGGCGTTGACCAGGTGCGCCAGGCGCAGGTCGCCGGCACCGAGCGAGGCGAACATGTCTTCCGCGGTCTTGACGTTGGTCTTCTCGGCCAAGCGCTCGAAATCCACCTGCGGCAGGCCCAGGCGACTGAGCTCGCGCTCGAGCAAGGTCTTGCCGGCAGCGACGTTCTGGTCGCGTGCCTGCAGCTTGAACCAGTGCACGATCTTGGCCCGCGCCCGCGAGGTGGTGACATAGCCCAGGTTGGAGTTCAACCAGTCACGGCTGGGGTTGCCGTGCTTGCTGGTGATGATTTCGACCTGCTCGCCGGTCTGCAGGCTGTAGTTGAGGGGCACGATGCGCCCGTTGATCTTGGCGCCGCGGCAGTTGTGGCCGATTTCGGTGTGCACGCGGTAGGCGAAGTCCAGCGGCGTGGCACCCTTGGGCAGGTCGATGGCATGACCGTCCGGGGTGAACACGTAGACCCGGTCCGGCTCGATGTCGACCCGCAACTGCTCGGCCAGGCCACCGATGTCGCCCAGCTCTTCGTGCCACTCCAGCACCTGGCGCAGCCAGGAAATCTTCTCTTCGTAATGGTTGGAACTGGACTTGACGTCGGTGCCCTTGTAGCGCCAGTGGGCGCAAACACCCAGCTCGGCTTCCTCGTGCATGCCGTGGGTACGGATCTGCACTTCCAGCACCTTGCCCTCGGGGCCGATCACCGCGGTGTGCAGCGAGCGATAGCCGTTCTCCTTGGGGTTGGCGATGTAGTCGTCGAACTCCTTGGGGATATGCCGCCACAGGGTGTGCACGATGCCCAGCGCGGTGTAGCAGTCGCGGATTTCCGGCACCAGCACGCGTACCGCGCGCACATCGTAGATCTGGCTGAATTCCAGGCCTTTGCGCTGCATCTTGCGCCAGATCGAATAGATATGTTTCGCCCGGCCGCTGATGTCGGCCTTGACGCCAGTGGCCAGCAGCTCGTTCTGCAGCTGGTTCATCACCTCGCTGATGAAGCGCTCGCGGTCCAGCCGGCGCTCGTGCAGCAGCTTGGCAATCTGTTTGTACTGGTCGGGCTCAAGGTAGCGGAAGGACAGGTCTTCCAGCTCCCACTTGATGTGGCCGATACCCAGGCGGTGGGCCAGTGGCGCATAGATGTCGAACACTTCGCGCGCGACGCGCAGGCGTTTCTCGTCGTCGGCGGCCTTGACCGCTCGGATCGCGCAGGTGCGCTCGGCCAACTTGATCAGCGCCACGCGCACGTCGTCGACCATGGCCACGAGCATCTTGCGCAGGTTCTCGACCTGCGCCTGCGAACCCAGCACCAGCGATTGGCGCGGGCTGAGGCTGGCGCTGATCGCAGCCATGCGCAGCACACCGTCGATCAGCTTGGACACCACCGGGCCGAAGCGCTGGCTGACCTCGGCCAGGGTCACCTTGCCCTCGCGCACCGAGCGGTAGATGACCGCCGCCACCAGGGAATCCTGGTCGAGCTTGAGGTCGGCGAGGATTTCGGCGATTTCCAGGCCCGCCTGGAAGCTGGACGTACCGTCCGCCCAGGAATGCTTGGCCGGGTTGCCCTTTTTCTCGACTTCATGGGCAAACTCGCAGGCCTCTTTCAGCGCTGCGCGATCCAGTGCCGAATCGACGCTTACCACATGGTCCAACCATGCTTCGAGATTGATACTGCCGTCGGTATTGACCGGCTGGTGCACTCTCACCTGTACCATCTTTGTTTTACCTTTCCATACAGCGCACCACGCGGGTGCGCTGGCGATCACCGTGCGGCCACCCTTCCGTGAAAGCCGCACCAAGGGGCCAGTCAGCTAGCCCGCTTCGAATAACGCCATGGCCTCGACATGCGCCGTCTGAGGAAACATGTCGAGAATCCCGGCCCTTTTTAACCGGTACCCCTGGCCGACCAGCACCTGGGCGTCTCGCGCCAGCGTGGCCGGGTTGCACGATACATAGACCAGTCTTCTGGCCTTGAGGCGGGCGATGCCTTGCACCACCTCGAAAGCACCGTCGCGCGGTGGATCCAAGAGTACCGCAGAAAAGCCCTCGGCGGCCCATCCGGCGCCCGCCAAAGGCTGCGATAAATCGGCCTGAAAAAACCGTGCGTTATGCACATTGTTGTTCCGGGCATTGGCTGCGGCCCGATCGACCATGGCCTGCACACCTTCGACTGCAACCACCTCACGCGCCTGCCGGGCCAGGGGCAGGGCGAAGTTGCCCAGGCCGCAGAACAGGTCCAGCACGCGCTCATCGGCCTGAGGTGCGAGCCAGGCCAGGGCCTGCTCGATCATCGCCGTGTTGACCTGGGCATTTACCTGCACGAAGTCACCTGGGCGCCAGGCCAGTTCCAGCTGCCAGGGCGCCAGGGCAAAGCCCAGTTGAGCGGCCGGGTCCACTGGCGCCGGCTCACCTTCGCCCTGCAGCCACAGCTGGGCATTGGCTTGCTGGCAGAACGCCTGGAGCCTGGCCTGGTCTTCAGCCGGCAACGGCGCAACATGGCGCACCAGCAGCGCTTCGGCAGTGCCGCTGAACAGCTCCACATGGCCCAGCGCCTGCGGCTTGCTCAGCGAGCGCAGCACGGTCGGCAAGTGGCGCAGAATCGATTGCAAGGGCTGTACCAGCACCGCGCAATCGTCGATGGCAATGATGTCCTGGCTGGCTTCGGCACGGAAGCCGACCTCCAGCTGACGCGCCTTGGCGTCCCAGCGCACGGCCACGCGGGCACGGCGCCGGTAGCCGAACTCCGGCCCGCTCAGCGGTGCAGCCCATTCCTCGGGCTGCACGCCGGCCACCCGCTGCAGTTGCTCGGCCAGGGTGCGCTGCTTGAGCGCCAGCTGCGCTTCGTGGGGCAGGTGCTGCAGGTTGCAGCCACCGCAGCGCTCGTAATACCGGCACGGTGCCTGACGGCGCTCGGGGCTGGCCTGCAGCAGGCGCTCCAGGCGAGCCTCGACCACTTTGCCACGGGCATTGAGCACCCGCGCTTCCACGGCCTCGCCGGCCAGGGCGCCACTGACGAACCAGGTGCGCCCTTCGTGGAAGGCAATGCCCCGCCCGTCACCGGCCAGGCGCTCGATTTCCAGGCGCTGCTTCTTGCCGACCGGGACCTGGGGGCTGCGGTTGCCGCCGGCCGGCTGGAAGCGCAGGCCGCTGTTGCTTTTCTTCTTGGACATTTAGCTCGGGTCGAACAGGCCGGTGGACAGGTAACGGTCGCCGCGGTCGCAGATGATCGCGACCATCGTGGCATTTTCCACCTCACGGGACAGGCGCAGCATGGCCGCGACTGCACCACCGGAAGACACGCCGCAGAAAATGCCCTCTTCACGGGCAAGGCGGCGGGTGGTTTCCTCGGCTTCCTGCTGCGACATGTCGACCACGCGGTCGACACGGCTGGCGTCGAAGATTTTCGGCAGGTATTCCTCCGGCCAGCGGCGGATGCCCGGAATGGCCGAGCCTTCCATGGGTTGCAGGCCGATGATCTGCACCGCCGGGTTCTGTTCCTTGAGGTACTGCGAGCAGCCCATGATGGTACCGGTGGTACCCATGGAGCTGACGAAATGGGTGATGGTGCCCTGGGTCTGCTGCCAGATCTCGGGGCCGGTACTGTTGTAATGGGCGATGGGGTTGTCGCCGTTGGCAAACTGGTCCAGCACCAGGCCGCGGCCTTCGGCCTGCAGCTTCTCGGCCAGGTCACGGGCACCTTCCATGCCCTCTTCCTTGGTCACCAGGATCAGCTCGGCACCGTAGGCGGTCATGGCGGCCTTGCGCTCGGCGGTGGAGTTGTCGGGCATGATCAGGATCATCTTGTAGCCCTTGATCGCCGCAGCCATCGCCAGGGCGATGCCGGTGTTGCCGGAGGTGGCTTCGATCAGGGTGTCGCCGGGCTTGATCTGGCCGCGCAGTTCGGCGCGGGTGATCATCGACAGTGCCGGGCGGTCCTTCACCGAGCCGGCGGGATTGTTACCTTCGAGCTTGAGCAGAAGGGTATTGCTGGTTTCGCCAGCGATACGCTGCAGGCGAACCAGGGGCGTATTGCCGACGCAATCGGCGATGGTTGGGTACTGCAAGGTCATGGCGTATTTCACAATCCGGACGGCAGGGGTGCCTATCATACCGGCAAACCCTTCCCGGCCATATCACGCAATCTGTGGTGGATATAGCTACAAGCTATATCAATAGCCTGTACGGCCCTTTCGCGGGTGAACCTGTTCCCACAACGACTTCACTGTCCTCAAGAGTAGTGATGAACTTGTGGGAGCGGGTTCACCCGCGAAGGGGCCGGCACATGTAATGGCAAGCGCATCCACAACCGCAGCCCGCGTTTGCCATTCTGCGCCCACAAGGTGCCCCCCTGGCGCTGGATGGCACTGCGGGCGATGCTCAGCCCCAGCCCGAACCCGCCGTCCCCGGGCCGCGAACCGTCCAGCCGCGAGAACGGTGCGAAGATCCGCTCCAGGTCTTCTTCAGCCACGCCACCGCCTTCGTCTTCCAGCCACAACCGCCAGTACCCGCCGTCACGCTGCCCACCGAGGCGCACCACACCATCGGCCGGCGAATGTCGAATGGCATTGCGTAACAGGTTCTCCAGCGCCTGGGCCAGGTGGTTCAGATTGCCCAGCACCCAGCAGTTGGCCGGCACTTCGCAGCGCAGCCGCGCGAGCGACCAGCCGCTTTCATAGCTGGCATTCTCGGCCAGCAGCTCCCACAACGCCTGCACCTCGATCGGCTCCAGGTTCATCGGCGCACGCTCGGCGTCCTGCCAGGCCAGTTGCAGGGTGTCCTCCACCAGTTGCTGCATGCAGTCCACCTCCCGTGTCAGGCGTTCACGCAAGCGCTGCAGGTCGGCTTCGCCATCACAGGCCACCCGCAGCCGGCTGAGTGGCGTACGCATTTCGTGGGACAGGTCACGCAACAACTGCTGCTGCATGGATACCGTGCCCTGCAGCCGCTCGGCCATCTGGTCGAAAGCTCGGGCCAGCTCGCCCAGCTCGTCATGCCGGGCGATGGTGCGTGGGTCGAGGCGAGCCGACAACTGGTCGGCGCGCCAGGCATTTGCCTGCTCGCGCAACTGATTCAACGGCACGATCAGCATGCGGTAAAGGCCCACGCACAAAAGCAGGGTGAACAGGCCGGGGATGATGCCGTTGGTGACGATGCGCCACAGCATGCGGTACTGGCCGGGGTTGAAGCGCTGCGGCAGTTCGATCACCAGCATGCCCTGCTCCGGAGCCCCCGGAAACGGTATGCGCAGCCACGGCTGCTCGACGCTGCGCCGACTCATCGGCCAGTCGACACCGCGCAGGCGGGTCAGCCGCTGCATGATCTGCGGGTCGAGGCTGGCGCTGTCCAGCGGCCGCAGGTTGAGGTCGAGCACGCCAACCCAGCCGCGTTCGCGCTGGTGCATCACTGCCACCCAACGGTCCAGCCCTGCCCGCCCACCACTGCGCCAGGCCTGCTCGGCCTCGGCAGCATAGCCACGCAAGGCCTGCCGCGCGGGTTCCGAGAGGAAGGCGTTCTGAGTTTCCATGTGGCGGCCCCAGGTGTAGCTGAGGCCGATCATCAGCAGGCAGAAGCCCACCAACAGGAACGCCAGCTTCCAGAACAGCGAATGGCGGTCGAGCATGGGTCACTCCGCCTCGCTGGCGCTGAGCACGTAGCCCTTGCCCCACACGGTACGGATCTGCCGTTCGTGATAGCCGATGCCCTTGAGCTTGCGGCGGATCTGGCTGACGTGCATGTCCAGGCTGCGGTCGTGCCGCGAATAGCCTCGCTGCAGCACTTGCTGGTAGAGGAACGGCTTGCTCAGCACTTCGTCGAGGTTGCGATTGAGGATGTCGAGCAGGCGGTATTCACTGGGAGTCAGGCCGGCCAGGCGACCATCCAGGCGCACATCGTACAGTGCCTCGTCGTATTGCAATTCGCCGCTGCCGGCACGCACCTGCGGGGTTTGATGGCGCCGCTCGAGCGCCACGCGGCGCAGGATGGCCTCGATGCGTACCTGCAGCTCGGCCATGCTGAACGGCTTGGGCAGGTAGTCGTCGGCGCCGCGCTGGAAACCGCTGATGCGGTCGGCCTCGGCGCCCAGCGCCGACATCAGGATCACCGGCGTGGCGCTGCGCTTGCGCAACTGCGCGAGGGCATCCAGACCGTTGAGCCCTGGCAGCAGGATGTCCATGAGCACCACGTCGAAAGCCTGGCGCCCCGCCGTTTCCAGGCCCTCCAGGCCATTGCGGCACCAGGTCACCTGGAAACCGCCGCGCTGCAGCTCTTCGTGCAGGTAGGCACCCAGGACCGGGTCATCCTCGATGGCAAGAATATTGGAGTTGTGAATAGCTACAGGATTCATTGGCAACTGCCATGTATTCTCAATTGCGCAATTATTGAGTATCCAGCGCCTGCCAGGCAACCGCCCTGCGACCAATGCCCCTGCAAGGGCGCAAAACACGTACTAAAGAGGTGCAATAGCGCGGCAGGCGGAGTAACTTCCCGGCTTGGCCGTCATCGCTTGACGGCGTCCAGGCACATCACAGGAGGCGAGTGTGCTCGATCGCTTGGGAATTCGCAGCCGGGTCCTGCTGCTGGCCCTGCTGCCGGCCGGCCTGATGGCCCTGGTGCTGGGTAGTTACTTTACCTGGCTGCAACAGAACGACCTGCGCACCCAGCTGCTGCAACGCGGCAAGATGATCGCCGAGCAACTGGCGCCGCTGGCCGCGCCCGCCATGGCCAAGCTGGCACCGGCGCAACTTGAGCGCATTGCCGCACAAACCCTGGAGCAGGCCGATGTGCGCGCAGTCGCCTTCCTGGCCCCGGACCGCACGCGCCTGGCCCACGCCGGCCCGAGCATGCTCAACCAGCCGCCCAGCGGCGGTACCGGCACCCAGCTGCTGCAACGCAGCGGCAATGACGCCACCCGCTACCTGATGCCGGTGTTCGGCCACCATCGCGACCTGGCCACCGATGCCGTGCCGGCCGAAGCCGAACGCCTGCTGGGCTGGGTCGAAATCGAGCTGTCCCACGACGGCACCCTGCTGCGCGGCTATCGCAACCTGTTCACCAGCCTGCTGCTGATCCTCGCCTGCCTGGTGCTCAGCGGCCTGCTGGCACTGCGCATGAGCCGCACCATCAACGACCCGATCAAGCGCATCAAGCACGCAGTCAACCAGCTAAAGGACGGCCACCTCGAGGAACGCCTGCCCGCCATGGGCAGCCATGAGCTGGACGAACTGGCGCGCGGCATCAACCGCATGGCCGAAACCCTGCACAATGCCCACGAAGAGCTGCAGCACAGCATCGACCAGGCCACCGAGGACGTGCGCCAGAACCTGGAAACCATCGAGATCCAGAACATCGAGCTGGACATGGCGCGCAAGGAAGCCCTGGAGGCCAGCCGCATCAAGTCGGAATTCCTGGCCAACATGAGCCACGAAATCCGCACCCCGCTCAACGGCATCCTCGGTTTCACCCACCTGCTGCAGAAAAGCGAGCTGACACCGCGCCAGCTGGACTACCTGAGCACCATCGAGAAGTCCGCCGACAACCTGCTGGGGATCATCAACGAGATCCTCGACTTCTCCAAGATCGAGGCCGGCAAGCTGGTGCTCGACAGCATCCCGTTCAACCTGCGCGATCTGATCCAGGACACCCTGACCATCCTCGCCCCGGCTGCCCACGCCAAGCAGCTGGAGCTGCTCAGCCTGATCTACCGCGATACTCCATCGTCGCTGATCGGCGACCCGTTGCGCCTCAAGCAGATCCTTACCAACCTGGTCAGCAACGCCATCAAGTTCACCCGCGAAGGCACCATCGTCGTGCGCGCCATGCTCGAAGACGAGCACGAAGACAGTGCGCAGCTGCGCATCAGCGTACAGGACACCGGCATCGGTCTGTCGCCGCAGGATGTGCGGACACTGTTCCAGGCCTTCAGCCAGGCCGACAACTCGCTGGCCCGACAGCCCGGAGGCACAGGCCTGGGGCTGGTGATTTCCAAGCGCCTGATCGAGCAGATGGGCGGCGAAATCGGCGTCGACAGCACCCCGGGCGAGGGTTCGCAGTTCTGGATCAGCCTCAACCTGCCCAAGGCCGACGACGGTGTCGAGGAACTACCGCTGCAACCGCTGCTGGGCCGCCGCGCAGCCATCGTCGATGGCCACGAACTGGCGCGCCAGGCGTTGGAACACCAGCTGGAAGACTGCGGCCTCAGCGTCAGCCTGTTCGCCTCCTACGACCAGCTGCTGCAGGGCGTGCAGGCCGCCAACCAGGCCGGCCTGCCGTTCGAGTTCGCCGTGCTCGGGGCCAACCTTGGCAACCTGTCGCCCGAGCAGCTGGGCCATTACCACCAGCAGCTCGAGCGCTACCATTGCCAGTGCGTGGTGCTGTGCCCGACCACCGAGCAAGCGCTGTACCACCCTTACCTGCCCAACGGCCATGGCCAGTTGCTGTCCAAGCCGACCTGCACGCGCAAACTGCGCCGCCTGTTGCTGGAGCTGGTGCAACCGCGCCGTCCGCAGGGCGAGGTGAACAGCGTCAACGGCCAGCGCCAGCCGAAGATCCTCTGCGTCGACGACAACCCCGCCAACCTGCTGCTGGTCCAGACCCTGCTCGAAGACCTGGGCGCCGAGGTGCTGGCCGTCGACAATGGCTATGCGGCTGTGCAGGCGGTGCAGGACGAGCCGTTCGATCTGGTGCTTATGGATGTGCAGATGCCCGGCATGGACGGCCGCGCCTGCACCGAGCAGATCCGCCTGTGGGAAAACACCCAAAGCGGCAACCCGCTGCCGATCGTCGCCCTCACCGCCCACGCCATGGCCAACGAGAAGCGCGCGTTGCTGCACGGTGGCATGGACGACTACCTGACCAAGCCGATCAGTGAACGGCAGTTGGCCCAGGTGGTGATGAAATGGACCGGCCTGAGCCTGGGCGCGCCGCAGCAGGAACGCCTGGCCGAGCAACTGGCCAATGGTGATGACCTGAAGGTGCTGGACCCCGAGGAAGGCCTGCGCCTGGCCGCCGGCAAGGCGGACCTGGCGGCGGATATGCTGAGCATGCTGCTGACATCGCTGGAAGCCGACCGCGAAGCCATACGCGCTGCCCGCGAGGCCAACGACCGCAACGGCCTTATCGAACAGGTGCACCGCCTGAATGGCGCCTCGCGTTATTGCGGAGTACCGCAGTTGCGGGCCGCGTGTCAGCGCAGCGAAACCTTGCTCAAGCAGGAAAACCCGCTGGCTCAGCAGGCACTGGACGAACTGGATGCGGCAATCAACCGCTTGGCGGCGCAGGCCAGATTGAGCGCTTGAAGCCCGAGTACATTCTTTGTAGGAGCAGCCTTGTGCTGCGAAGAGGCCAGTACAGGCGATACATTAACGGCCGCCTCCACCGACCTCTTCGCAGCACAAGGCTGCTCCTACAAAGAAATTACCTGGCCGGCATGGATCAATATCGGGCAAACATCGCTGGCTACAATCCCCAGACCACTGCATAGGAAGCCCCACCATGCGCGCCCTGTTGTTCAGCAGCCAGCACTACGACCAGGAAAGCTTCACCCGGGCCGCCAGCGGCACCACCCTGGACCTGCACTTCCAGCCCGCCCGCCTGACCCTCGAAACCGCTGCCCTGGCCGATGGCTACGAGGTGGTCTGCGCCTTCATCAACGACGAACTCGACGCCCAGGTGCTGCAACGCCTGGCCGCGGGCGGCACACGCCTGGTCGCCCTGCGTTCGGCCGGCTACAACCACGTCGACCTGGCCGCCGCCCAGCGCCTGGGCCTGACCGTAGTGCGAGTGCCGGCCTACTCGCCGCACGCCGTGGCCGAACATGCCGTGGCGCTGATCCTGGCCCTGAACCGGCGCCTGCACCGGGCCTACAACCGCACTCGCGAGGGTGACTTCACCCTGCACGGGCTGACCGGCTTCGACCTGCACGGCAAGACCGTCGGCGTGGTCGGTACCGGCCAGATCGGCACCGCCTTTGCCCGTATCATGGCCGGTTTCGGCTGCCAGTTGCTGGCCTATGACCCTTACCCCAACCCCGAGCTGCTGGCCTTGGGCGCGCGCTACCTGCCATTGCCCGAGTTGCTGCGCGAAGCCCGCATCATCAGCCTGCACTGCCCGCTGACCGAACACACCCGGCACCTGATCAATGCACAAAGCCTGGCCCAATTGCAGCCCGGCGCCATGCTGATCAACACCGGCCGCGGCGCGCTGGTCGACACCCCGGCGCTGATCGACGCGCTGAAGAGCGGCCAGCTCGGCTACCTGGGCCTGGACGTCTACGAAGAAGAAGCCCAGCTGTTCTTCGAAGACCGCTCCGACCTGCCGCTGCAGGACGACGTACTGGCCCGCCTGCTGACCTTCCCAAACGTGATCATCACCGCCCACCAGGCGTTCCTTACCCGCGAGGCGCTGGATGCCATCGCCGCCACCACGCTGGACAACATCAATCGCTGGGCGGCAGGCGATCCACAGAATCTGGTGACGGGTTAGTGCTAGGATACGCGGCATTTCTGGAGGACCCATGGTCGAGCACGATTTCCGCTACACCCTTTTCAACCCGCAACACACCCTGATCGAGTGCCGCGCACTGGTGCCTGGCCGCTACCAGGTCACCGGCAACGGCGGCTCGATGCACAAAGGCGACACCCTGCTGGTTACCCTCAAAGGCAGCAAGGACTTGTCCATGCGCCTGACAGTGGAGAGCGTGCGTCACTTGATCAACCCGCGCGGCCAGTGGGTTGCCGTGGCCAGCGGCCCGGTGTTCCACGAGCTGGAAATCCTCACCTGGCAGGTTGCGTGCGACAGCTGCGACGCCGTGCTGGACTTCGAGTTCGCGGTGGACGCCAAGCTGGGCAAGAAAGCCCGCCAGACTGCCGCCAACGCGCGTGTTACCGAGCTGGGCTGGGCCAGCCGTGGCGAAAAACACCTGTGTCCGCGTTGCCAGGAGAGCGCCGAGTGAAGAACCTGCTGACCGGCGTGCTTGTTGCCACCGCCCTGCTCGGCTGCGCCGCTGAACCTTCGAAGCTTCAGCAGGAGCGCAGCTACGTGCTGGAGTGGATTGGCGAGCGGCCGCTGATCGATTACAGCCACCTCACCCTGACCCTGGCCAGCGATGGCCGTGCCTATGGCAACGGCGGCTGCAACCATTGGTTTGCGCCGTACACACTGGACGGCGAGCATCTGAGCTTCGGCAAGGTCGGCAAAACCCGCAAGCTCTGCGCACCGGCGTTGATGGAGCAGGAAAAGCGCTTCCTGCAGGCGCTGGAAACAGTTCAGCGCTGGGATGTGTCGCCTATCGAGCAGATGCGTTTCTGGCCGGCCGAAGGCAAGCCGCTGCGCTTCTGGCCTGAGGAAGGCTGAATCGCTATTGCCTGTACCGGCCCTATCGCCGGCAAGCCAGCTCCCACAGGTACTGCACAGCATATGAACCCTGTGCAGTACCTGTGGGAGCTGGCTTGCCGGCGATAGGGCCGGTACAGGCTGACTTCAGGCGCCCTTCAGGGCCTTGATCTTGGCCTGCAGCCCTTCCCGGGTCTGCTCGCCCATCAACTGTTCCCGCACCTTGCCCTTGTCATCGATGATGTAGGTCACCGGCAATGCCTCGCTGCGTGGCAGGTCATAGCGCTCGGCCGGGTCCTGTGCCAATACGGTGAAAGCAATGCCCAGGGTTTCGGCAGCCTGCTTCAGTTCCTGCCCCTGCAAGCCATCGAAGTTCACCCCCACCACCTTGATACCATCGGCCGCCCATTGCTTGGCTGCCGCGTTCAGTTCAGGGATTTCGGTACGGCACGGCCCGCACCATTCGGCCCAGTAGTTGAGCACCAGCCAGTGCCCATCAATCTGTTCGGCCTTAACCGTATTACCGTGTTGGTCCACGCCATAATCGGCACCGCAACCACCGAGCAACAGGCTCGCGGTGATGGCCAGTACTGCTGCCAGACGCCTTGCCATGGGTCAATCCTTCTCGAGTTTTAAAGCAAATTGGTCAGTCGCTGCGGTTAGAATAGCCGCCACAACCTGCTGGATGCGACCCGACATGACCGACCTTACGCTCTATCATAACCCGCGCTGCTCGAAATCCCGCGGTGCCCTGGAACTGCTCGAAGCTCGCGGCCTGGCGCCGACCATCGTGCGCTACCTCGAGACACCGCCCGACGCTGCTACCCTGAAGGCCCTGCTCGGCAAGCTGGGCATCGCCCCGCGCCAGCTGCTGCGTACCGGCGAGGACGAGTACAAGGAGCTGAACCTGGCCGACCCGGCGCTGACCGACGCACAACTGATCGAGGCCATGGCCCGGCACCCCAAGCTGATCGAGCGGCCGATCCTGGTCGCCGGTGACAAGGCCGTGGTCGGACGACCGCCCGAGAAAGTACTGGAGATTCTACCGTGAGCCAGCCCTACATCCTGGTGCTGTATTACAGCCGCTATGGTTCGACCAGCGAGATGGCCCGGCACATCGCCCGCGGCATCGAACTGGCCGGCATGGAGGCCCGCCTGCGCACGGTGCCGGCGATTTCCACCGAGTGCGAAGCAGTGGCCCCGGACATCCCGGCCAGTGGCGCGCTGTACGCCACCTTGGACGACTTGCGCCACTGCGCCGGCCTGGTATTGGGTAGTCCGACCCGCTTCGGCAACATGGCGGCGCCGCTCAAGTACTTCCTGGATGGCACCAGCAGCCTGTGGTTGGGCGGTGAACTGGTCGGCAAGCCGGCGGGTGTTTTCACCTCTACCGCCAGCCTGCACGGCGGGCAGGAAACCACCCTGCTGTCGATGATGCTGCCGCTGATGCACCACGGCATGCTGGTAATGGGCTTGCCGTACAGCGAATCGGCATTGCTCGAGACCCGTGGCGGCGGCACCCCGTATGGCGCCAGCCATCATGCTGGCGCCGATGGCAAGCGCGAGCTCGACCAGCACGAGATAGCCCTGTGCCGCGCACTTGGCCAACGCCTGGCGACCACTGCCAAGGCACTGGAGGCCGCACGTGGCTAAGAAGCCCAAGGTATTGCCGGCGCTGGAATGGCTGGCACCGCGTCTGCGCCTGACGCGGGCCTTGAGCCTGGCGTTCTTCTTCGGCCTGATCGCTCTGCTGGTGGTGAACAACCTGTGGTTCGCCAACCTGCACGGGGCGCGGGTCGAGGTGATCCTGGCGATCGAACTGGTGCCGTTGCTGCTGTTGCTGCCGGGCATGCTGACAGGCAGCGCCCGGGCACATGCCTGGACCTGCTTCGTGGTGAATATCTATTTCATCAAGGGCGTGCTGGCGGCGTTCGACCCGGCACGGGCGGTATTTGGCTGGGTAGAAGTGCTGGTGAGCCTGGGGCTGTTCATTACCGGGCTGCTGTATGTGCGCTGGAAGTTCCAGCATGAGCGGCGCATGGCGGGCGAAGGCAGTTGATATCCCGGGGCCGCTTAGCGGCCCCAGCAATTTCAATGGTTGACGGTATGCGCCAGCATCACCGACAACTGGCACAGCGGCCGCCCACTCTCGGCATGCCACTGGTTGAACGCCTGCTGCACCAAGGCCAGGTCCCGCTGGCTGGTCGGCGGTTTGTCGATCACCTTCTGCGCAATCAACGCCGCAGCCATGTCATCGGTAGGAATGAACGTATCCTTGCCGACCATGCGCAAGAAGCGCGGTGCCGACAACCCGCCCAGCTGGTTGCCGTGCTTGGCCAGGTACTTCCACAAACCGACGATGTCGGTCACCGGCCAGTCGGCGATGAAGGCGCCGAAACTGCCCTTCTCCTTGGCCACGTCAAGAACCATCTGCGCATTGCGCGGCACGCTCTTGAGCTTGCCCAGGTGGCGGATGATGCGCTCGTCGTGCATCAGCCGCTCGAGGTGCTCGGCGCCCATCAATACCACCTTCTCCGGGTCGAAGCCGAAGAACACCTGCTCGAACGCCGGCCACTTGGCATCCACCAGGCTGTGCTTGAGCCCGGCGCGGAATACGCGCAGGGCCAAGGTCGACAGGTAGCGGTCGTCGCTGATATCACGCAGCTGCGCCGGTGTGCGCGGCTGCGGCAGGAAGGCCTCCAGGGCCTGGCCCGAGCCGAAGCGGTTCAGGCAGTACTCGTGCAACCACTGGTAATCGCGCATGGGCTCAGATGTTCAGCACGTCAAGAAAACGCGGGGTGGCGTTTTCGTCGATCTTCAGGCTGGTGAAGTCGAACAGGTTGCGGTCGGCCAGCTGCGACGGTGCTACGTTCTGCAGGGCGCGGAAGATGCTCTCGGTACGGCCCGGGTGCTTGCGCTCCCATTCCACCAGCATGTCCTTGACCACCTGGCGCTGCAGGTTTTCCTGCGAACCGCACAGGTTGCACGGGATGATCGGGAATTCCTTCATGTCCGAATAGGCCTGGATATCCTTCTCGCTGCAGTAGGCCAGCGGACGGATCACCACGTTGCGGCCATCGTCGGCACGCAGCTTCGGCGGCATGCCCTTGAGCGCGCCGTTGAAGAACATGTTGAGGAAGAAGGTTTCGACGATATCGTCGCGGTGGTGTCCCAGCGCCATCTTGGTCGCGCCGATCTCGTCGGCGAAGGTGTAGAGGGTGCCACGGCGCAGGCGCGAACACAGCGAGCAGGTGGTCTTGCCCTCGGGGACCAGCTCCTTGACCACCGAGTAGGTGTCCTTCTCGACGATGTGATACTCGACGCCCAGTTCCTTGAGGTAGGCCGGCAGCACGTGCTCGGGGAACCCCGGCTGCTTCTGGTCCATGTTCACCGCCACGATCTCGAACTTGATCGGTGCCACCTTCTGCAGGTGCAACAGAACGTCGAGCATGGTGTAGCTGTCCTTGCCGCCGGACAGGCAGACCATGACCTTGTCGCCATCCTCGATCATGTTGTAGTCGGTGATGGCTTCGCCGGCGAGACGACGCAGGCGTTTTTGCAGTTTGTTCTGGTTGACCGAGAGGGTGCCCATAGCGCTTGGATCCGCGAGGTGTGACAAAAGCGGGCTATTTTACGCACAAACGCGGCGGTGCTGTAGGCATTCCGATAAAGACTTCATTGTAATCAACAGCGCGCGTTACAGCGCAATTTGCTCTAAAAAGCGCGGTTTATGCGGGTAACGGCTTCCTATACTGCGACATAAGGCCACATTACCGCTTGCTTAGGTGTTCGGGCCTCGGGCCGCTTGCGCTCCATCTGGGGGGCGTTTGGCAACATTGAGAGGAGTGATCGGCATGATTCATCACGTTGTGGGGCTGTTTACCCATCCCGACCAGGAATGGCGGGAAATTCGTGGCGAAGAAGAAACCATCAGCCACATGTACCTGACGCACACCCTGATCCTGGCTGCGATCCCCGCCGTTTCGGCGTTCATCGGTACCACCCAGGTCGGCTGGGTGATCGGCGACCGGCCAGCGGTGATGCTGACCATGGAAAGCGCCATCTGGATGAGCATCATGTCGTACCTGGCGATGCTTGCCGGGGTGGCGGTAATGGGGGCGTTCATCCATTGGATGGCCCGCACCTACGATGCCAACCCGTCCATGGCACAGTGCATCGCCTTTGCAACCTATACCGCCACACCGCTGTTCATCGGCGGCCTGGCGGCGCTGTACCCGCACCTTTGGCTGGGCATGCTGATCGGCACCGCCGCCATCTGCTACACGGTGTACCTGTTGTACGTCGGTTTGCCGACGTTCATGAACATACCATCCGACGAAGGCTTCCTGTTCTCCAGCTCGGTGCTGGCGGTAGGCCTTGTGGTACTGGTGGCGATCATGGCCGCCACTGTGATCATCTGGGGACTGGGCGTGGGGCCCGTCTACACCAACTAGAACAGACTCGACCAACACTGGGGCATCAAACCTGGGGCCGCCGCAAGGCGGCCTCTGGCTGTGCGCTGACCGGTGGCTCGGCAGGCTGCCCGGGGTTGCGGCATAATGCCCGGTCAGGAGAACCACCCCGCCATGCCCGAGCTGCTCAGACAACGCGTCGAAACCTGTTACCAGCAAGCTGAAACCTTCTTCAAACGCCCCTTCCCGCGCCCGGAAGTCAGCTTCAAGCTGCGCGGGCAAAAAGCCGGTGTCGCTCACCTGCACGAGAACCTGCTGCGCTTCAACCTGCAGCTTTACCGCGAAAACCAGGAAGACTTCCTGCGCCAGACCGTGGCCCATGAAGTGGCGCACCTGGTGGCACACCAGCTGTTCGGCGACCGTATCCAAGCCCATGGCGAGGAGTGGCAGCTGATCATGCGCGGGGTGTATGAACTGCCGCCCAACCGTTGCCACAACTACGAAGTGCAGCGGCGCGTGGCCACTCGCTACATCTACCGCTGCCCGTGCCCGCAGAGCGACTTCCCGTTTACCGCGCAGCGGCACAAGCTGGTTCGCCAGGGGCGGCGCTACCTGTGCAAGCGGTGTCGGGAAATATTGGTGTATAGCGGCGAGACGCGCGTCGAGTAGATTGTGCCTTGCCTGTTCCGGCCTCTTCGCGGGTAAACCCGCTCCCACAGGGGTACCACTGACCTCAGGGCTTGAGATATCCCTGTGGGAGCGGGTTTACCCGCGAAGAGGCCGGTGCTGGCGATACATGATTCACAGGCACAAGAAAGGCGACCCAAGGGTCGCCTTCTTTGCCTCAGCCTGTGCCTTACTTCTCGACGAAGGCACGCTCGATCAGGTAATCACCCGGCTCGCGCATGCGCGGGGAGATCTTCAGGCCGAAGCTGTCCAGCACTTCGCTGGTCTCGTCGAGCATGCTCGGGCTGCCGCAGATCATTGCGCGGTCGTCCTGCGGGTTGATCGGTGGCAGGCCGATGTCGCTGAACAGCTTGCCGCTGCGCATGAGGTCGGTCAGACGGCCCTGGTTCTCGAACGGTTCACGGGTCACGGTCGGGTAGTAGATCAGCTTGTCGCGAACCGCTTCACCGAAGAATTCGTTCTGCGGCAGGTGCTCGGTGATGAACTCTCGGTAGGCCACTTCGTTCACGTAGCGCACGCCATGAACCAGGATCACCTTCTCGAAGCGCTCGTAGGTTTCAGGGTCCTGGATGACACTCATGAACGGTGCCAGGCCAGTGCCGGTGCTCAGCAGGTACAGGTGCTTGCCCGGGTTCAGGTCGTCGAGTACCAAGGTACCGGTAGGCTTCTTGCTGATGATGATCTCGTCGCCTTCCTTCAGGTGCTGCAGCTGGGAGGTCAGCGGACCGTCCGGCACCTTGATGCTGAAGAACTCCAGGTGCTCTTCCCAGTTCGGCGAAGCGATGGAATAGGCGCGCATGAGCGGACGGCCGCTTTCTTGTTGCAGGCCGATCATCACGAACTGACCGTTCTCGAAGCGCAGGCCCGGGTCGCGAGTGCACTTGAAGCTGAACAGAGTGTCGTTCCAGTGGTGCACACTGAGGACACGTTCGTGGTTCATGTTGCTCATTTAATGGGGCTCCTGAAGAAAGACGCGGCGCGCGCAAGACGCGCAGTTGCGCGATAGTTTAGGGGCAGCGACAATATCTGTTAACTGGATTATCAAGATATGTGTTATCGGTTATATCGATATGCGATTTACACTTCGTCAGCTGCAAGTCTTCGTTGCCGTGGCCCAGCACCAGAGCGTTTCGCGCGCCGCCAGTGTGCTGGCCTTGTCGCAGTCGGCCGCCAGCACCTCGATCACCGAGCTTGAGCGCCAGTCCAGCTGCCAGCTGTTCGACCGCGCCGGCAAGCGCCTGAGCCTCAACGCCCTGGGCCAGCAACTGTTGCCGCAGGCCGTGGCCCTGCTCGACCAGGCCAAGGAAATAGAAGACCTGCTCAACGGCAAGTCCGGTTTCGGCTCGCTCGCAGTCGGCGCCACGTTGACCATCGGCAACTACCTGGCCACCTTGCTGATCGGCAGCTTCATGCAGGTGCACCCGGAAAGCCAGGTGAAGCTGCATGTGCAGAACACTGCGCATATCGTGCAACAGGTGGCGCATTACGAAATTGATCTGGGTCTGATCGAAGGCGATTGCAACCACCCGGACCTGGAAGTGCAGCCCTGGGTCGAGGACGAGCTGGTGGTGTTCTGCGCGCCGCAGCACCCGCTGGCCAAGATGGGCCGCGCCGATGTACAGACCTTGTCCCAGGAAGCGTGGATCTTGCGTGAACAGGGCTCGGGCACGCGCCTGACCTTCGACCAGGCCATGCGCCACCACCGCACCAACCTCAATATCCGCCTGGAACTGGAACACACCGAAGCGATCAAGCGCGCGGTGGAATCAGGCCTGGGCATCGGCTGCATCTCGCGCCTGGCCCTGCGTGACGCCTTCCGCCGCGGCAGCCTGGTAGCGGTGGAAACCCCTGAGCTGGACCTGATGCGCCAGTTCTACTTCATCTGGCACAAACAGAAGTACCAGACCTCGGCCATGCGCGAATTTCTCGAACTGTGCCGCAACTTCACCGCGGGCTTCACCCGCAGTGACGAGATCGTGTTGCCACCGATCGCCTAAAGCAGGATCACACCCCACACCAGCGCCACCATGGTCAGTGCCACCAATTGCGCGGCGCTGCCCATGTCCTTGGCGTTTTTCGACAGCGGGTGGCGCTCCAGCGAAATGCGGTCGATGGCAGCTTCCACCGCCGAGTTGAACAATTCGACGATTAAGCCCAACAGACACACGGCGATCATGATCGCCCGCTCCGCACGGCTGACCGGCAACCAGAAGGCGACAGGGACCAGCAGCACGTTGAGCAGTACCAGCTGGCGAAACGCGGCCTCGCCCTTGAAGGCGGTGCGCAGGCCGTCCAGCGAATAGCCGGCGGCGTTGAGGATACGTTTGAGGCCGGTCTGGCCCTTGAATGGCGATGTCATGTGAGTCACTTCACAACGGAAAGGCCGGCAGACTAGACCGGCTCGGGTCAAAAAAGCGTGAAGCCACGCGCACTCAGCTGCTGGCAACCGATTCAAGTTGTTGCAGCAGCAACGCCGCCTGGGTGCGGGTACGCACACCCAGCTTGCGGAAGATCGCGGTCACGTGGGCCTTGATGGTCGCTTCCGACACGTTCAGCTCATAGGCGATCTGCTTGTTCAGCAAGCCTTCGCAGACCATGGTCAGCACGCGGAACTGCTGCGGCGTGAGGCTGGCAAGGCCTTCGCTGGCGGCCTTGGCCTCGGCCGAGACATCGACCTTTTCGAACGCCTGCGGCGGCCACCAGACCTCGCCGTCGAGCACCTTGCGCACCGCATCCTGGATCACTTCCAGGGTGCTGGACTTGGGAATGAAGCCACTGGCGCCAAACTCGCGGGACTTGACCACCACTGCGGCCTCTTCCTGCGCCGATACCATCACCACGGGGATCTGCGGGTATTGCCCGCGCAGCAGCACCAGCCCGGAAAAACCGTAGGCACCCGGCATGTTCAAGTCCAGCAACACCAGGTCCCAGTCGGCTTTTTCGCTCAGACGGGTTTCCAGTTCGGCAATGCTGGCGACTTCAACCAGGCGTACATCCGGGCCCAGGCCGAGGGTAACGGCCTGGCGCAAGGCGCCACGGAACAGCGGGTGGTCATCGGCAATCAGGATTTCGTAAGTGGCCATCGATCTGGGGATCCTGTTCTGTGTCGGGCACTCGGGTAAGGGTCATTATGAACCAAAGCAGGGGTTGTGCCCCTTGGACTATAGGAAGGTATGCAAACGCTGGTGGGTGTCGTCCTGCTCGTCCAGCGGCAGGCGCCGCTTGCCGCTCAGGTAATGCAGGCTGAACACATCCAGGTAGGCGTCCAGCGCTTGCGAGGCCTGGGTATCACCGGCCAGGTCCAGGCACATGGCGGCGACTTCCGCGGTGCAGAAATGATCGTCGCGCTTGGAGCGCCGCAGGCGGTAGCGGGACATCTGCTCGGCCTGCAGGCTCAACACCGGGAAGCGGTCAAGGTACGGGCTTTTGCGGAACATCTTGCGCGCTTCGGTCCAGGTGGCATCCAGCAAGATGAACAGCGGGCGCTTGCCAGGCTCGCGCACTACCTCGCTGACCACCCGCTCCTGGGCAACGAACTCGCCGGGGAAGACGATGTAGGGCTGCCAACGCGGGTCGTCCAGCAATGCCAGCAAGCGTTCGTCGACAGAAGTGCGCAGCCAGCCGAAAGCCGAGGTGTCCTCTATCAGGTCGGCGATCAGCCAACCAGT
Source organism: Pseudomonas sp. B10(2017) (assembly GCF_002113295.1). Taxonomy (NCBI): domain Bacteria; kingdom Pseudomonadati; phylum Pseudomonadota; class Gammaproteobacteria; order Pseudomonadales; family Pseudomonadaceae; genus Pseudomonas; species Pseudomonas sp. B10(2017). The sequence goes on from NZ_NEJU01000025.1 coordinate 46,333, forward strand.
ATTGGTGGGCTTCAGCGGCTCGGTGTCATGCATCAGCAGGCACACCCCGGAATCGGCCTGCACCCGGGGCTTCCAGGCGCACAGGCAATGAGTGGCGATGACCCGGCAATCGGGGCAGCGTTCGGCACGCGAACCACGAGCGATGAAGGGCTTGTTGCTGCGGGCCAGCCGTTCGGCACGCAGGCGCGCTACCGCATGGCTCATGCCGGCAGGCCTCTGGACAGGTTGGGAATGGACACAAGGATGACTCGGAAAAAACTAAGGGCGCCAGTCTACCAGAACAGGGGGCAATTGCTGTGCAGGTGGCGGCGCGGTCCCTATAATCGCTGTTTTTACCGTACCCCGGCCTCGCGCCTGCGCGATTTCAGGGAACGCCGTCGACCCGCGCATGTCAAAGCGCCAGTCATCGAACCAGGAGAGATTCATGCTGCGCCGTATCGTCCCCGCCCTGAGCCTGTTGCTCGCCCTGCCTCTGGCATCCCAGGCGGCTTCCAAGCAGGAATACGACCTGAACAACATGCTGCAGAAGGTTGCCAAAGAGAGCAGTGTCGGCACCCCGCGAGCCATCAACGAGGACATCCTCGACCAGGGTTACACCGTGGAAGGCAAGGCACTGGTCAACCACCTGAGCGTGCGCCAGGACCATGCCGCGCGCATGCAGGCCAACCCCGAACAAGTACGCAGCCAGCTGGGTGACAGCGTCTGCCGCAACAGCGGTTTCCGCAACCTGATGTCAAAAGGCGCGGTCATGGTCTACCGCTTCACGGTCTACAAGACCAACCAGCCGATCATGGACCAGGCTTTCGACAATGCCAGCTGCGTGGCCGGCAACAAGAAGAAGTAACCCACTTCGATAGCTACGCCTTCTCATCTTCACGGGCGCACCAACGCCCTTCAGCGGCATCGGCGCGCATATCTGCCAGCAGCGCCTGCAGGTAGCGCGACTGGCATTCCAGCCCCGACAGCCTGCGCCGGCACTCGGCTTCCAGGCTCAGGTGATGCACCTGGGCCGCATTCTCCAGCTGCTGGTAAAGCTGCCGGTCCACTTCGATGATCAAGCGATGCATACCGCCACCTCCTGCATCGACACGTTTCGCTTTACCCAGTTAACCAAACCCACATCCCCCGTGGCCGCATGCCGACGGGCGGCTGTACCGAAGACCCTCGGCACAATTGAGCGCAAGGGTCTAGATTGAGGTCAGAGGTATTGGTGCAGAAGGAGACGTTGCATGCCTTACCAATCGAGTGAACTGCTGTTCAGCCACTTCCGCGACAACAACATCGACCTGAGCAACATCGACGCACAACTGCAACTGGTAGCACCGAACAGCCCCAACCTGCCGCTGTACCGCGACATGATGCTGACCATCCTGCGCATGGCCCATGACGACACCGACCGCTGGAGCGCCAAGATCACCCTGCAGGCCCTGCGCGAACTGGACCATTCGTTCCGCACCCTGGAACGCTACAAGGGACGGCGCAAGGTGACCGTGTTCGGCTCGGCGCGCACCCCGCTGGAACACCCGATGTACGCCCTGGCACGCGAACTGGGCGCAACCCTGGCACGCTCCGACCTGATGGTCATCACCGGTGCCGGCGGCGGCATCATGGCAGCTGCCCACGAAGGCGCCGGCAGCGACCACAGCCTGGGGTTCAACATCACCCTGCCCTTCGAACAACACGCCAACCCCACGGTGGATGGCACCGACAAGCTGCTGCCGTTCCATTTCTTCTTCATCCGCAAGCTGTTCTTCGTCAAGGAGGCCGATGCCCTGGTGCTGTGCCCGGGTGGTTTCGGCACTCTGGATGAAGCGCTGGAGGTGCTGACCCTGATACAGACCGGCAAGAGCCCGCTGGTACCGGTGGTGCTGCTGGATTCGCCAGGCGGCAGCTTCTGGCGCGATTGCCTGGACTTCATCAGCCGCCAACTTGAGGAAAACCGCTACATCCTGCCCAGCGACCTGAAACTGCTGCGCCTGGTGCACAGCGCTGACGAGGCAGTGGAAGAAATCAACCAGTTCTACAGCAATTACCACTCCAGCCGCTGGCTGAAGAGCCAGTTCGTGATCCGCATGCATCACCCGCTCAGCGAGGCGGCGCTGTATGACATCCAGGAAGGATTTGCCGACTTGCGCCTGAGTGGCAAGTATCACCAGCAACCTGATAGCAGCGCCGAGCACGAAGTGGGCAATTTCAGCCACCTGACCCGTTTGTCATTTGCCTTCAATGGTCGGGACCAGGGCAGGCTGCGCGAGCTGGTGGACTTCATCAACCTGCCGGAGAACTGGGCCAAGCCGCAACCCATGCATACCACACAGCGGGCCAGGGAGGCGTTGAAGGTCAGTTGATTCCGTGTCCAACGTCAGGGGCGCAATTCACCCTGTGGGAGCGGGTTCATCGAGGCGTCGAACCGCCGCGAAGAATCCGGCGTGGTGCATGGCACCGGCTACGCCGGTGTTCGCGGGTAAACCCGCTCCCACAGAGTCCGTGCCTTCAGTAATCGTCAAGATCACGCCCACTGAGCAGGCGGCCGATCATGTCCATGGGGAAACCCCGGTAAGCCAGAAACCGGGTCTGCTGGGCACGGCTGCGCGGATCCTGCGGGCGCTGCCCGGCAAACTTGCGCTGCCATACGTCACGCATGCGCTCGCCCCAGTCCACCTCGCTCTCGCGAAGCGCCTGCTCGATATCAGCACGCGCCAAACCGCGCTGGCCTAGCTCTTCGCGAATACGCGCAGGGCCGTAACCGGAGCTGGAACGGTACCGGATGAAACTTTCCAGGTAGCGGGCTTCGCTAAGCAGCCCTTCTTCGGCGAGCCGGTCGAGTTCAGGCTCGATAAGCTCGTCCGAAGCGCCGCGCTGACGCAATTTGCGCGTCAGCTCGACGCGACCGTGCTCACGTCGCGCGAGCAGGTCCATGGCTGTCCGCCGGATGGCGACGGGGGTGTCGAGTACGGCGGACATGTTCGGCTATCTACCGCGCAATCAATAACCGGCGTCAGCGTCGGCCATATCATCGGCATCGGCTTCGGCAGCAGCAGCCTTACCAGCAGCCGCAACAGCCCCCGAGGTCAGCAGCTTCTCGCGAATCTGCTTCTCGATCTCGGCACCAATAGCCGGGTTTTCAGCCAGGTACTTGGCAGCGTTTGCCTTGCCTTGACCGATCTTGTTGCCCTGGTAGGCGTACCAGGCACCGGACTTCTCGACCAGGCCTTGGGAAACACCCAGGTCAATGATCTCGCCGTTACGGTAGATACCCTTGCCGTAAAGGATCTGGAACTCGGCCTGACGGAATGGCGGCGAAACCTTGTTCTTGACGATCTTGACGCGGGTTTCGCTACCGACCACCTCGTCGCCTTCCTTGACCGCGCCGGTACGGCGGATATCCAGACGCACCGAGGCGTAGAACTTCAGAGCGTTACCACCGGTGGTGGTTTCCGGGCTGCCGAACATCACGCCGATCTTCATACGGATCTGGTTGATGAAGATGACCAGGCAGTTGGCGTTCTTGATGTTACCGGTGATCTTGCGTAGCGCCTGGGACATCAGGCGCGCCTGCAGGCCCACGTGCATGTCACCCATCTCGCCTTCGATCTCGGCCTTAGGTACCAGAGCAGCCACGGAGTCGACGATGATCACATCAACAGCGTTGGAACGCACCAGCATGTCGGTGATTTCCAGGGCCTGTTCGCCGGTGTCCGGCTGCGAAACCAGCAGGTCGTCGACGTTGACGCCCAGCTTGCCGGCGTACTCCGGGTCGAGGGCGTGTTCGGCGTCGACGAAGGCGCAGGTGGCGCCGTTTTTCTGGGCTTCGGCGATGACCGACAAGGTCAGCGTGGTCTTACCCGACGATTCCGGGCCGTAGATCTCGACGATACGGCCTTTTGGCAGGCCGCCGATGCCCAGGGCAATGTCCAGGCCCAGCGAGCCGGTGGAGATGGCAGGGATAGCCTGGCGCTCGTGGTCGCCCATGCGCATGACGGCGCCCTTGCCGAATTGGCGTTCGATCTGACCCAGGGCCGCAGCCAAGGCGCGCTTCTTGTTGTCGTCCATTGAAATCCTCACGTGTTCGACTTGGCCCTGACGGCCGGAATACCTGTATAAGTAGCCAGTATTATTCCACAGGCAAGCGCCCGCGCAAACCCCTGTCTTCGATTTACTCGGCACCAAGCTGTAACAAGCCGTCTAACGCGGCGATCACCGTCTGTCGGCGCACCGCCTCGCGGTCGCCGTCGAACTGGCGCCGCTCGCTGAACACGTGGTTGCCGTCGGCCCAGGCCAGCCACACGGTGCCCACCGGTTTGGCCGGCGAACCACCGTCCGGCCCGGCCACGCCGCTCACCGCCACGGCAAAGCGCGCGCCGCTGGCGGCCTGGGCACCACGGGCCATCGCTTCGACCACTTCCTGGCTGACCGCGCCAACCTGGCCGAACAATGCCGCGGGCACTCCCAGCTGACGGGTTTTCTGGGCGTTGGAATAGGTCACGTACCCAGCCTCGAACCAGGCCGAGCTGCCGGGCACACGGGTGATAGCCTCGGCGATGCCGCCACCGGTGCAGGATTCGGCGGTGGTCACCTGCGCGTTGAAGCGGCGCAGGTGTTCACCCAGGCGGGTGGCAAGCGTGGTGATCGGGTCCATGTCGGGCTCCTTGAGGGCTGCCCTCTACCCTAGCATTTCAGGGATGAGAAGTTCGCCATCGGATTTTTGGCGCTCGATCTCGCAAGCGGCAAACCTCTCAAGGCATGCACCTGAAGCCCACACCGATCAGAAATTCAGCCGAAGCACAGTCCGCCAGATGTTCTTCATCGGTGAACGACGATGCTTGGCCCAGTTGCGCTCCCACCACTCATCCTCGTTGCGCACCACCTGTTCCAGGTCGCTACCAGCCACTGCGGCGGCGTGCTGGCGGAACATCATGGGGAACACGCAGTGCTGGCGTAGCCGGTGCTTGACCACCACATCCACCGGGGTGCCATCGTAGGGCGTCTCTGCCAGGATCCGGCAGCCCTCGCGCGACAGTACATAAGCATGCAGCGCCACCACCCGCCCGCGGGCGATGAACGGGAACCAGGTCAGCCAGGTTCGCCCCATGGAATAGCCCAGGTGCAACGCCTCGAAGGGCCGTTTCTGCATGAAGCGGTTCACCCAGCGCACTTGCGAAGGCTTGAACTCATAGGCCTTGGCATCGTCTTCGAAGATCAGGATTCGATCGAGGCCATTGTCCAGCGCATGCCGGGCCAGTTGCTGATGGGACTCGTAGCAACCGCGCTTGGGGTCGCTGTTTTTCTCGACAACATGAAAGTGCACTTCGTTGTCGAGCTGTCGCCCAATGGTTTCGCTGAACAGCGTGCGCCGGTCAGCGCGGGTATCGAGGGAAATACAAAAAACCGCATCTACATCAAAACGAATTGTGCTCACTGCACTGATCAACCTGTTGCAATAATTTTTTACTGGGCCGCAGGCCACCGCAAACGCGTCAGGCAAGCCATCCCTGATAGGCGAAGGCAGGCAATTCTCCACGGAGGCACCATGATGTCAACCTGCCTTCAGCGCATCCCTGTGCACTCGCCGGACTTGCGGGTACAGCCTGCCGGGTAGCCGTGTTAACCTATGCGGCTTGAAAATCCGGTGGGTCTCGGCGTCGCGCATGCAACACAGAACGCCCCAATTTGCCCCACAATATTGAGACCTACTTTCTAAGCCCTTGATGAATAAAGCAATTTCCGATTTCTCCGCACACACCCCGATGATGCAGCAGTACTGGAAGCTGAAGAACCAGCACCCGGACCAGCTGATGTTCTACCGCATGGGCGACTTCTACGAGATCTTCTACGAAGATGCGAAAAAAGCCGCAAAGCTGCTGGACATCACCCTGACCGCGCGCGGTCAGTCGGCCGGCCAGTCCATCCCCATGTGCGGGATTCCGTTCCATTCGCTGGAAGGCTACCTGGCCAAGCTGGTCAAGCTCGGCGAATCGGTGGTGATCTGCGAGCAGATTGGCGACCCCGCCACCAGCAAGGGCCCGGTGGAACGTCAGGTAGTGCGCATCATCACCCCGGGCACGGTCAGCGACGAGGCCCTGCTCGACGAGCGTCGCGACAACCTGATTGCCGCGCTGCTCGGTGACGAGCGTCTGTTCGGCCTGGCCGTACTGGACATCACCAGTGGCAACTTCAGCGTGCAGGAGATCAAGGGCTGGGAAAACCTGCTGGCCGAGCTCGAGCGCCTGAACCCGGTCGAGCTGCTGATCCCCGACGACTGGCCGCGCGACCTGCCTGCCGAGAAACGCCCGGGCGCCCGTCGCCGGGCGCCATGGGACTTCGACCGCGACTCAGCGCGCAAGGCCCTGTGCCAGCAGTTCGCGACCAAGGACCTCAAGGGCTTTGGCTGCGACAAGCTGACCCTCGCCATCGGCGCCGCCGGTTGCCTGCTGATCTACGCCAAGGAAACGCAGCGCACCGCCCTGCCGCACCTGCGCAGCCTGCGCCACGAACGCCTGGACGACACAGTCATCCTCGACGGCGCCAGCCGCCGCAACCTGGAGCTGGACATCAACCTGGCCGGCGGCCGTGACAACACCCTGCAGTCAGTGATCGACCGCTGCCAGACCGCCATGGCCAGCCGATTGCTGAGCCGCTGGTTGAACCGCCCGTTGCGCGACCTCAAGGTACTGCAGGCACGCCAGGACTCTATCCGTTGCCTGCTCGACAGCTACCGCTTCGAGAAGCTGCAGCCGCAGCTCAAGGAAATTGGCGATATCGAGCGGATTCTCGCCCGTATCGGCCTGCGCAACGCCCGCCCACGCGACCTGGCACGCCTGCGCGATGCCCTGGGCGCGCTGCCCGAGCTGCAGAACGCCATGGCCGAGCTGGAGGCGCCGCACCTGGCACGCCTGGCCGCCATTACCGGCACCTACCCTGAACTGGCCAGCCTGCTGGAGCGGGCGATCATCGACAACCCGCCGGCGGTGATCCGCGATGGAGGCGTGCTCAAGGCCGGCTATGACAACGAACTGGACGAGCTGCTGGCGATCAGCGAGAACGCCGGCCAGTTCCTGATCGACCTGGAAGCCCGGGAAAAGGCCCGCACCGGCCTGGCCAACCTCAAGGTCGGCTACAACCGGGTGCATGGCTACTTCATCGAGCTGCCGACCAAGCAGGCCGAGCAGGCCCCGGGCGACTACATCCGCCGCCAGACTCTGAAAGGCGCCGAGCGCTTCATCACTCCCGAGCTGAAGGCGTTCGAGGACAAGGCCCTGTCGGCCAAAAGCCGCGCCCTGGCCCGCGAAAAGATGCTCTACGACGCCCTGCTGGAAACCTTGATCAGCCACCTGGCACCGCTGCAGGACAGCGCCGCCGCCCTGGCCGAGCTGGACGTGCTCAGCAACCTGGCCGAACGTGCACTTAATCTGGACCTGAACTGCCCACGCTTCGTCGACGAGCCGTGCCTGCGCATCGAGCAGGGCCGCCACCCGGTGGTGGAACAGGTATTGACCACACCGTTCGTGGCCAACGACCTGGGCCTGGACAACAGCACACGCATGCTGATCATCACCGGCCCGAACATGGGCGGTAAGTCCACCTACATGCGCCAGACCGCCCTGATCGTGCTGCTGGCGCATATCGGTAGCTTCGTGCCGGCTGCCAGCTGCGAGCTGTCGCTGGTCGACCGCATCTTCACCCGCATCGGCTCCAGCGACGACCTGGCCGGCGGCCGCTCGACCTTCATGGTCGAGATGAGCGAAACCGCCAACATCCTGCACAACGCCACCGACCGCAGCCTGGTGCTGATGGACGAAGTGGGCCGTGGCACCAGTACCTTCGACGGCCTGTCGCTGGCCTGGGCCGCCGCCGAGCGCCTGGCCCAGCTGCGTGCCTACACGCTGTTCGCTACCCACTACTTCGAGCTCACCGTGCTGCCGGAAAGCGAGCCGCTGGTAGCCAACGTGCACCTGAACGCCACCGAGCACAACGAACGCATCGTGTTCCTGCACCACGTGCTGCCTGGCCCTGCCAGCCAGAGCTACGGCCTGGCCGTGGCGCAGCTGGCCGGCGTGCCGACGGCCGTCATCCAGCGTGCCCGTGAACACCTGGCAAGGCTGGAAACCACCAGCCTGCCGCATGAACAGCCCCCGGCCCATAAGGCCAAGGACGTGCCACAGGTCCCGCACCAGAGCGACCTGTTCGCCAGCCTGCCACACCCGGCCATCGAGAAGCTGGGCAAGCTGCAGCTGGACGACATGACCCCGCGTCAAGCTATCGAAATGCTATATCAACTAAAGAACCTGTTATAACGGCGCCCACTACAAGCTGGTAGAATCCGCCGCGGTTTGCTGGTGCTGCAGGTTATTAGCCTGGCCTGCAGCCACATGCCCGCAAACCGCGCGGCCCTGAGAGGAAGGGCCGCCGCCGTCGCCTGAGGAGAGAATTAGAAATGACCTTCGTCGTCACCGACAACTGCATCAAATGCAAATACACCGACTGCGTGGAAGTCTGCCCGGTGGACTGCTTCTACGAAGGCCCGAACTTCCTGGTCATCCACCCGGACGAGTGCATCGACTGCGCCCTGTGCGAGCCGGAATGCCCAGCGCAAGCCATCTTCTCGGAAGACGAAGTGCCTGCAGGCATGGAGAACTTCATCGAGCTGAACGCCGAACTGGCGGAAATCTGGCCGAACATCACCGAGCGTAAGGATGCCCTGCCGGACGCTGAAGAGTGGGATGGCAAGACTGGCAAGATTGCAGACCTGGAGCGCTGATAGCGTCCGGACACGAAAAAGGCCCCTTTGGGGCCTTTTTTGTTTTCTGCGGGCAAAAAAAGGGGCGGTTTGACCCGCCCACATTTTTTCCGTAGTCCCTGCTTGTCCCAAACATCATCCTGATGAAATCGCTTCTTGCGACGTCCCTGGCTTCCATCCTGAAAGCCTGTGCATGTCCCTGTGCACAGTTCGAATACTAGCGACTTGAGCCGGTCGGGCAACCGCGAAACCTCACAGAGTGTTGCAGGTGACACATTTCCTCACAGCCGAATAAACCAGGATTTTCAATGAGTTGGGAAAACGCAGGTGCTGGATACGACAATGATTTACTGAAGCGTACATAGAAGGCTTACAGAACAAGTAAGCAAAGGCTTACACGCGATGTTACTGGGGTAGCGCAGTACATAATGTTTTGGGGCTGCTTTGCAGCCCTTTCGCGACACAAGGCCGCTCCCACAGGATAGTGGCGCATTCGAAGGCGATGAAATACCTGTGGGAGCGGCCTTGTGTCGCGAAAGGGGCGCAAAGCGCCCCCGGCAATTTTGAATGGGGCACCTCTGATCGAAACATACAAAAACGCCCCGAAATCATCGGGGCGCTTTGTGTTGCAGGCTTCCGCTACTGGAACAACGACTCACTGGACAGGCCGTTCTTCTCGAGGATCTCACGCAAACGCTTGAGCCCCTCGACCTGGATCTGCCGCACCCGCTCACGGGTCAGGCCGATCTCCAGGCCAACATCCTCCAGGGTGCTGCTTTCATGCCCGCGCAGGCCAAAGCGACGCACCACCACTTCACGCTGCTTGTCTGTCAACTCGCCCAGCCATTGGTCGATGCTCTGCGACAGGTCGTCATCCTGCAGCAGTTCGCACGGGTCGGTCGGGCGGTCGTCGGTCAAGGTATCGAGCAGGGTCTTGTCCGAGTCCGGGCCGAGCGACACATCCACCGAAGACACCCGCTCGTTCAGGCCCAGCATGCGCTTGACCTCGGCGACCGGCTTCTCCAGCAGCGTGGCGATTTCTTCTGGCGAGGGTTCGTGGTCCAGTTTCTGCGTCAGCTCGCGCGCAGCGCGCAGGTAGACGTTCAGTTCCTTGACCACGTGGATAGGCAGGCGAATGGTGCGGGTCTGGTTCATGATCGCCCGCTCGATGGTCTGGCGAATCCACCAGGTCGCGTAGGTCGAGAACCGGAAACCACGCTCCGGGTCGAACTTCTCGACCGCACGGATCAGCCCCAGGTTGCCCTCCTCGATCAGGTCGAGCAGCGAAAGGCCGCGATTGACGTAACGACGGGCAATTTTTACAACCAGGCGCAGGTTGCTTTCGATCATGCGCTTGCGGCCGGCAGGATCGCCCTTTTGCGACAGGCGCGCAAAGTGCACTTCCTCTTCCGGCGAAAGCAGAGGCGAGAATCCGATCTCGTTGAGATACAACTGGGTGGCATCGAGCGCCCGGCTGTAATCGATATACTTGTGTTGCTTGAGCGAAGAGCCTGACTTGGCCCTCGTCCGAACCGAAGATACAGCAGGTTCGTCTGACACCACATCCGTTTCCAAAACGATCCCCGTCTCCATCAGAAGCAGGTCATCGTCGATGTCAAACTCCGGCACTTCTTTACTGAGAGCCATTGTTATAGTCCTTTGCTGAGTTCGAACTCAGACTCGAGCGGCACCTGTCTCCCTGGCAGCGCTGGAGCCTGTCCCCTCTACATCACAGGAACAGGCCGGGTACAACGGTCAACGACGTGGCAGGAACTGGAGCGGATCGACGGGTTTGCCCTGGCGGCGAATCTCGAAATGCAGCTTCACCCGATCTGTGCCCGTGGACCCCATTTCAGCAATCGACTGCCCTGCCTTGACCTGCTGCCCCTCCCGAACCAACAGCCTGCGGTTATGGCCGTAGGCACTGACGTAGGTATCGCTGTGCTTGATGATGATCAGTTCGCCGTAGCCCCTCAAGCCACTCCCGGCGTACACCACCGTACCATCAGACGCAGCAAAAACAGGCTGTCCCAAATCACCGGCGATATCAATGCCTTTATTCAAACTACCGTTTGAAGCGAATTTTCCAATCAGCACACCGTTGGCAGGCCAGGTCCAGCCGCCTACCGCACGCTCCGCGGCAGGCACCGTAGCGACCACCGGGGCGCTGCTGGAGGCTGCCGGCGTGGCCGGTTTGCTGGTGCTGGCAGGGGGTGTGCCGGTGCTTCCCACAGGCCGCCGGATAACCGTGGTCTTACTCGACGACGATGGGCTGGATACCACCGTGGTGCTGCCGGTAGAGCCACTGCTGAAACGAATCGCTTGCCCCGGGCGAATGGTATAGGGCGCCGCGATGCCGTTGCGCGCAGCCAGTTCCTTGTAGTCCCAGCCATAACGGAAGGCGATGGAGAACAGCGTATCACCAGGTTTGACGATGTACTGCCCGGTAGTTACCGCCGGGCGCTTGGGCACGGTGTTATTGCGGTCGACCACCCGTGCACTGTTGCTGCTGGTGCTCGAGCAACCCACCAGTAGCGCGCCCATGGCCAGTGCAATCACCAGAAGCGTGAAACCCGAACCGTCCTTGCGCTGCCGAATGACTGTGTGACCCACCCGCGCTCCCCTCATGGTGCCGAAAACGATATGAAGACAAGAAATGCAATATTATTGCAATTATAACTAAGCCCGCCCGCATTGGCAGGGTTGGTGAAAGACTGCTGCAAAGCCATGGCACACGCTGTACGCTAGCGCTCCACCCCGCCAGATAGACAGGGCGCTGCTGCAAGAATTCGGTGCTGGCGTAAAAATATCGCGCGGCTCGAACCAGCAGTGTTCAGGCCAGCGGGCCGTTGAGCAGCGGTACGAAGCGCACTGCCCCCAGCACGCGGCGGGAGAATCCATGCTCCTCGCGCACGATCAGCATCAGCTGCTGGGTTTCGCCGGCGGACCCCACAGGGATCACCATACGACCACCGGGCGCCAGCTGGTCGAGCAGTGCCTGCGGCACTTCCGGCGCCACAGCGGTGACGATAATGCCATTGTACGGCGCCAGCGCCGGCCAGCCTTCGCAACCGTCACCCCAGCGGAACACCACGTTGCGCAGGTTCAGTTCTACCAGGCGCTCCTTGGCCCGGTCCTGCAACACCTTGATGCGTTCTACCGAGAACACCCGCTCGACCAGCTGGGCCAGGATTGCCGTCTGGTAGCCAGAGCCGGTACCGATTTCCAGCACCTTGTCCAGCGGGCCGGCCTCGAGCAGCAGCTCGCTCATGTGGGCAACCATGAACGGTTGCGAGATGGTCTGGTTGTGACCGATCGGCAGCGCGGTATCTTCATAGGCGCGATGCGCCAGCGCCTCGTCGACGAACAGGTGGCGCGGGGTACGACGGATCACGTCGAGCACCTTGGTGTTCGAAACGCCCTCCTCGCACAGGCGCTGGATCAGCCGCTCCCGGGTACGCTGGGAGGTCATGCCGATGCCACGCCGCAGCATATCGTCCTCACGCATCAGAGCAGGCCCTCCAGCCAACCGTCGAGCTGCTCGAAGGCGTCACTGAAGGTGCGATCGAGCTGCAGTGGAGTGATCGATACATAGCCTTGCATCACTGCATGGAAGTCGGTACCCGGGCCACCGTCCTCGGCGTCCCCAGCCACAGCGATCCAGTAGCCTTCCTTGCCGCGCGGGTTGACCACCTTGGTCGGCGCCGCCGCCCGCGCCCGGTGACCGAGGCGAGTGAGCTGGATGCCACGAATGTGCTCCAGCGGCAGGTTGGGGATGTTGACGTTGAGCACGGTACGCGGCGGCAACGCCAGGCGCGACTGCGCCTCGACCAGGCGGCGGGCGATATGGGCCGCGGTCGGCAGGTTGTCCGGCAGGCGCGACAACAGCGAAAACGCCAGGGAGGTACCGCCAAGGAAGCGACCTTCCAACGCGGCTGCGACCGTGCCCGAATAGAGCACATCGTCACCCAGGTTGGCACCGAGGTTGATCCCCGACACCACCATGTCCGGCGCCTGTGGCAACAGCCCATTGAGCCCCAGGTGCACACAGTCGGTCGGCGTGCCGTTGAGGCTGATGAAGCCATTGGCCAAGGTCTGCGGGTGCAGTGGCCGGTCCAGCGTCAGCGAACTGCTGGCGCCGCTCTTGTCTTGATCCGGGGCAATAACCACGCACTCGGCATAATCCGCCAGCGCAGCGTGCAGCGCGGCGATGCCGGGTGCGGTAACACCGTCGTCGTTCGAAATCAGAATACGCATGAGCTGTCCGTCTGCCCCGCCGACACCAGATCCACGACTTCGCGCACCACCACGGTGGCGAAGCATCCGGCCGGAAGGACGAATTCCAGTTGCAGGATATCAGGCTCGGGATAATGCCACGTAAGACCGCCAATAGGGAGCCGCAGAATGCGTCGTTCGTGATCCATGCCCGCCAAGGCCAGCCACTGGCAAAGTGCCGGCTGCCGTGCGGCGATCGCATCCTCTTGTTGCGCGGTACCTCCGGTAGCTGGCGAATCGCCGGCCCCCCACAGCGGGCCGGTCGGATGCAGGTCAAGGATCGCCAGCCGAGGATCAGAACATTCCGACTCTCCAGCAGGAAAGAAGCTACGACTCGTGGTGAACGCCAACAGGTCGCCCACCTGCGCACGCGCCCAGCTGCCGTCGGCAACACGGGCTGCCAACACTTGGTTGAACAGGTAGCTGCGCCCGGCAGAAAGCAACCGCGAACGCACGTTGCGCTGTTCGGGCAGGGCCTTGCGTGCGGCCCAATCGAGGGCGTCATGAACGTTGCCACCACCGTGGCCGAAGCGCTGGGTGCCGAAATAATTCGGCACACCGTGCTGCTTGAGTTGTTCCAGGCGCGCATCCAAAGCCTTTTGATCGGCAGCCAGGGCCGTCAGGCGCAGCGTGAAACCGTTGGCCGAATGTGCGCCGCGCTGCAGCTTGCGCTGATGGCGCACCTGTTTGAGCACACGCAGGCTGGCATCCTCGGCGCGCGACAGGTCCGGGTCGGCCTTGCCTGGCAGATGCAGGCTGAACCACTGGCGGGTCAAGGCCTGGCGGTCCTTGAGGCCGGCATAGCTGATCGTACGCACCGGCACGCCGGCGGCACGCGCCAGGCGGCGGGCGGCCTCCTCGGTGTTCAGGTCACGCTTCTCGACCCACAGCCAAAGGTGCTCGCCCTGGCCCGACAGGGGGATGTCCAGTACTTCGTCGACCTGGAAATCTTCGGCCACCGCCTTGAGGACGGCGGTACCCAGTGGTTCGCCCGATGCGCGCGGGCCCAGCAGTTCCAGTTCGGTCATGCTGGCAGCAGCAGGGCTACCGAATGCACGGCGATGCCCTCCTCGCGGCCGGTGAAGCCGAGCTTCTCGGTGGTGGTAGCCTTGACGTTGACCTGGTCGAGTTCGACCTGCAGGTCTTCGGCGATCAGCTTGCGCATGGTCTCGATGTGCGGGGCCATCTTCGGCGCCTGGGCGACAATGGTGGCGTCGATGTTGCCGACCTTCCAGCCCTTGGCCTGCACGATGCCGACCACATGGCGCAGCAGAACGCGGCTGTCGGCGCCCTTGAACTGCGGATCGGTGTCGGGGAAGTGTTTGCCGATGTCACCCAGCGCAGCCGCGCCAAGCAAGGCATCGCTCAGGGCGTGCAGCAGCACGTCGCCATCGGAATGGGCCAGGAGGCCGTATTTGTGGGGGATACGCACCCCGCCCAGGGTAATGAAATCACCGTCGCAGAAACGGTGCACATCGTAGCCGTGGCCAATACGCATAGAAAAACGCCCTGAATGAGTCAGGGCGTGATTCTACCTGCTTTAGCCGGTATTGGGGCCGTCGTTGTAGGAGCAGCCTTGTGCTGCGAATGGGCCGCAAAGCGGCCCCGGCAATATCGGCGATAGCGTCAGACCCAGGGTCTGCTTCGCAGCCCATTCGCAGCACAAGGCTGCTCCTGCAGGCGATCAAGCAAACACCAGCTACGCCTTAGACCCGCCCCAGCGCCACCGCATGATGACGCAAGTGCTCCTCGATGAAGCTGGCGATGAAGTAGTAGCTGTGATCGTAGCCAGGCTGCAGGCGCAGGGTCAGTTCATGCCCGCCTTTGCGTGCCGCCTGCTCCAGCGCTTCAGGCTTGAGCTGCTTCTCGAGGAAGTCGTCGCGGTCGCCCTGGTCCACCAGCAACGGCGGGCATTCGCCGGCCGGGGTCTCGGCAAGCAGCACGCTGGCATCCCACTCACGCCAGCGCGCACGGTCTTCACCCAGATAGCGGCTGAAGGCTTTCTCGCCCCACGGGCAATCCATCGGGTTGCTGATTGGCGAGAACGCCGACACCGAACGGTAGCGCCCCGGGTTGCGCAAGGCGCACACCAGCGCACCATGCCCCCCCATGGAGTGGCCACTGATGCTGCGCTCACCCGAGGCCGGGAAGTGCGCCTCGATCAACGCAGGCAACTCCTCCACCACATAGTCGTGCATGCGGTAGTGCTGGGCCCACGGCTGCTGAGTGGCATTGAGGTAGAAGCCGGCACCCAGGCCGAAGTCCCAGGCACCGTCCGGGTCGCCCGGCACCTGCTCGCCACGCGGGCTGGTGTCGGGGGCGACAATGATCAACCCAAGCTCCGCGGCCAGACGCTGGGCGCCGGCCTTCTGCATGAAGTTCTCGTCGGTGCAGGTGAGGCCGCTGAGCCAGTACAGCACCGGCAGCTTCTCGCCCTGTTCGGCCTGCGGTGGCAGGTAGACGGCGAACACCATGTCGCAACCCAGCACCTTGGAGTGATGCCGGTAACGCTTGTGCCAGCCGCCGAAGCTCTTCTGGCAGGAGATGTTATCCAGGCTCATGGCAAACCTCAGAAGTGGATCACGCTGCGGATGCTCTTGCCTTCGTGCATCAGGTCGAAAGCCTTGTTGATGTCTTCCAGCCCCATGGTGTGGGTGATGAAGGTATCCAGCGGGATCTCGCCCTTCTCGGACATTTCCACGTAGCTTGGCAGCTCGCTGCGACCACGCACGCCGCCGAATGCCGAACCACGCCATACGCGGCCGGTGACCAGTTGGAACGGACGAGTGGCGATTTCCTGGCCTGCGCCGGCCACGCCGATGATCACCGACTCACCCCAGCCCTTGTGGCAGCATTCCAGCGCAGCACGCATCAGTTGCACGTTGCCGATGCACTCGAAGGAGAAGTCCACGCCGCCGTCGGTGAGGTCGACGATCACTTCCTGGATCGGGCGGTCGTAGTCTTTCGGGTTGATGCAGTCGGTGGCACCCAGCTGGCGGGCGATTTCGAACTTGGCCGGGTTGATGTCGATGGCAATGATGCGCGACGCCTTGGCCTTGACCGCACCGATCACTGCCGACAGGCCGATGCCGCCCAGGCCGAAGATGGCCACGGTGTCACCCGGCTTGACCTTGGCGGTGTTGAGCACCGCGCCAATACCGGTGGTGACGCCACAACCCAGCAGGCAGACCTTTTCCAGCGGCGCTTCTTTCTGGATCTTGGCCACGGAGATTTCCGGCAGCACGGTGTACTCGGAGAAGGTCGAGGTACCCATGTAGTGGAACAGCTGCTGGCCCTTGTAGGAGAAGCGCGTGGTGCCGTCCGGCATCAGGCCCTTGCCCTGGGTGGCGCGGATGGCCTGGCACAGGTTGGTCTTGCCCGAGAGGCAGAACTTGCACTTGCCGCATTCCGGGGTGTACAGCGGAATGACGTGGTCACCAACGGCGACCGAGGTAACGCCCTCGCCTACCGCTTCGACGATCGCGCCACCTTCGTGGCCGAGGATCGACGGGAAGATACCCTCCGGGTCGGCGCCGGACAGGGTGTAGGCATCGGTGTGGCAGACACCGCTGGCGACCACGCGCAGCAGCACTTCACCGGCCTTGGGCATGGCCACGTCGACTTCGACGATTTCCAGGGGTTTCTTGGCTTCGAAGGCTACGGCAGCACGGGACTTGATCATCAAAGGTCTCCAGACAGAGGGTCGATTCAGTCTGGCAGTGTAATTCACCGCCTTTTGATGAATAATCCGGACAAAGACAAAACATTATTGCCATGCAGGGATAATCAATGAGCAGCCGCTGGGAAGGTATCGACGAATTCGTCGCGGTGGCCGAGTCTGGCCAGTTCACCGCGGCCGCCGAGCGCCTGGGGGTTTCCTCATCGCACATCAGCCGGCAAATCGCCCGGCTGGAGGAGCGCCTGCAGACACGCCTGCTGTACCGCAGTACCCGGCGGGTGACCCTGAGCGAGGCGGGGCAGACATTTCTGCAGCACTGCCAGCGCCTGCAGGATGGCCGCGAGGAAGCCCTGCGCGCCATGGGCGACCTGGCCAGCGAGCCCAAGGGGTTGCTGCGCATGACCTGCGCGGTGGCCTATGGTGAGCGCTTCATCGTGCCGCTGGTGACGCGGTTCATGGCGCTGTACCCGCAGCTGCGGGTGGATGTGGAACTGAGCAACCACACCCTTGACCTGGTGCATGAAGGCATGGACCTGGCCATTCGCCTGGGCCGGCTGGCCGACTCGCGACTGGTGGCAACCCGCCTGGCGCCCCGGCGCATGTACCTGTGCGCCTCGCCGGCCTACCTGGAACGATATGGTCGGCCACACAGCCTGTCGGAACTGGCGCGGCACAATTGCCTGGTGGGCAGTTCGGACTTGTGGGCGCTGCAGCAGGACGGCCGCGAGATCAGCCAGCGCGTCCAGGGCAACTGGCGCTGCAACAGCGGGCAGGCGGTGCTTGACGCGGCGCTTCTGGGAATGGGGTTGTGCCAACTGCCGGATTACTATGTGCTGGAGCACCTGAACAGTGGCGCGCTGGTGTCGTTGCTGGAGGCGCACCAGCCGCCGAACACGGCGGTGTGGGCGCTGTATCCGCAGCAGCGGCACCTGTCGCCGAAGGTGCGGCGGTTGGTGGATTACCTGAAGGAAGGATTGGCGGGGTTGCCGGAGTATCGCTTGAACTGAAACCTTGTGCTGGCTGCTCTGGCCTCTTCGCGGGTAAACCCGCTCCCACAGGTACAGCGCCAGCCTGAAGGGATGTGCGATACCTGTGGGAGAGGGGTTACCCGCGAAGAGACCGGCACAGGAACAAGAAATTCAGCGGCGCCCTGCCCAACGCTGGCGCAACCACTCCAGGTCTTCCGGCCGGGTCACCTTGATGTTGTCGCTGCGCCCTTCGACCAGCCGCGGTGCCTGGCCGGACCACTCGATTGCGGACGACTCGTCGGTTACCAGCACATCCGACACCAGGCACTCCGCCAGCGCCCGATGCAATGCCCCCAGGCGGAACATCTGCGGCGTATAGGCCTGCCAGATGGTGCTACGGTCGACAGTAGCACCCACCCGGCCATCGGCATCGGCCCGCTTGAGGGTATCGCGCGCCGGTACCGCCAGCAGGCCACCCACCGGGTCATCCGCCAGGTCCGACAACAGCTTGTCCAGATCGCTGCGCGCCAGGTTCGGGCGCGCGGCATCATGCACCAGCACCCAGTCGCTGTCCGCCGCCCCTTGGGCATGCAGCGTCAGCAAGGCATTGAGTACCGAGTCGGCACGCTCGCGTCCGCCCGCCGCGCGTTGGATGCGCGGGTCACTGGCGCAGCGCAGGCCAGGCCAGTACGGGTCATCTTCGGCAATGCTGACCACCACGCCCTTGAGCATCGGGTGGCCAAGAAAACAGTCGAGGCTGTGCTCGAGAATGGTCTGCCCGGCCAGTTCCAGGTACTGCTTGGGGCGGTCGGCAGCCATGCGGGCACCTATGCCCGCAGCAGGAATCACGGCCCAGAAGGCCGGTAAGGTTTCGATCATTTCTGTGGCAACTGGAAGAGGGTTTCGCCCTCTTTGACCATCCCCAATTCGTGGCGAGCCCGCTCTTCAACGGTCTCCATGCCTTTTTTCAGCTCCAGCACTTCGGCATCAAGCACGCGGTTGCGCTCGAGCAAGCGCTCGTTTTCGGCATGCTGCTCGGCAATCTGCTGCTTCAGCTCGGTCACTTGCGCCAGGCTGCCATTACCCACCCAAAGGCGGTACTGCAGGCCACCCAGCAGCAGGAGCAGGACGAGGAACAACCAATAGGGACTGCGCATCACGTTATCCAGGTTAAAAAGGCTGCCGGGTATTATTTACTTCGGGGCCTCGAATAGCACGAAGCCTGGCCGAGGCCAGGCTTCGTCGACAGAAACCCGTTGAAATGTAGGAAAGAACAGTACGAACGTTCCTACAACTCCGGCTGCTGTCTTTTTACCATCTCTTGCTTAGCCGCGAAACTCGGCACGACCGCGGTAAACCGCTTTGGCACCCAGCTGCTCTTCGATGCGCAGCAGCTGGTTGTACTTGGAAACGCGGTCGGAACGGCACAGCGAACCAGTCTTGATCTGGCCAGCAGCGGTACCCACGGCCAGGTCGGCAATGGTCGAGTCTTCGGTTTCACCGGAACGGTGCGAAATCACCGCGGTGTAGCCAGCAGCCTTGGCCATCTGGATGGCTTCCAGGGTTTCGGTCAGCGAGCCGATCTGGTTGAACTTGATCAGGATCGAGTTACCGATGCCCTTCTCGATGCCTTCCTTGAGGATCTTGGTATTGGTCACGAACAGGTCGTCACCTACCAGTTGCACCTTGGCGCCGATCTTGTCGGTGAGGATTTTCCAGCCAGCCCAGTCGGACTCGTCCAGGCCGTCTTCGATCGAGATGATTGGGAAGCGCTCGGTCAGGCCTTTGAGGTACTCGGCAAAGCCTTCGGCGTCGAACGTCTTGCCTTCGCCGGACAGGTTGTACTTGCCGTCTTCGTAGAACTCGGAAGCCGCGCAGTCCAGCGCCAGGGTCACGTCGGTGCCCAGCTTGTAGCCGGCTTTCTCGACGGCTTCGGCGATGGCGCCCAGGGCGTCTTCGTTGGAAGCCAGGTTAGGCGCGAAACCACCTTCGTCACCAACGGCAGTGTTCAGGCCACGGGCCTTCAGCACAGCTTTGAGGTGGTGGAAGATCTCGGTACCCATGCGCAGGCCGTCGGAGAAGGTGTTGGCGCCAACCGGCTGAACCATGAACTCCTGAATGTCGACGTTGTTGTCGGCGTGCTCGCCACCGTTGATGATGTTCATCATCGGTACCGGCATCGAGTACTGGCCCGGGGTGCCGTTCAGGTTGGCGATGTGCGCGTACAGCGGCAGGTCCTGGTCCTGGGCAGCGGCCTTGGCGGCAGCCAGGGAAACGGCCAGGATGGCGTTGGCGCCCAGCTTGGCCTTGTTTTCGGTACCGTCCAGTTCGATCATGGCGCGGTCCAGGGCCTTCTGGTCGGCAGGGTCCTTGCCCAGCAGCAGGTCACGGATCGGACCGTTGATGTTGGCGACGGCCTTCAGCACGCCCTTGCCCAGGTAACGGCTCTTGTCGCCATCACGCAGCTCCAGCGCTTCGCGCGAGCCAGTGGAAGCACCGGACGGCGCGCAGGCGCTGCCGATGATGCCGTTGTCGAGCAGTACATCGGCTTCCACGGTGGGGTTGCCACGCGAATCGAGAACTTCACGACCTTTGATGTCGACGATTTTTGCCATTGTTGTAAGCACTCCAGAATTGACGAAAACAACTTAGCTTAGGAAATTCTTGCCGTTCACCGGGCGGACTTGCAGTGGGCAGGCCGGGTGAAGGGAACCCCTGACCGACTGGTCAGGGGTGGATCGGACGGTACTTTACCCGAGAATCGAGCTTTACGCGGTTTCTACCGTCGGAAAACTTTTCACCAGGTCGTCCAGTTGCTTGAGCTGGGCCAGGAACGGCTCCAGTTTGTCCAGGCGCAGGGCACATGGGCCATCGCACTTGGCGTTGTCCGGATCGGGGTGGGCTTCCAGGAACAGCCCGGCCAGGCCTTGGCTCATGCCGGCCTTGGCCAGGTCGGTGACCTGGGCGCGGCGACCACCGGCGGAATCGGCGCGACCACCCGGCATCTGCAGGGCGTGGGTCACGTCGAAGAACACCGGGTACTCGAACTGCTTCATGATGCCGAAGCCGAGCATGTCCACCACCAGGTTGTTGTAGCCGAAGCTCGAACCACGTTCGCAGAGGATCAACTGGTCATTACCGGCCTCTTCGCACTTGGTCAGGATGTGTTTCATTTCCTGGGGTGCGAGGAACTGCGCCTTCTTGATATTGATCACTGCGCCGGTCTTGGCCATGGCCACCACCAGGTCGGTCTGCCGAGACAGGAAGGCCGGCAGCTGGATGATGTCGCATACCTTGGCTACAGGCTCGGCCTGATAAGGCTCGTGCACGTCGGTGATGACCGGCACGTTGAAGGTGCGCTTGATCTCCTCGAAGATCTTCAGCCCCTCTTCCATGCCCGGGCCACGGTACGAGGTTACCGACGAACGGTTGGCCTTGTCGAAGCTGGCCTTGAACACGTACGGGATACCGAGCTTCTCGGTCACCCGCACGTACTCCTCGCAGACCTTCATTGCCAGGTCACGGGACTCCAGGACGTTCATGCCGCCGAACAGGACGAACGGCTTGTCGTTGGCGATCTCGATGTTACCGACGCGAATGATCTTCTGGGTCATTGATCAGGCCTTGTTCTTCTGAGCCAGGGCTGCCTTGACGAAGCCGCTGAACAGCGGGTGGCCGTCACGCGGAGTCGAAGTGAATTCCGGGTGGAACTGGCAGGCGACGAACCATGGGTGGTCCTTGGACTCGACCACTTCCACCAGCGCACCGTCTTCGGAACGGCCGGAAACCACCAGGCCGGCATCGACCAGTTGCGGCAGCAGGTTGTTGTTCACTTCGTAGCGGTGACGGTGACGCTCGGTGATCACGTCCTTGCCGTAGCAGTCGTGCACCTTGGAACCGGCGGCCAGCTGGCAGTCCTGTGCGCCCAGGCGCATGGTGCCGCCCAGGTCGGAGGCTTCGCTGCGGGTTTCGACGGCACCGGTGGCATCGGCCCACTCGGTGATCAGGCCGACTACCGGGTGGCCGCTGTTGCGGTCGAACTCGGTGGAGTTGGCGTCTTTCCAGCCCATCACGTTACGGGCGAATTCGATCACGGCCACCTGCATGCCCAGGCAGATACCCAGGTACGGCACCTTGTTCTCACGGGCGTATTGCACCGCGGTGATCTTGCCTTCCACGCCGCGCAGGCCGAAACCGCCCGGCACCAGGATGGCATCGGCGCCTTCGAGCAGGCTGGTGCCCTGGTTCTCGATGTCTTCCGAGTCGATGTAGCGCAGGTTGACCTTGGTGCGGTTGGTGATGCCGGCGTGGCTCATCGCTTCGATCAGCGACTTGTACGCATCCAGCAGTTCCATGTACTTGCCGACCATGGCGATGGTCACTTCGTGCTCAGGGTTGAGCTTGGCATCGACCACCTTGTCCCACTCGGACAGGTCGGCGCCATTGCACTGCAGGCCGAAGCGCTCGACGACGAAGTCGTCCAGGCCCTGTGCGTGCAGCACGCCCGGGATCTTGTAGATGGTGTCGACGTCTTCCAGCGAAATCACCGCGCGCTCTTCAACGTTGGTGAACAACGCGATCTTGCGACGCGACGAGGCATCGACCGGGTGGTCGGAGCGGCAGATCAGCACGTCAGGCTGCAGGCCGATGGAGCGCAGCTCCTTCACCGAGTGCTGGGTCGGCTTGGTCTTGGTCTCGCCAGCGGTGGCGATGTACGGGACCAGGGTCAGGTGCATCAGCATGGCGCGCTTGGAGCCCACTTCGACGCGCAGCTGGCGGATGGCCTCGAGGAACGGCTGCGACTCGATGTCACCCACGGTACCGCCGATTTCCACCAGGGCCACGTCGGCATCGCCGGCGCCCTTGATGATGCGACGCTTGATTTCGTCGGTGATGTGCGGGATGACCTGGATGGTCGCGCCCAGGTAATCACCACGACGCTCCTTGCGCAGTACGTGCTCGTAGATGCGGCCGGTGGTGAAGTTGTTGTTCTGGGTCATGGTGGTGCGGATGAACCGCTCGTAATGGCCCAGGTCGAGGTCGGTCTCGGCGCCATCGTGGGTGACGAACACTTCACCGTGCTGGAACGGGCTCATGGTACCCGGATCGACGTTGATGTACGGATCCAGCTTGAGCATGGTGACCTTCAGGCCCCGCGCTTCCAGGATGGCCGCCAGGGAAGCCGAGGCAATGCCTTTCCCCAATGAAGAAACAACACCGCCCGTGACGAATATGTAGCGCGTCATGAAAAACCCTAGAAGTCTGCGTTAAGGCGGCCAGCGCCGCCGGAGAAAGCGAAGGAAGGCCGAAGCCCCCGATCACCTGCGTCAATCACAGTGCATCTCGAAAAACTGCCGCGTCTGTACAGACCAGGAATATCCCGGCATGGAGCTCGCTCGTCATTTTAAGAATCAGCCCAGCAAAAAACTGCTTGGTAATCGGCAACTCCTGTGTTTTCGCGGAACCCACAGAAGCTGTATCAAGAAGGGAGGGTAGTCTACCCGAATGTACCCTTCAGCTCAAACCTTGCGCGTTCGTCGGCAATTGCCAATACAGCTGGCAATCCGCCTGCACCAGCCCGGGCAGGTTGGCCACCGCCAGCAGCCGCTCGCCCTGGTACAGCAATGGCAGGCGCGGGCGCAGGAAGAGCGGCACCTGCAACTCGTTGAGCAAGCGCTTCAGGTCGCGTCGGCCACGGCCGGGGACATCCAGCACTTCACCGCCCTGGCGGTAGGCAATGCGCAAGCCGTGCAGCGGCGCTGCGCCAGCAAGACGCACCCTGCCGTTACCCGGCAACGGCAAAGACTCGGCGGGATCGGCCCAGGCCAGTTCGCCGACGGGCAGTTGCAGCCAGTCACCGCTCAACCACCAGATGCGCCCATGACCGCGCAGCAGCTGCCCATCGGCAAGGCGCCAGACGGGCTGGGCATCGGCGGCGGCATCGCACAGGTCCGCCCAGCCGGCCCAGTGCCGGGTGTCAGGCAGGCGGGTACGGCGGCTCAGCCAGTATTGCAGGGCATTGCGCTGACGGGCCGGCGACAGCGCCAGCAGGGTGGCCAGGTCGAGGGAGTCCAGCCCCGGCCAGGCCACCGGCGCGCCCTCCCCGGCGAGCGCCAGGTCGTCCTGCGCCAGTTCGTCCAGCAGGCCCAGGGCTTCGCCCAGGTGCTCGGCGGCGCGGGCCAGGTTCTGGCTGGCTTGTGGCCAACGTTGCCGAAGTAGCGGAAACACTTCGCTGCGCAGGTAGTTGCGGGCAAATTGTGTGTCAGCGTTCGATGGATCATCGATCCAGTCCAGCCCATTGGCCTCGGCGTGGTCCTGCAGCTGCTGACGGGAACAGCCCAGCAATGGCCTGACCAGGCTGCCCTGCCCTAATGCGCGCTGCCCCGGCATTGCAGCCAGGCCACGCAGGCCTGCGCCGCGCAGCAGGCGGAACAGCAGGGTTTCGGCCTGGTCTTCGCGGTGCTGGCCGGTGAACAGGATGTCACCCGGGCCGAGGGCTTGCCTGAAGGCAGCATAGCGGGCGTCGCGGGCGGCCTGTTCGAGGCTGGCGCCGGGGGTGACCTGGACGTGGATGACCTGGAGTTCGATGCCGAGATTGTCGCAGACGGTTTGGCAGTGGGCGGGCCAGGCATCGGCGGCGGTTTGCAGGCCGTGATGGATGTGGATGGCGCGCAGTGGAGGTGATGCGTGATTGCGGGCGTAGTCAGCCAGCAGGTGCAGGAGGACGGTGGAATCGAGGCCGCCGGAGAAGGCGATGTACCAGGTGGGGGCGTTGAGCCAAGGTGTGAGGTTGATCATCGAACCCGCACTCAATTCGAGTATGCAGTCGCGGGTGAACCCGCCCCCACAGGGATCGCGCCGTTTCAGAGGGCTGCGCAATACCTGCGGGAGCGGGTTCACCCGCGCACACCGGCGAAGCCGGTGCCATTCATCTCGCTATCAGAGACCGTAGCTCATCAGGCGATCGTAACGGCGGGCCAGCAGCGCGTCATGGTCGAGCTTGCCGAGCATGTCCAACTGCTGCACCAGGTCGGCACGGATGCTTTCCGACATCTTCGCCGGGTCACGGTGAGCGCCGCCCAGCGGCTCCTGGATGACCTTGTCGACGATGTTCAGGCTCTTCAGGCGCTCGGCAGTGATGCCCATGGCTTCGGCTGCGTCAGCTGCCTTGTCGGCAGTCTTCCACAGGATCGAGGCGCAGCCTTCCGGCGAAATCACCGAGTAGGTGGAGTACTGCAGCATGTTCAACTGGTCACACACGCCGATGGCCAGCGCACCGCCGGAACCACCCTCGCCGATCACGGTGGCGATGATCGGGGTTTTCAGGCGCGCCATCACGCGCAGGTTCCAGGCGATGGCCTCGCTCTGGTTGCGCTCTTCGGCGTCGATGCCTGGGTAGGCACCAGGGGTGTCGATGAAGGTCAGGATCGGCATCTTGAAGCGCTCGGCCATTTCCATCAGGCGGCAGGCCTTGCGGTACCCCTCAGGGCGCGGCATGCCGAAGTTGCGGCGTACCTTCTCACGCACTTCACGGCCCTTCTGGTGGCCGATGACCATGACCGGCTTGCCGTCCAGGCGCGCGGTACCACCGACGATGGCAGCGTCGTCGGCGAAGTGACGGTCGCCGTGCAGCTCTTCGAACTCGGTGAAGATGTGCTCCAGGTAGTCCAGGGTGTAAGGACGACGCGGATGACGGGCCAGGCGGGCGATCTGCCAGCTGGTCAGGTTGCCGAAGATGCTTTCGGTCAGGGTGTTGCTCTTGTCTTGCAGACGGGCAATTTCATCGCTGATGTTCAGCGAGTTGTCGTTGCCTACCAGGCGCAGGCCTTCGATCTTGGCTTGCAGGTCGGCAATCGGCTGTTCGAAATCGAGAAAATTCGGGTTCATAGTCATCCGTCTAGGGTCTACGGCCAGGCGGCCGGCCGGTTGATCCGTTTGGCGCCCTACCTTAAGGGATCAGGCGCATTCAGGTCGAGATTAAATTTTTGTCGGTTCAACGATATTGCAGGAAGACGTTCTCACGCCCGAACTGGTCACGCAGCGCCTGAATCAGCCCATCGGCCGGGTCGATAGCCCACTGTTCGCCAAACTGCAGCATGGCCTTGGCGTCGCTGCCGGTGTACTCGAGGGTGATCGGGCAAGCGCCGCGATGGCGGGTGATCAGCTCGCCCAGCCACTTCAGCCGGTCGCCCTTGAGCGCTTCGTGTGCCACCTTCAGGCGCAGGCTCTCGGCAAGCTTGGTGCGCGCATCCTCCATGGTCATCACCTGCTTCACCCGCAGGCGCAGGCCACCGGAGAAGTCGTCGTTACTGACCTCGCCTTCGACCACCACCATGGCATCGGTCTGCAGCAAGGACTGTGCCGCCATGAAGGCGTCGGCAAACAGCGATGCCTCGATGCGGCCGGAGCGGTCATCCAGGGTAACGAAGCCCATCTTGTCACCCTTCTTGTTCTTCATCACCCGCAGGGCAATGATCATGCCGGCGATGGTCTGGGTATCGCGTGACGGCTTGAGGTCGATGATGCGCTGGCGAGCGAAGCGGCGGATCTCGGTCTCGTACTCGTCGATCGGATGGCCGGTGAGGTACAGGCCAAGAGTGTCCTTCTCGCCCTTCAGGCGTTCCTTGAGGGTCAGTTCGCGCACCTTGCGGTGGTTGGCGTAGACGTCGGCATCCGCCGCTTCGAACATGCCGCCGAACAGGTCGACATGGCCACTGTCAGCGGTGTGGGCGGCTTGCTCGGCAGCCTTGATGGCTTCGCCCAGCGCCGAAAGCAAGGTTGCACGGTTTATGTCGATGTTGGCGTGGTAGGCCTTGATCTCGTCATGGAAGTGCGGGCCCAGGCGGTCCAGCGCACCACTGCGGATCAACGCGTCGAGGGTACGCTTGTTGACCCGCTTGAGGTCGATGCGCTCACAGAAGTCGAACAGGTCCTTGAACGGGCCACCCTGGGCGCGGGCCTCGACGATCGCCTCCACCGGTCCTTCACCGACACCCTTGATGGCGCCCAGGCCGTAGACGATGCGCCCGTCATTGTTGACGGTGAACTTGAAGTCCGAGAAGTTCACGTCCGGCGCGTCAAGGCGCAGCTTCATGCTGCGCACTTCCTCGACCAGCACCACCACCTTGTCGGTGTTGTGCATGTCCGCCGACAACACCGCAGCCATGAACGGCGCCGGGTAGTGGGTTTTCAGCCAGGCGGTCTGGTACGACACCAGGCCATAGGCGGCGGAGTGGGATTTGTTGAAGCCATAGCCGGCGAACTTTTCCACCAGGTCGAAGATGTTGCCGGCCAGGTCTGCATCGATATTGTTGTTGGCACAACCTTCGATGAAACCACCGCGCTGCTTGGCCATCTCCTCGGGCTTTTTCTTACCCATCGCACGGCGCAGCATGTCGGCGCCGCCGAGGGTATACCCAGCCATCACCTGGGCGATCTGCATCACCTGTTCCTGATACAGGATGATGCCGTAGGTCGGTGCCAGCACCGGCTTCAGGCCTTCGTACTGGTAGTCCGGATGGGGGTAGGCCAGCTCGGCGCGGCCGTGCTTGCGGTTGATGAAGTCGTCCACCATGCCCGATTGCAGCGGGCCTGGGCGGAACAGCGCCACCAGTGCGATGAGGTCTTCCAGGCAGTCGGGCTTGAGCTTCTTGATCAGCTCCTTCATGCCACGCGATTCAAGCTGGAACACCGCCGTGGTTTCGGCCTTCTGCAACAGCTCGTAGGTCTTGCGGTCGTCCAGCGGGATGAAGTCGATGTTGACGTCGGGCAGGTTCTTCTTGGCCTGCTCGCGGTTGATGATCTCCATCGCCCACTTGATGATGGTCAGGGTCCGCAGGCCAAGGAAGTCGAACTTCACCAGGCCGGCCGCCTCGACGTCATCCTTGTCGAACTGGGTTACCAGGCCACCGCCCTCTTCGTCACAGGCGATCGGCGAGAAGTCGGTGAGCTTGGTCGGGGCAATGACCACACCACCGGCGTGCTTGCCGGTACCGCGGGTCACGCCCTCGAGCTTCAGCGCCATGTCCCAGATCTCGCGGGCGTCTTCGTCGCCCTTGAGGAAGTCGCGCAGGATCTCTTCCTGCTCGTAGGCCTTCTCCAGGGTCATGCCCACTTCGAAGGGGATCATCTTCGACAGGCGATCGGCCAGGCCGTAGGACTTGCCCTGCACCCGCGCTACATCTCGAACTACCGCCTTCGCCGCCATGGTACCGAAGGTGATGATCTGGCTGACCGCGTTGCGGCCATAGGCTTCGGCCACGTAGTCGATCACCCGGTCACGGCCATCCATGCAGAAGTCGACGTCGAAGTCGGGCATGGAAATACGTTCAGGGTTGAGGAAGCGCTCGAACAGCAGGTCGTAGGCCAGCGGGTCGAGGTCGGTGATCTTCAGCACGTAGGCCACCAGCGAGCCGGCACCCGACCCCCGGCCCGGGCCCACCGGCACGCCGTTGTTCTTGGCCCACTTGATGAAGTCCATCACGATCAGGAAGTAACCGGGGAAGCCCATCTGGATGATGATGTCCAGTTCGAACTTCAGGCGGTCCAGATAGACCTGGCGCTTCTCTTCGTAATTGGGCGTGGTCTCTTTCGGCCACAGCACCGCCAGGCGCTCTTCCAGGCCTTCGTGGGACACATGCCGCAGGTAGTCATCGATGCCCATGCCGTTGGGCGTGGGGAAGTCGGGCAGGAAGTACTTGCCCAACTGCACCTGGATATTGCAGCGTTTGGCAATCTCGACAGTGTTGGCGATGGCGTCGGGAAGGTCGCTGAACAGCTCGGCCATTTCCTCGGCCGACTTCAGGTACTGCTGGTCGCTGTACATCCTTGGCCGGCGCGGGTCGTCGAGGGTCCAGCCCTCACCGATGCATACGCGGGTTTCGTGTGCATCGAAGTCCGACTGCTTGATGAAACGCACGTCGTTGGTTGCCACCAGCGGAGCGCCGAACTTGTCAGCCAACGCCACGGCGGCGTGCACGTACTCTTCGTCGCGAGCGCGGTTGGTACGCTGCACCTCGACGTAGAAGCGCTCGGGGAACATGCCCATCCAGTCTTGCAGCAGGGCCTCGGCTTCATCGTCCTTGCCTGCCAGCAAGGCCATGCCGATATCGCCTTCCTTGCCTGCGGAAAGGGCGATCAGGCCCTCGCTGGCAGGGGCGATCCATTCACGCTGGAGGATGACCAGGCCATTGCGCTGGCCCTCGGTCCAACCGCGCGAGATCAGCTCGGTGAGGTTGCGGTAGCCCTTGGGGTTCATGGCCAGGAAGCAGATACGCGACAGCGGTGCTTCCGGGTCGGCAGCCGCCAGCCACAGGTCGGCGCCGCAGATCGGCTTGATGCCGGCGCCCATGGCGGTCTTGTAGAACTTGACCAGCGAGCACATGTTGCTCTGGTCGGTGATTGCCACCGCCGGCATGTTCATCCCGGCCAGCGCCTTGGCCAGCGGTTTGATCCGCACCAGGCCGTCGACCAGCGAGAATTCGGAGTGGACGCGCAGGTGAACGAAGGGAACCGACATGGAAGATCCTGTAGCAGTGCTGAACGACAAGGGCGGGATTGTAGCTTAATTGAGGGTTTTTTTTGGGGCTGCTTTGCAGCCCATCGCCGGCAAGCCAGCTCCCACGGGGACCGCGTAGCTGTCAGGGGCTGTACGTTCCGTGTGGGAGCTGGCTTGCCGGCGATGGGCCGCAAAACGGCCCCCGGGGGTTCAGATCAGGGAATCGAGAACACCGGCACGCGCTTCCCAAGCTGCCCGCACCGGGGCAAAGGAACGCCGATGAATGGGCGTTGGCCCCAATCGTGCCAGCGCCTCAAGGTGCACCGGGGTCGGGTAGCCCTTGTGCCCGCCAATGCCATACCCCGGGTAGATCAACTCGAATGCGCTCATCTCCCGGTCACGGGTCACCTTGGCCAGGATCGACGCCGCCGCGATGGCCGGCACCTGGCTATCACCCTTGACCACCGGCGATGCCGGTACGGCCAGTTTCGGGCAGCGGTTACCGTCGATCAGGGCCAGCTTCGGTGTAATGTGCAGCCCTTCCACCGCGCGCTGCATGGCCAGCATGGTCGCATGCAGAATGTTCAGGCGGTCGATTTCCTCGACCTCGGCGCGGGCGATGCAAAAGCTCAGGGCCTTTTCGCAGATCTCGTCGAACAGCGCTTCGCGCTTGGCTTCGGTGAGTTTCTTCGAATCGTTCAGGCCGAGGATCGGGCGCGCCGGGTCGAGGATCACCGCTGCGGTCACCACCGCGCCGCACAACGGGCCACGGCCCACTTCATCGACGCCGGCGACCAAGTCTTCGACCAGGTTGAAATCCAGTCCCATCTGCATGTCAGCGGTCCTTGAGCAACGCCAGTACCGCCTCGGCTGCCTGGTTGGAGGCGTCACGGCGCAGGGTGCGATGAATTTCGTCGAAACTTTCGGTCTGCTGGCTGCCATCGGCTACCAGGGGCGCCAGGGTGTTGGCAAGGGCTTCGCTGGTGGCTTCATCCTGCAGCAGCTCGGGAACCAGCGCACGCTGGGCCAGCAAGTTCGGCAACGACACGTAGGGGCTCTTTACCAGGCGCTTGAGGATCCAGTAGGTCAGGGGCGCCAGGCGATAGGCCACAACCATGGGCCGTTTGTACAACAGCGCTTCGAGGGTGGCGGTGCCCGAGGCGATCAGCACCGCGTCACAGGCCGCCAGGGCCTGGTGCGACTGGCCATCGAGCAGGGTCAGCGGCAGCTGGCGCTCTTCGAGCATCTGCTCGACCTGGGCGCGACGCGCGGCATTGGCGCAGGGCAGCACGAAACGCACGCCCGGTACCTGCTGGCGCAGGCGCTCGGCAGCATCCAGGAACAGAGCCCCCAGGCGCCCTACTTCGCCGCCCCGGCTGCCCGGCATCAACGCTACTACCGGCCCTTCGCCCAGGCCCAGCGCGGCACGTGCGGCAGGGCGGTCGGCTTCGAGCGGGATGGTGTCGGCCAACGGGTGGCCGACGAAACGTACAGGCACGCCCTGCTCTTCATAGAACCGCGCCTCGAACGGCAACAGCGTCAGCATCAGGTCGCAGCCTTCGCGAATCTTCAGCACACGCTTCTGCCGCCAGGCCCAGACCGACGGGCTGACGTAGTGCACGGTCTTGATCCCGGCCTGACGCAGTTTCAATTCGATGTTGAGGGTGAAATCGGGGGCATCGATGCCGATGAACACATCGGGCTTTTCACCGATCAGGGTCTCGATCAGCAGCTTGCGGCGCTTGAGCAGCTCACGCAGGCGCCCCAGCACTTCGACCAGGCCCATGACGGCCAGGCGTTCCATGGGGAAATAGGACTGCAGGCCTTCGGCTTCCATCAAGGGGCCGCCAACGCCGATGAACCTTACGTCCGGGCGGCGTGCCTTGATGGCACGCATCAAGCCTGAACCGAGGATATCGCCGCTGGCCTCACCCGCGACCAAGGCTACGCAAAGCTGGGCCATGTCAGCGGGTGATGCCGCGAGCGGAGTTCACGATCGACTGACGGAACAGATCGACCTCAGGGTGCTTCGCAGCCAGTTCGTCCAGCTCCTTGAGCGCGTCTTCGACGGTCAGGCCCTGGCGATAGACGATCTTGTAGCAACGGCGCAGCACATGGATCACCTCGTCGCTGAAACCCCGGCGGCGCATGCCTTCGAAGTTCATGCTGCGGGCTTCGGCCGGGCTGCCGAACACGGTGACGAAGGCCGGGACATCCTTGCCAATCGCCGTACCCATGCCGGAAAACGCGTGGGCACCGATATGGCAGTACTGGTGCACCAGGGTGTAGCCGGACAGGATCGCCCAGTCCCCAACGTGCACATGGCCGGCCAGGGCCGTGTTGTTGACCAGGATGCAGTGGTTGCCGATGACGCTGTCGTGGCCGATGTGGGCATAGGCCATGATCAGGTTGTGGTCGCCCACTGTGGTTTCCGCACGGTCCTGGACGGTGCCGCGGTGAATGGTCACCCCTTCGCGGATCACGTTGTGATCGCCGATCACCAGGCGCGTCGGTTCACCCTTGTACTTGAGGTCCGGGGTGTCTTCGCCGATCGAGGAAAACTGAAAGATACGGTTGTGCTTGCCGATGCGGGTCGGCCCTTTGAGCACAACATGTGGGCCGATGACGGTGCCCTCCCCGATTTCTACATCGGGGCCAACGATCGACCAGGGGCCGACCTCGACACCCTCGGCCAGCTTGGCCGAGGGGTCGATAATGGCCCGAGGATCAATCGAATTCATAGGGAGCGTTCCGCACAGGTGATTTCTGCCGAGCAAACCGGCTTGCCGTCGACCAGGGCGCGGCACTCGAATTTCCAGATCATGCTCTTGCGGCTGAGGAACTTGGCTTCCAGCACCAACTGGTCACCCGGCAGTACCGGCTGACGGAAACGCAGCTTGTCGGAGCCGACGAAGTAGTACAGGGTGCCATCGGCCGGCTTGGCGTCGAGCATCTTGAAACCGAGAATACCCGCGGCCTGTGCCATGGCTTCGATGATCAGGACGCCCGGCATGATCGGATGCGCCGGGAAATGGCCGTTGAAGAACGGCTCGTTGATGCTGACATTCTTGTAGGCACGAATGCTCTGGGCCTCGTAGTCCAGCTCCGTCACGCGGTCCACCAGCAGGAACGGGTAACGGTGAGGCAGGTATTCGCGAATCTCGTTGATGTCCATCATTTCGGGGGGGAAGCCTGTAATAAGAATAGGGAGCGCAGGTGCTGACCACACGCTCCTTTTGCAGTCCAAAGAGGAGCCAGCTAGCGACTGTTCACTCTTGCTCAGGGAATGGTATCAGCCTTCTGATGTCGGCTGGCCACCTGAGGTCACGGTATCGACGCGTTTTTCCAGCTGCTGGAGACGCTTGGCCATGTCGTCCAGGTGGCGGATACGCGCGGCGCTCTTGCGCCATTCAGCCAGTGGCTGCATGGCAGTGCCGGAAGAATAGGCACCCGGTTCGGTGATCGAACGGGTCACCATGGTCATCCCGGACACGAAAACGTTATCACAGACATCGATATGACCCACCATGCCGACACCTCCGGCAATGGTGCAATGCTTGCCGATGCGCGTGCTGCCGGAAATTCCGACGCAGGCGGCCATGGCCGTGTGCTCACCGATCTGCACGTTGTGGGCGATCTGGATCTGGTTGTCGAGCTTGACCCCGTCAGCGATCCGCGTATCCGACAGCGCACCACGATCGACCGCGGTGTTGACACCGATTTCCACGTCGTCGCCGATGGTCACGCCACCGATCTGGGCGATCTTGCGCCACACGCCCTTCTCGTTGGCAAAGCCGAAGCCTTCACCGCCGATCACCGCACCCGACTGGATAACCACACGCTTGCCGATGGTCACATCATGGTACAGGGTGACCCGTGGAGCCAGCCAGCCGCCCTCTCCGATCACGCAACGGGCGCCGACCACGCAGTGTGCACCCACACTGACATTGGCCGCGATGCGCGCACCGCTTTCGATGACCGCAAACGGCCCGATGCTGGCGCTGGCATCCACCTGCGCGTCCTCAGCCACCACGGCGCTGGGATGAATACCCGCCACAGCCTTGGGTTTGGGGTCGAACAGATGGGAAATGCGTGCATAGGCCAGGTACGGATCGGCGACGATCAGCGCATTGCCGGCAAAGCCTTCGGCGTCCGCCGCCTTCAGCAGCACCGCGGCCGCCTGGCTGCTATCCAGGAATTTGCGGTACTGCGGGTTGGCGAGGAAGCTCAACTGACCTGGGCCAGCCTCCTGCAAGGTGGCCAGCCCGGTAATCTGCAGCGCCTCGGGCCCCTTGAGGGTGGCGCCGAGGGCCTCGGCCAACTGGCCTAGCGTCATGGTCACGGTCATATCAACGGGCTTGGTTCATGCGCTCAATGACCTGGCGGGTGATGTCGTACTGAGGCTTGACATCGATGACCGCACCACGCTCGAGGACCAGGTCGTAACCACCTTTCTTGATCACTTCCTCGACAGCGCCATCCAGCTTCGGCTTCAGTTGCTTGAGCATGTCGCGGTCAGCAACAGCCTTGGCTTCGTTCAGCTCCTTGGACTGGAACTGGAAGTCACGCGCCTTCTGCTTGAACTCGAGC
Source organism: Pseudomonas sp. B10(2017) (assembly GCF_002113295.1). NCBI lineage: Bacteria > Pseudomonadati > Pseudomonadota > Gammaproteobacteria > Pseudomonadales > Pseudomonadaceae > Pseudomonas > Pseudomonas sp. B10(2017). Next base: position 80,079 of record NZ_NEJU01000025.1, read on the forward strand.
TCCAGGCGCTCGCGCTCCTGCTGCTGCATCTTGTCGCCGCCCTTGATCAGACGGTCCTGGATACCCTTGGCGCTGCTTTCCAGGCTTTTCAGCTTGGTCAGTTGCGGGCCGAACTTCTTCTCGGCATCTACCGCGTACTTCTTGGCGGCATCCGACTCCAGCAGGGCCATCTGATAGTTCAGGACGGCAACCTTCATTTCGGCGAAAGCCGGGGTGGCGACCAGCGCCGCGGCCACTACGGCCAGTTGGGTCAACTTACGCACGATGCACTCCTGGATAAACCGTTGTCGTTAAGCAAGGGCCGACCTCAGAAGGTCTGGCCCAGAGAGAATTGGAACACCTGGGTGTCGGCATCGTCCGGCTTCTTGACCGGCATTGCCAGGCTGAAACTCAGCGGGCCCAGTGCGGTGATCCAGGTCACGCCCAGGCCGACCGAACTGGCCATGCCCGAGAAACCGACCTTCTCGCAATCAGGCTGGTTGCCGCAATTGGTATCGAAGACGTTACCCACGTCCCAGAACACGGAGGTGCGCAGCGAACGCTGGTCCTTGACGAACGGCAGCGGGAACAGCAGCTCGACACCACCTTGTACCAGTACGTTGCCACCAAACGGCAACGGATCCTGATCCGGGTCGGCGATGGTGCCTGGCTTGCCACCGTTGGCCTCGCCGCGGCTTGGGGTACTGCGTGGGCCCAGGCTGCTGTCCTTGAAGCCACGGACAGAGTTGAAACCACCCGCGAAGTAGTTCTCGTAGAACGGCAGGCCCGAGGTGCTGCCATAACCATCACCATAACCCAGCTCGGTATGCAGACGCAGGGTGTAGTCGTTGGTGATCGGCTTGAACAGCTGGCCGCGGTAGTCGAGCTTGAAGAACGACAGGTCGCTGCCCGGAATGGTGGATTCCAAGGTTACGCTTTGCGAATGACCGCGGGTCGCCAGTACACCTTTGTTCAGGGTCGACTCCGACCAGCCGATCGAGGCCTTGAAGTTCAGGAAGTTGTCGCCTTCCTCTTCGAGGAAATCGAAGATCTCGTCAACGGTGTACTTGCCGGTCTTGATCTTGTCCTGCTGCACGCTCAGGCCATAGGTCAGGCGCGAGGTCTCGCTGATCGGGTAGCCGAGGCTGACGCCCGCACCGTAGCTGTCCACCGCGTAGCTGGCCACGTCGACGTCGAGGTCGTCGTAGTCGGTGCTGCGGTAGAAGGCGTTGTAGCCCAGGCTTACGCCATCGGCAGTGAAGTAGGGGTCAACGAAGCCGAAGTTGTAGCGGGTCTGGTATTCCGAACGGGTCAGGCCGATCGACACCTTGTTACCGGTACCGAGGAAGTTGCTCTGGCTGATCGAACCACCGAGGATCAGGCCGGCGCTCTGGGCAAAACCGACG
>NZ_NEJU01000026.1:0-76484 GCF_002113295.1 Pseudomonas sp. B10(2017)
GCAGATTGCGGCGATCTGGGCGGATGTGCTGAAGCTGGAGAAGGTCGGCCTGACCGACAACTTCTTCGAGCTGGGCGGCGATTCGATCATTTCGTTGCAAGTGGTCAGCCGTGCGCGCCAGGTGGATATCCAGTTCACCCCCAAGGAGTTGCTGCAGCATCAGACAGTGCAGGGGCTGGCCTCGGTTGCCCGGTGCAGCGAAGCACAAGTGCTGGAGCAGGGCGCGGTCACCGGGCCTCTGCCACTTGTTCCGGTGCAGCACTGGTTCTTCGAGCAAGCGCTTGTAGTACGTGACCACTGGAACCAGTCGGTGCTGCTCGAACCTGTTGAGGCACTGGATGCGCACCTTTTGAACATGGCGCTGGGCAACCTGCATGCCCATCACGACCTGCTACGGCTCAATACCTGGCAGAGTGCCGGGCGCTGGCAGGCCGCGATCGGCGCGCCGGTATCGACCGAGCTGCTATGGGTACGCGAGTGTGTTGATAGCGAGGCGCTGGAACGCTTGGCTGATCAGGCCCAGCGCAGCCTGAACCTGGCTCAGGGGCCACTGTTGCGCGCCGTGCTGGCAACGCTGGCAGACGGCAGCCAGCGGCTGCTGCTGGTCATTCATCATCTGGTGGTCGATGGCGTGTCATGGCGGATCCTGCTGGAAGACCTGCAACAGGCCTACCAGGCGCTTGCCCTCGGCCAGCCGCTGAAGTTGCCGGCCAAGACCAGCGCGTTCAAGGTCTGGGCCGAACAGCTGCAGGCCTATGCCAGCAGCCAGGCACTGCAACATGAACTGCACTACTGGCGTGATCAACTGCAAGGCGCCAGCGATGCTTTGCCTTGCGATCATCCCCAGGGCGAAAACCGGCAGAAGCATGCAACGTCGGTCAGCACTCGCCTGGACCCGCTCTGGACCCGCAAGCTGCTGCAGCAGGCACCGGCAGCCTATCGCACGCAGATCAACGACCTGTTGTTGACGGCATTGGCCCGTGTGGTCAGCCGTTGGACTGCGCAGCCGCAGGTACTGGTACGCCTGGAAGGCCATGGCCGCGAAGACCTGTTCGACGGTATCGACCTGAGCCGCACGGTGGGTTGGTTCACCAGCATGTACCCGGTCAACCTCAGCCCTCAGCCCGAGCTGGCCAGCTCGATCAAGACCATCAAGGAGCAACTGCGCGCGGTGCCCCACAAGGGCCTGGGCTATGGTGTGCTGCGTTACCTGGGGGCTGGTGAAGCTCGGCAGACGTTAGCGGCGCTGGCCCAGGGGGCGATCATCTTCAACTACCTGGGGCAGTTCGATGGCAGCTTCGACCAGCAGGCGAGCCTGTTCAAACCGGCCCGCGAGAATGCCGGGCTGAACCAGGATGAGGGCGCGCCATTGAGCAGCCTGCTGGCGCTCAATGGGCAGGTGTACGGCGGCGAGCTGACACTGGGCTGGACGTTCAGCCGTGAAGTCTTCGATACCTCGACCATCCAGCAACTGGCCGATGCCTATGCAGAAGAACTCAAGGCCTTGATCGACCATTGCTGCCAGGATGACACCCAAGGCCTCACGCCATCGGACTTCCCATTGGCCCGTCTGAGCCAGGCGCAACTGGACGACCTGCCGGTACCTGCTGCTCAGATCGCCGATATCTACCCGCTGTCGCCGATGCAACAGGGCATGCTGTTCCATACCCTGCAGGAGAGCGACGCCGCGCTGTACATCAACCAGACTGCGGTCGATGTGCACGGCCTGGACATCGACCGCTTCGTCGCGGCCTGGAACCAGGTGATCGCCAGCCACGACATCCTGCGCACGGTCTTCCTGTCATCGGCCCGGTGGGCGGAGCCCTTGCAGGTGGTGCAGCGTCAGGCCAGTCTGCCGCTGCGCGTGCTCGACTGGCGTGGGCGTGAGGTGACCAGCGACGCCTTGCAGGCGCTGGCAGCCGAAGAGGCTGCCGAAGGCTTCGACCTGGCGTGTGCCCCCCTGATGTGCCTGACGCTGGTTCGAGTGGACGAGCAACGCCTGCACCTGATCTGGTCGCGTCACCACATCCTCATGGATGGCTGGAGCAATTCACGGTTGCTGGGCGAGGTGTTGCAGGTTTATCACGGCCGGCCTGCCAGCCATGCGGGGGGGCGCTTCGGTGACTACATCCGTTGGCTCGCCGAGCAGCCGATGGGCAAGCTGGAGCAGTTCTGGAGCGAGAAGCTGCGTGCCCTGGAGGGGCCGACGCTGTTGGCCGAAAGTGTTGCGCCGCAGGCGGACGGCAAGCTTGTCGGGCACCATGCGCTGTACCTGCATTGGGATGCGCAGCGCACGCAACACCTGCGTGACCAGGCCCGGCGCCTGAGGGTCACGCCCAATACCCTGGTCCAGGCCACCTGGCTGTTGCTGCTGCAACGCTACACCGGCCAGGCCAGCGTGTGCTTCGGCGCCACAGTGGCCGGGCGCCCCAGCAGCCTGGCTGGTGCAGGCGAGATGCTGGGGCTGTTCATCAACACGCTACCGGTGGTGCAGGCGCCGCAACCCCAGCACATTGTCAGCGACTGGCTGCACCAGCTGCAGCACTACAACCTGGAGCTGCGCGACCACGAGCATGCAGCGCTGGCCGATGTACAACGCTGGGCCGGGCGGCCAGGGCAAGCGCTGTTCGACAGCATCGTGGTGTTCGAGAACTACCCGGTTGACGATCGCCTGCGCGAGGGCGGCGGCGGAACGTTGCGCTTTGGTGAAGTACGTAACCGCGACGTCACCAACTATGCCATGGACCTGGCCGTGCAATTGGGCGAAACCTTTTCGGTAGAGTTCCTGTACCTGCGCAACCGCTTTACCGAAGCCGCTGTCGAGTGCCTGCGCGGCAGTTTCGAAAGCCTGCTGAGCGCCATGCTGGACAATCCCCAGGCCACGCTGGGCAGCCTGGGCATGCTGACGCCGGCGCAGGCAAGGCACGCCGACCTGCGCAACCAGCTTGCGGCACCTGGGCGCGAGCAGCCGCTGCTCGCCGAGCGTATCGCCGGGCATGCCCGTGAGCGTGGTGAGGCCATGGCGGTAGTCTGCGGTGGCCAACAGTTGACCTATACCCAGCTGGACGCTCGCGCGAACCGCCTTGCCCACCACCTGATCGCGCAGGGCGTGCGCCCGGAAAGCTGCGTGGGCATTGCCCTGGAGCGGTCGGTGGAGGTGATCGTGGCCTTCCTGGCAGTGATGAAGACTGGCGCAGCTTATGTGCCACTGGATATCGACTATCCACAAGAGCGCCTGCAGTGGATTGTCGAGGACTCGGCAATGCACCTGCTGGTCAGCAGCAGTGGCCTGCGCCAGCGCTTTACCCAGGTAGCGCGGTGCGTCGAGCTCGACCAGCAAGCGCTGGACCATCTGCCTGCTACTGCACCTGTACAGCGCGCGTGCGCGGATAACCTGGCTTATCTGATCTACACGTCTGGTTCTACCGGCAAGCCCAAAGGTGTGGCGGTGAGCCATGGCCAGATTCGCATGCACTGCCAGGCCATCGCCGGGCTGTACGAGATGGACCTGCACACCCGCGAGCTGCTGTTCATGTCGTTCGCCTTCGACGGGGCGCAGGAACGCTGGCTGTCGACGTTGTCCTCGGGTGGTTGCCTGGTGGTGCGTGACAACCGGCTGTGGACGGCAGAAGAAACCTGGCAGACCTTGCATGCCCAGCGTATCGACATCGCCTGCTTCCCGCCGGCCTACCTGCAACAGTTGGCCGAATTCGCCGATAGCCAGCAGCAGCCCGCGCCAGCAGTGCGGGTGTACTGCTTTGGCGGCGATGCGGTACCGGACGCCCTGTTCGAGCACGTCAAGCGCACGCTGCGCCCGCGCTGGTTGACCAACGGCTATGGGCCGACGGAAACCGTGGTTACGCCTTTGCTGTGGAAAGTGCCGGTGCAACGAACCTGTGAGGCTGTGTACGCGCCGATCGGCGACCGCGTTGGCGAGCGTGCGCTGCACGTGCTGGACCAGCACCTCAACCCGCTGCCCGATGGTGTGGCCGGTGAGCTTTATATCGGCGGAGAGGGCGTGGCGCGTGGCTATCACCAGCGGGCCGCACTCACGGCCGAGCGCTTCGTGGCCGACCCGTTTGCCACGGGTGGCCGCCTGTACCGTACCGGTGACCGGGTGCGTCGCCGCGCCGATGGCGTCATCGACTTCCTCGGGCGGCTGGACAACCAGCTGAAGATTCGAGGGTTCCGCATCGAGCCGGGAGAAATCGAGGCACGCCTGCGCAACCTGGCTGGCGTGCGCGATGCCGTGGTGGTGGCGCGTGACATCAGCACGGGCAAGCAACTGATCGGCTACGTGGTAACGGACAATGCCGATACCCGCGCCAAGCAATTACGTGATGCCCTGCGCGCCGACCTGCCGGATCACATGGTGCCGGCACAGCTTGTACTGATGCCGGCGCTGCCGCTCACCCCCAACGGCAAGATCGACCGCAATGGCCTGCCGGCACCCGAGTTTGCCGCAAGCCGGGCATGGGTTGCCCCGCGTAATGCGATCGAGCAGGCGCTGGCAGCGATCTGGCAGGAAGTACTGCAAGTCGAGCAGGTCGGTGTCGATGACAACTTCTTCGAACTGGGTGGTGACTCGCTGCGCGTGCTGAAGATGCTGTCCAAGGTCCGCGCCTGCGAGGATTTGCCTATCGAACTGAAACTGCGTGATGTGATTGCCCGGCCGACCATCGCCGAGTTGTCGGGTTATGCCCCCGACGATGCCAGCCTGGACCCGCTGTTGTTGCTGAACAGCCGAGTGAGCGCGAGTACGCCGCTGTTCTGCCTGCATGCCGGGTTTGGCACGGTGTTCGATTACGAGCCATTGGCCCGCCGGCTGGAAGGCCGTTGCACGGTTTATGGCCTGCAATGCCGGATGCTGCTGGATCACGCCTGGGTGGATGATTCGCTGGAAACGATGGCTATCGATTACGCACAGTACATCCGGCAGAAGCAACCCGAAGGGCCTTATCAGCTGGCAGGTTGGTCGCTGGGCGGCACCCTGGCGGTGTTGGTGGCCAAGGAGTTGGAAAGCCAGGGGCAGCGGGTTGCGGTGCTGGCCTTGGTGGACAGCTTCGTGCCCTCGACCAGGCAAGCCGTGCAGGAAAGTGACTGGAGCGCCGACCTGCGTGGCTTCCTGGCGGTGATTCTCGGGGTTTCGGCCGATGCACTGGTGCTGCCGATCGTGCCCGCCGGCAGTACTCAGGATGCCCTGGAGCGCGTGATCGGAACGGCAAGGGCCGCACAGGCTGCACAGTCGGCCTATGCCGAAATCGGCAACGCTGATCTGGCGCAGACCTTTGTTGTGGCAATGAAACTCAAGGCGCTTTCGCGTCAATTGCGCCAGCTACCGTCTACCGAGGCAGCGGCAAGTTGCTGGTGGGCGGGGGAGGGCGCGCACGCGGGTGGCATTTCGGGTAGCTGCCAGGACATTGCTGTTGATGCCGGGCACTATGACATCCTCGAACAGGTGGATGTCCTTGAGGGGATGATTGCCAGGCTGTTGCTGGCAGATACGATCAGCCCGTAAACCTGCTCACTCTTTGTAGGAGCGGCCTTGTGTCGCGAAAGCGACACAAGGCCGCTCCTGCAACGGACCGCGTACCGATGCGAAGACCATGCAGGCATGAAAAAGGCGACCTCCAGGGTCGCCTTTTTTCGTTCTGCTGATCAGAAATCGTAGCGCAGGTTCAGCGTCGCGTTTCTCGGCGCGCCATAGTGGCCATAGTTGCCGGCCAGGCCTGCGTAGTACTTTTTGTCGAACAGGTTGTCCACGTTCAGCGTGGCGGCCAGGTGCTCGCTGATCTTGTAGCGGGCCATCAGGCTGGCCACGGCGTAGTCTTCCTGGGTGATGCGCGTGTTGTAGCGGGTGGCCAGGGATTGCTGGGAGTTCCAGTTGACTCCACCACCAACAGTCAGGCGCTCCCATTCGCCGGGCAGGCGGTAGGTAGTCCACAGGCGGAATGTATCCAGCGGCAGTTGAGATGTCAGGCGAGTGCCATTGGCATCTTCCGTGCGGGAGTGGCTGTAACCGGTATGAACTTCCAGCCCGCGAGCCACTTCGCCGGACAGTTCAAGATCAATACCTTTGGTTTCGGCGCCGCTGACCGCGCGGTAAGCGGTGGAGTTAGGCACGCCCGGTACGCTGAAGCCGGTGTCTTCCTCTGCAAGGTTGTCGCGCTTGATGAGGTAGATCGCCGCGTTGGCGTTCAGGCGGCCGTCGTAGAATTCACCCTTCCAGCCCATTTCATAGTTCTGCCCGATTACAGGGTCCAGCACCTTGCCGGTACGGTCGCGGCTGGTCTGTGGCTTGAAGATATCGGTGTAGCTGGCGTACACCGATTGCTCATCGGTCAGGTCGTAGATCAGGCCGGCGTACGGTGTTACCTCTCCGCGCTCATTCAGTTGCGTGGGGTTGCCGTTGCCAGTGGTCAATACCACCTGGTTCGAGTCCGAACGGTAATTGGTGGTACGGGCACCGAGAATCATGTGCAGGTCGTCGGTGAGGTTGAGCCGGGTGGCAATGAAGTAGCCGGTCTGGCGGATAGTCAGATCATAATCCAGCAGTGGCGAATAGTTGCCAGGTTGCGGTATGCGGTTGCCCCAGGTGTAGAAGTTGAATGTGGCTTCCCCAGCTGTCCCGGTGAAGTGGTTGTTCTCGTAATCCATGTAGTCGAAGCCGGTAACCAGTTCGTGGGTCTGGCCAAACAGCTCGAAAGGCCCCTGCAGCGTGATGTTCATGCCCCGCTGAACCTGATGGGCATCGACTTGCAGCAGGTCGGACTTGGCGTTGCCGGTGGCTTGATCGAGGGTAGAGACACCGGCACCGGTGCGATAGAACGCCGACAGCGAGTCGCGATCGACATCCATGTAGTTGCCGGCCATTTTCAACTGCCAACCATTGCCAAGCTCCTGATCCAGGCCGAAGGAGTAGTTCTTGGTGGTGTAGTCTTCATACATCCAGCGCGGCCCGGAACTGGTCGAGCGGGAGAAGTTGGTGGGCTGGCCATTGCTGAAAAACAGCGGCACACCTGGCGCGCCATTGGCGTCGTAGGTCTGGTAGTCCATGCCGAAGCGCACGGTGGTGGTATCGGTCAGGTCTGCTTCGAGCACGCCGTAGACCAAGTCACGGTCCTGGCTGTACCAGTCCATGTAGCTCTGGTTGCTCTGCTTGGCGGCCACCAGGCGGCCACGCAGCTTGCCGCTTTCGATCAGCGGGCCGGATACATCGGCCTCGGTGCGATAGTAGTCCCACGAGCCCACACCGGCCTGCACATACGACTGGAATTCACGCGTGGGGCGTTTGCGTACCATGTTGACCACACCGTTGGGCTCGCCCGCACCGGTCATCAGGCCAGTGGCACCGCGGACGATCTCGATGCGGTCGAACATGGCCATGTCCATCAGGGTGTTGGGCATGTTGCGCGTCAGGTAGTCTTGCGTGGTGTTCACGCCATCGAGCTGGTAGGTACTGATTTCCGAGCCGCGCGAATAGATGTGAAAGCGCTCGCCACCGTCCTGGGACATGGTGATGCCCGGGTTCTGCTTCAGCACGTCGGTAATGGTCGCCAGGTGCTGGTCGTCCATTTGCTGACGGGTGATGACGCTGATGCTTTGTGGTGTTTCGCGTATCGACAGGTTCATGCGGGTGGCCGTGCTGGTCACGCCGGTAGTGTAGGAACCCGTGCCTTCGGTAGTGGCCCCCAGGCCCACACTATTGACGTTGGTCGCCGAAAGCTCGACCTGACCGTCCTTTGCGGCTGAACTCGCTGTTACCGTCACGGTGTTGCCGTCGATCTGATAACGCAGCCCGCTGCCGCCCAGCAGGATGCGCAGGGACGAAGCTAGGTCGTGGCGCCCTTTGAGTGCAGAGGAGCGCAGGCCACCGATATCTTCCGGGCTGTACAGCAACTGGGTATCGGTCTGCCTGGCCAGTGCCTGCAACGCCGAATTCATCGACTGCGCAGGAATATCCAGGGTCCACTCCTGTGCCTGCACCTGGGCAACCATCGCAGCGGATATCGCCAGGCCCAGGCCGATGCGTGTGAACGCGCGCTGGGGACGAAGGGAATGACGGATCAGTAATGCTTTGGCAAGCGGGTTGAGCGGGCCGGGGAGGGACTTGGACATCTATTGCGGTCTCGTTGGCAGAGGGTTTTTTTCTATGTCAGCTATAGGACGCAGCACCTGTTAAAAACCGGAACGATTCTTATTGGCGATTTTTTTGGCCGGTGCTGCGTTAACCGCGTCACAACTTCACAGTTCGCGTGCTACGCGAAAGCCGAGGAAGTCCCCCCGGGTGGTCTTGAGGCGGTCGTTGCGGTTGGCCGAGCGGGAGAAGATCGGCGGCTCGCCCCAGTCGTTGCCGCGCATGTGCGCGCGAATGCACTTGGGGTTCTGGATCCAGGCACTGCCGTCGGTGGGGGCGCCTTCGTAGCTGTCGTGGTAGCAGTCGGCGACCCATTCGTAGACGTTGCCGTGCATGTCGTACATGCCGAAGGCATTGGGCGGGTAGCTGCCCACCGGGGCGGTGAAGGCATGACCGTCCTTGGGGCCATAGGTGTTGGCGTGCTTGCTGATCTCGTACTTGCCCGGTTCGTCGAAGGGGAAGGGGAACGGGCCGCTGGAACCGGCACGGGCGGCATATTCGCGTTCGGCTTCGCTGACCATGCGGTACGGTTTGCCGGTGGTTTTCGCCAGCCATCGGGTGTAGGCCTGCACCTCGTCGTAGTCGACGCACACCGCCGGCTGGCGGGGGCCTTGCTTGTAGCTGGGCTTGCTGGCTTCGCACCAGCGGCCGGGGCGCTCGTCGCCGCTCCTGATGACGGTGCCGGTGGCCTTGATGTAGGCATCCAGTTCGCCGGCGGTGACCTGGTAGCGGCTCATGGCGAAGGGCTTGGCGAAGGTCACGGTGTGCAGCGGGCCCTCGTCGGGTTGGCGGCCGACTTCGTCATCGGGGGCACCCATCACGTAGCTGCCGGCGGGCAGCACGACCATCTCGGGGCAGTCCTTGCAGTCCTTGAACACGTCGCCGGGCTTGGCGGCGTGGGCGTAGGCGCTGACCAGCAGCAGGCAGGTGATCTGGGCTGGCCGGTAGCGCCAGGTGGATATTTTCATCGGTAGGCCTCGAAACGGGTGAATGCGGGCTGCGTTTCGCATTCAGACGAATCGGGGCGGTGAGAAATTAACCAACATCCAAGGTAGCGCGGTCTTACTGTGGGAGCGGCCTTGTGTCGCGAAAGGGGCGCGCAGCGGCCCCACACTCTCAGCTTCGCCGCAGATATTGCTGGGGCCGCTCTGCGGCCCTTTCGCGACACAAGGCCGCTCCCACAAAAGCTGTTCGCGCGAGTACCGTAGGCAGTGGTTGCAAGGCATGGGGCACCGGGCTATAGTCCAGTCCACTGTTCCTTTCCCGAAGACCTGTTCATGCCAGCCAGCCCTTCCACCACAAGCTTTGCCATCGCGCCAGTCGCGGGCATGGTCGTGCGTGGCTGCCAACAGCCGGCGATGATCAGTCACTATCCACCACCACCTGTCAGTGGCGTCGTAGGCGGCGTAGCTCCGCCTCCTTGCGTGGTCGTGCTGGGCTGATCGGCTTCTGGCCGCAACCCTTCGCACACGCAACCTACTGAACACGGTCGGCGGCTTCCCTCGCTGAAGCGCACGCCGTCCGTCTGGCTTATTCGCCTTGAATCAGGTGGCAATACATGTCTGTCTTTAGCAAAGCATCCGTGGCCTCGGCGGCCACTACCAGCCTGTTCGTCCTGCTGTGGAGCAGCGGGGCGATCGTCTCCAAGCTCGGCCTGGCGCATGCCAGCCCGTTCGCCTTCCTGCTGTTGCGCTCGGCGCTGGCCCTGGCCGGCCTGCTGCTGATCGGCCCGTTGCTGGGGCTGCGCTGGCCGCGCAGTCGCGGGGCCATCCTTCGGGCCCTGGGCACTGGCTGTGTGCTGCTCGGCGCCTACCAGATCTTCTACCTGCTGGCGCTCGATACCCATGTCACCCCCGGCATCATGGCCACGGTGATGGGAGTACAACCGATCCTGACCGTGGTGCTGATGGAGCGCCAGCGCTCCTGGAGCCGCTTGTTCGGCTTAGGGTTGGGGCTTGGCGGGTTGATCATGGTGGTCTACCAGGGCATCAACCTGGGCGGGGTGTCGCTGGCGGGAATGCTGTTCGCCCTGCTGGCGCTGGCCAGCATGACCTTCGGCTCGATCCTGCAGAAGCGCATCACCGACAACCCCATGGGCACGCTGCCGCTGCAGTACCTGGCCGGCTTTGCCATGTGCGCGTTGTTCGCGCCGCTGCAGCCGTTGCATGTGGAGTGGACTGGCGGTTTCGTCGGCGCGCTGCTGTGGATGGGGCTGGTGGTCTCGCTGCTGGCGACCCTGCTGCTGTACCGACTGATCGCCAAGGGTAACCTGGTCAATGTCACCAGCCTGTTCTACCTGGTGCCGGCAGTGACCGCGGTGATGGACCTGCTGATCTTCGGCAACCGCCTGGCGCCGCTCAGCCTGCTGGGCATGGGGTTGATCGTGGTGGGCCTGCTGTTCGTGTTCCGCAAGCCCGCCGCGCGCTTGGCCGAGGCGTAGGCCCTAGCGGAATTCTTCGGGGATGGCGTGGCGCAATACGCCCTCCTCGAAGTCCAGCAGGCCGGCTTCGCGCTGGGTGAGCAGGTAGTAGAGCAAGGTGTCGAGCGAGCGCTGCGGCGGGACCTCGACCGCCAGCATCTTCACCGCCTGCTCGGTTTCGCAGTTGCAGCCGAAGTCGTGCAAGGCCGCGCGTACCTGGTCCAGGGTTTCCGGGGGCCTGACGATAACCCGGAACACCGAACTGCCGCTGCTGTGGCGCAGTTCGGCGAACCAGGTTTCGCCGGCTTCCTCACGGGTGCCGATCACGTCGCCCGGGGCGATGCCGTAGACATGGAAGGGAATGTTGTCGACGGCATGGCCGCCTTCCACGGCCTTGGCCCACAGGCCCTCGACCGAGGCGGGCGGGTAGCCATTTTCGTCCTGCTCCAGGCGGAACAGGACCTTCTTGTACGCGTCGTTCATCCTGTACCCCGCTTCAGCTGCGCGCCGGGCGCAGCACCAGCCACAATGCCAGGCCAATCAGCAGGCCGCCGTACAGGTGCGCCATCGACAGCGGTTCGTCCAGCAGCCACGCACCCCACAATACACCGAATACCGGGATCAGGAAGGTCACGGTGCTAGCCTTGACCGGGCCGATCTCCTCCAGCAGGCGGAAGTACAGGATGTAGGCGAACGCTGTGCACAGCAGGCCCAGGCCCAGCAGCGACAGCCACACCTGCCAGCCGCCCCAGCTGGCCGGTGGCTGGCTCAGCGCGCTCCAGGCGAACAATGGGCTCAGCATCAAGGTGGCGCCGAGCATGCTGCCCAGTGCCGACAGGCGGCTGTCCAGGCCGCTTACCCAGCGGCGGGCGAGGAAGCCGGCAAAGCCGTAGCAGGTGGTGGCCGCCAGGCAGGCAAGGGCGCCTTGCAGCAGGGCCAGGTCCAGGGCCACCGGGCCGGCGCCGCTGAGGATGCCGACGCCGAACAGGCCCAGGAAGATGCCGCAGAGCTTGGCCAGGGTCATCGGTTCGCGGAAGAACAGCACGCCGACCAGCACGCCCATCAGCGGCGTGGTGGCGTTGAAGATTGCCGAGTAGCCGGCTGGCAGCACCTGGGCGGCCACGGAGTAGAAGGTGGCGGGGATACCGGAGTTGATCATGCCCAGTACCAGGCAGGCGCCGAGCTTGCCCTGGAAGTCCCAGCGCACGCGGGCGGCGGCAAGCAGGGCGACCAGGCCCAGACAGGCGATGGACACGCGGAAGAACGCCGTCGGCACCGTGCCCAGTTCGGGGGCGATGATGCGCATGAACAGGAAGCTCGCCCCCCAGACGGCGGCAAGGGTCAGCAGACGGGCTAGGGCGATGGGGCTCACAACGGTCTCCGGAGGCAGGGCAGGGGCGCGAGTGTACGCCAGGGGGGCAGGGGATTCTTGTGCTTTCTTGCGGTGTAAACCTGTGCCGGCCTCTTCGCGGGCACGCTCGCTCCCACAGGTTCTCTGCAATGCTCGGCCCTGTGGTAAGCCTGTGGGAGCGGGCGAGCCCGCGAAGAGGCCGGCACAGGCTCCGCAAAAACCAAGAGGCGACTAAGCTCTGTAACTCAACACCGCACCGAGGTCTTCGCATGTCCCAGCCCTGGCCCGCTGTCGAAATCGCCCGGATGATCCTCGCCGGCTTCGACAACTACCGCGACCACTTCCAGCGCATCACCCTCGGTGCCCGCAAGCGCTTCGAGCAGGCGCACTGGCAGGATATCCAGCGTGCCTCCGCCGCCCGCATCAATCTCTATGAAGAGAAGGTCGCCGAGGTCAACGGCTGGCTACGTCAGGGCTTCGCCGAGGATGTGCTGCTGGATGTGGATCAATGGCCCCTGGTGAAGAACGCCTATATCCACCTGATCGACCCGCGGCTGGACGACGAGCTGTCCGAGACCTGGTACAACTCGCTGTTCTGCAGCCTGTTCAGCCACGACCTGATCAGCGACGGCTGCATGTTCATCCACACCACCCGGCCGTCCATGCGCAGCCGTGAGCGCGCCGCGCAAACCCGTACCTATCGGCCTGACGCTGGGCTCAAGAGCCTGCTGCGGGCGGTGTTCAGCGATTACCCGTTCGAAGTGCCGTACGGCGACCTGGAGGGCGACCTGGCGCGCCTGGAAGATCAGCTGCGCGAGTGCCTGCCGGACTGGGTATGCAAGGATCCGAAACTGGCGTTGGAGCTGTTTGTGCCGGTGCTCTACCGCAACAAGGGTGCCTACCTGGTCGGCCGGCTGTTCAACAGCGACGAGCAGTGGCCGCTGGTAATCCCGCTGCTGCACCGCGAAGGGCACGGTATCGAGGCCGATGCGCTGATCACCGACGAGGCCGAGGTGTCGATCATCTTTTCCTTCACCCGCTCGTACTTCATGGTCGATGTGCCGGTGCCGGCGGAGTTCGTCAACTTCCTCAAGCGCATCTTGCCGGGCAAGCACATTGCCGAGCTGTATACCTCCATCGGTTTCTACAAGCACGGCAAGTCGGAGTTCTACCGGGCGCTGATCAACCACCTGGCCAGCAGCGACGACCGCTTCGTCATGGCGCCCGGGGTGCGCGGCATGGTCATGAGCGTGTTCACCCTGCCGGGCTTCAACACCGTGTTCAAGATCATCAAGGACCGTTTTTCACCGTCGAAGACAGTCGACCGCGCCACGGTGATCGACAAGTACCGGCTGGTGAAAAGCGTCGACCGCGTCGGGCGCATGGCCGATACCCAGGAGTTCGCCGATTTTCGTTTTCCGCGCAGCAAGTTCGAGCCGGAATGCCTGGCCGAACTGCTGGAGGTGGCGCCATCGACCGTGGCGCTGGAGGGTGACACGGTGCTGATCCGCCACTGCTGGACCGAACGGCGCATGACGCCGCTGAACCTGTACCTGGAACACGCCAGCGAGGGCCAGGTGCTGGAGGCGCTGGAGGATTACGGCCTGGCCATCAAGCAGCTGGCGGCGGCGAATATTTTCCCAGGCGACATGTTGCTGAAGAACTTTGGCGTTACCCGCCATGGCCGGGTGGTGTTCTATGACTATGACGAGATCAGCTTCCTGACCGAAGTGAACTTCCGCCATATCCCGCCGCCGCGTTACCCGGAAGACGAGATGTCGGGCGAGCCGTGGTACTCGATCGGGCCGCATGACGTGTTCCCCGAGGAGTTTCCGCCGTTCCTGTTTGCCGATATCGGCCAGCGGCGCTTGTTCAGCCGGCTGCATGGGGAGTTGTACGACGCGGATTACTGGAAGGGGCTGCAGGCGGCGATTCGTGAAGGGAAGGTGATCGATGTGTTTCCGTATCGGCGCAAGGGGCGGTGACTGTGCTTTAGCAGGCCTTGCCTCTTCCCGGGTACGGCACAGGATTCGAAACCAGTGGGGTCCATGTGGGAGCGGGTTTACCCGCGAAGAGGCCGGGCCTGCTTTTCCCAGTTACCCCTTCAAACACTTCAATTCACTGAAATCGGTGCGCACCTTGCCCAACCGCTCCTGCAGGAACCGCCGCTGCTGCGGGGTACTCTGGTGCACCAGGTCCACCAGCAAGCTGCGGGCCTGCTGCTCGGTATTCTGGTACGCCGCCCGGTACTCCGGCGTCCACAAGCTCTCCTTGCGCTGCAACAACGTCGCCAGGCGCGGCTCGAAACTGGCATCATTGCGCTGGTTCATCGCCAGCAGCAATTGCTGTTGCCAGTGCGCGCGGTTGGCGATCCATTCGCGGTTCTGGTCGCCCAGCGCCTGGGACCAGGCCTGCACGCGCTGCTTTTGTACCGCGGTCAGCTCGCCAAACCATGGCGTCAGGCGTTTCTCCATGCGTTCGGCACGGCGGGCAATCTGCTTGTCCAACGGCGTATCCACATACTTCTTCTGCCGTTCGCTGATGTCCTCGCGGAACGCCTCGCGCATCTCCGCCACCTGGGCATCGCTCATGCCGCGCAGCAGTTCGGTGGCCGAAGGGGTGATTTCCTCGGCCACCCGGCCAATCGCCTCGCGGGCTTCGCGGGTACGCTGCTGCAGGGCCTGGTCGGTCACCTGGTCGTCGGCGACCATGTCGCGTACCCGGTCCAGCCAGTCGAGATAGCCGGGCAGCTGGGTCTTGCAATGCCAGGCCAGGTGCTCCCGCAGGCGGTCGTCAAGCATGGCCTTCTGCTCGCTGTTCATGGCCAGGTAGTCGCCAAGCGACCACGGCACCAGGCGGTCGAGGTTGCGGTAGGCCAGGTCGATACGGCTGCAGGCGGCCAGGGCCAGGGCGCAGCCGATGGCGACGAGCAGGGCTTTGGACAGGCGTAGCGGCATGGGCTGTTCCTTGCGGGGGCTTGCCCGACGGTAGACGCAAAGAGGCGCTGACGGTTCCACTGCATCAGCGGTCGGGCGGCGCGCTGGCTTCAGGTGTAGAATAGTCGCCTTGTCTTGAGGAACATCGGAAATGGCTCTGCTTGGGCGTTACAACAGTTTGCAAATCGTGAAACACGTGGACTTCGGCCTGTACCTGGACGGCGGCGCCGACGGCGAGATCCTGCTGCCCGGGCGCTACATCCCGAAAAACGCCGAAACCGAAGTGGATGACTGGCTGAACGTGTTCATCTACCTGGACAGCGAAGACCAGCTGATCGCCACCACCGAAAAGCCCAAGGTGCAGGTTGGCGAGTTCGCCAGCCTCAAGGTCAAGGACATCAACGGTGCCGGCATCTTCCTCGACTGGGGCCTGTCGAAGGACCTGCTGATGCCGTACTCGGAAGAGGCGCGGCCGCTGAAGATCGGCGACTACTGCGTGGTGCACGTGTACCTCGACAAGCGCACCCGCCGCATCACTGCCACCTCTCGCCTGGACCGTTACCTGGACCGCACCCCGGCCGACTACCAGGTAGGCCAGCCGGTCGAACTTCTGGTGGCCGGCGAGACGCCAATGGGCTTCAAGGCGATTATCAACAACCGCCACTGGGGCCTGATCCACAAGAACGAGGTGTTCAAGTTCCTGCGCTCGGGCATGCACGAGAAAGGCTTCATCAAGGAAGTGCGCGCGGACGGCAAGATCGCCTTGAGCCTGCAGCCGGTCGGCGCTGCCCTGGCCGACAGCCTGCAGGAGCAGATCATGGCGCGCCTGGAGGCCGAAGGCGGAGTGCTGGGGGTGTGCGACAAGAGCGATCCGGCGCTGATCAGCAAGCTGTTCAACGTCAGCAAGGGCAACTTCAAGAAGGCTATTGGCGGGTTGTTCAAGCAAGGCCGCATCGTCATCCATGACGATCGCATCGAGAAGGCCTGATCAGGCCTGCACGAAGGTACGGAAGTCCAGCTGCTCGCCACCCGGGCGGGTGTCGCGCAGCAGCGAGTCGCGGTCGGCGCTGAGGGCCAGGCTGATGGTCGAGCGGCGCTTGCCAGGGTTGCGCACTTCCATCTGTTCCTGGTGAGCACGCAGGAAGTTGGTCGGCACCTTCAAGTGCTGCAGCTCGTCACTTTCCGGGGTGTGCAGCAGCAGGTTGACCCAGTCGGGCTGGCCCTTGCGCAGCAGCGCCACCGGCACCTCGAACCACCACAGGTTGCGCTTGCGGTCGAGGATGGCGAACAGGGTGTTGCTGCTGGTCAGCACCGGGCGGGCCAGTGCTTCGTTGCGCCGGGCGATGGCTGCGGGTTTGTCGAGTTTCATGCAGGTTCCTGCGGGTTGACGCTATGAAGGCCTGCATTGTGAGGGGTGGCGGGTAGCGGGGCAAGGTTTGCCAACCGCCTTGCCGTTCGGCTCGAGGGCGAGAAAACTGTTGGAACGCTTGGCGAAGGCGTTGGGTCCACCGACTGTCGGCACGGTCCACGTGCCCCCAATTGCAGGAGTTTTGCCATGAGCGGTACCAAAGACAAAGCGAAAGGCCTGGCCAACGAAGCGATCGGCAACGTCAAGCAGGGTGTCGGCAAAGTGACCGACAACGAGCGACTGCGGGCCGAGGGTGAAGCGCAGGAGCTCAAGGGCGAGGGGCAACAGATCAAGGGCAACGTGAAGGACGCGGTGAAAAAGCCTTGATGTAAGTGGCCTGTCCCGGCCTTTTCCCGGGTGAACCCGCTCCCACAGGTGCTGCACAGACTTCACGCACTGTGCAGCACCTGTGGGAGCGGGTTTACCCGCGAAGAGGCCGGTACTTGCGTAAGCAAATTCTTGCAGCATGGCCGGGATCAGCACAGTAACGGCATGGTCTATTAGACTTACCGTGGTACTCACGAATCGAGCGGCGAAAGGAGACGCTATGATTTTCCCCGACCTGCGCGGTCTGCCCCTGCACCGCGTGCTGGTACGCACCGTCAAGGAATTCCTCGACGACGAAATGTCGACCTACGCTTCCGCGCTGGCCTACCAGATGCTGTTTTCGTTATTCCCCTTCCTGCTATTCCTGATCGCCCTGATCGGTTTCCTGCACCTGCCGGACTTCTTCTCCTGGCTGCGCCTTCAATCGGAGCTGGTGTTGCCACCCCAGGCGCTGGAGCAGGTGAACCCGGTGATCGACCAGTTGCAGCAGTCCAAGGGCGGGCTGCTGTCGGCGGGTATCGTGATTGCCCTGTGGACTGCATCGGCGGGTGTGCGCTTGATGATGAGCGCGATGAACGCCGCCTACGATGTGCCCGAGGGCCGCCCCGTGTGGAAGCGCATCCCGTTGTCGATCGTCTACACCGTAGGCATTGCCGGCATGTTGCTGGTGGCTGCGGCGCTGATGGTGCTGGGGCCGCAGGTGATGGAGTGGATTGCCGCCCAGGTCGGCATGCAGGAGGTGATCGTCACGGTGTGGACCATTCTGCGCTGGCCGGCAATCATCATCCTGATGATGGTGGCGGTTGCGCTGATCTACTACGTGATGCCCGATGTGAAGCAGCAGTTCCGCTTCATCACCCCGGGCTCGGTGCTGGCGGTGGTGGTTTGGATCGTGGCGTCGCTGGGCTTTGCCTACTACGTGAAGACCTTTGCCGACTACAACGCCATGTACGGCAGTATCGGTGCAATCATCGTGCTATTGCTGTATTTCTATATCTCTGCTGCCGTTTTGCTGCTGGGCGCGGAGATGAACGCAGTGATCGAACACATGTCGAGCGAGGGCAAGAACCCTGGCGAGAAGGACGTCGATGAGCACAAGCCCCGCGAGACCATTAGCGTGCTGGGCCATGAGCACCCGGTACCGAGCGAGCACCAATCTTCAGAGCCGACACCCCGATGATCCGTGACATTCTCAAGATGGGCGACGAACGCCTGCTGCGCATCGCCCCACCAGTGCCCGAGCACATGCTCGGCAGTGCCGAACTGCAGCAACTGATCGACGACATGTTCGAAACCATGCGCCATGTGGGCGGCGTGGGGCTGGCCGCGCCACAGATCGGCATCGACCTGCAGCTGGTGATCTTCGGCTTCGAGCGCAGCGAGCGCTACCCGGATGCCGAACCGGTGCCGCAGACCATCCTGCTCAACCCGGTCATCACGCCGACATCCAGCGAGATCGAGGATGGTTGGGAAGGCTGCCTTTCAGTGCCCGGCCTGCGCGGTGTGGTGCCGCGTTTCAAGCACATCTGCTATGAAGGCATCGACCCCCAGGGCAATCCGATCAACCGCTTTGCCGACGGCTTCCATGCGCGGGTGGTGCAGCATGAATGTGACCACCTGATCGGTCGGTTGTACCCGTCACGCATCCAGGACTTTTCCCGGTTCGGCTACACCGAGGTGCTGTTCCCCGGGCTCGACGCCAGCGACGACTGACCTCGTTGCAGTGCCACCAGGCGCTTGCTGCGCTGATAGCGTTGCAAGCGGCCAGCCAGGGCTTCCGGCAGCTGCAGGGCCATGTCGAAGCCCAGGCGCTGGTAGAAGGGCGCAAGGTCCGGGTGGCAGAACAGCCAGGTGGGCCCGCCAGCCTGCGCCAGCGCCGCCTCGACCAACCGCCCGGCCACCCCCTGGCTGCGCCGCTGCGGGTCGACGAACAACCCGGTCAGCCAGAAGCCATCGCCCACCGGGCTCAGGCTCAAGCCTGCGATGATGCCGGGGCCCCGCGCCACCCACAGCTCAGCATCGCCCGCAGCACGCATGCGTGAGCCGTGCTGACGGTAGAAGTGGTCCAGCAGCCGGCGTTCCGGGGCCGAAAGCTTCGAACAGTACAAATTTTCAGAAATTGCTCGCCCTGCCCTGAAAGGTGGCCAGAGGCTCTGGCCCGATGTTTTGCGGTGAACTTGTCGCAGATTGTTGCATATCTGGCAAGGGTGAATGTCCGAGTTCGGGGTTCAACTATTCCAGGCCGGGAGTAGACTTTTACTCATCCCCACTGGCAGTACGAAGCGGGATCGGTACTTCGTGCCATCTTCACCGCAGATGGCAACTTCTCCGCGCCGGGCACGGCAATAGAAGTCAATCGATCAGCTTGAATGCTCAAAAGGCAGACTCACATGAAACCATTACTGATTCTTGCATTGGTCGGTATGTCCTCGTTCGCCCTCGCCGATGAGGCCAGACCCGTCTCCAGCGAGCCCGTCGCCCAGCAGTACGACTACTCCATGAACCTGGACATCAAGCGGGTGATCAACCTGTCGACCATCCCCAACGTCTGCGAAGTGGTACCTGCGACCATGACTTACGAAGACCACCAGGGCCAGGTGCACACCATTCAGTACCGGGCCATGGGTGAGGGGTGCCAGCAGGGTTGAGCCCGCCAAGGACCCGCCACAGCATTTTCAGCACCTGTGGGATCGAGCGCCGCCCGCGCGGCGCTCGGTCTCACAGGCGCCACATCACCCAAGGCATGCACCTTGTCGCCCCTATGCAATTCCCCGATATGCATTTCAAACCACAATCAACCCAGAATAATTTCCTCGACCTGTCGATTCCTCCCTCCCCCGTTCGACCATAGGTGAGAGCACGTTGCACCCCTGTGCCCAATCACCCATGACCTGTCGGAGGAACCCCCGATGAGCACCGCAGCCGAAACCGAGATCCGCCAATTGATCGAGCGCTGGATGCAGGCCGTGCGCGACCGCGACATCCCCAACATCGTCGCTCCCTATGCCGACGATATTGTCGCCTTCGATGCCATCCAGGCCCTGCAATTCAAAGGCAAGGCAACCTACCAGGCGCATTGGGAGATGTGCATGAACATGTGCACCGGCCAGATGGTTTTCGAATTCGCTGAACTCACCATGCATGCCGATGGCGACCTGGCCCTGGCGCACTGGCTGAACCGCTGTGGCCCAGCGGACAACGAAAGCCAGTGCGGTTTCATGCGCGCCACCGTGGGCTATCGTCGTCAAGGTGGCCAGTGGCAGGTAATCCACGAACACTGGTCGGCGCCATTCGACATGGCAACTCAGAAAGCCCTGTTCGATCTCAAGCCCTGAGCCGTTATCGCCAAACGCACTTTGCCAATGCCCTGGAGGTGACCATGAAATACCTGTGCCTGGTCTATTGTGACGAGGGGCTGCTGCACAGCCTGCCCGACAGCCCGGAAGACGCCGAATGCATGGCGTATGCCGAATCCATCCAAGGCTCCGGGCGAATGCTGGCGGCCGAGGCGCTGAAGCCGGTGCAGACCGCCACCACCGTGCGCGTGCGCAACGGGCACATGAGCCTGACCGACGGCCCGTTCGCCGAGACCAAGGAGCAACTGGCGGGCTTCTACCTGGTGGAAGCCCGCGACCTGAACGAGGCGCTGAACATCGCCAAGGGCATCCCCGCCGCGCGGGTCGGCAGTGTCGAGGTGCGGCCGGTGCGCGAACTGCAACCCTGACAGCAATGGAGACCTAACAGCATGAGCCTTGCACACCCCGCGCAAGCGCAACACGAGTTGTCCATCAGCCGCCTGATCGACGCGCCACCGGCCAAGGTGTTCCGCGCCTGGACCGAGCCCCAGTGGCTGATGCAGTGGTGGGGGCCGCACGGCATGACCACCCCGGAGTGCGAGATGCAGCTGTGGAGCGGTGGCCTGTTCCGCACCCTGATGCGGGCGCCGGATGGCAGCGAGTATCCGAACCAGGGCGTGTTCCTGGAAATCGCCGCGCCGCGGCGTCTGGTGTTCACCGATGCCTTCGGCCCAGGCTGGGTACCTTCGGACAAGGCCTTCATGACTGCCGTGATCAGTTTTGACGAGGAGCAGGGCAAAACCCGCTACACCGCCCGCGCCTGGCACTGGAATGCCGCCGATTGCCGCGCCCATGAGGAAATGGGCTTCCACCAGGGTTGGGGAGAAAGCCTGGACCGCCTGGTGGAGGTGGTGACCCAGCGGATGCCCGACTGATGTCGGTACTGGCGCAGGTACGTGCCGAGGTCGAGGCGGTCTACCGGAGCGAGTCACGGCGCATCCTGGCGACACTGATCCGCCTTCTGGGTGATTTCGACCTGGCCGAGGAGGCCATGCACGATGCCTTCTTCATCGCCGTCGAGCGCTGGCAGCGCGACGGTATTCCCGATAACCCGCGGGCGTGGCTGGTGTCCACCGGCCGCTTCAAGGCCATCGATGCGTTGCGTCGACGGGCCCGATTCGACCGTTCCCAGGCAGACCTGAGCATGCTGCTCGACGGCCAGGCACAGGACCCCAGCGAGGAAGAACTGCTGGCTGACGACCGTCTGCGGCTGATCTTCACCTGCTGCCACCCGTCCTTGTCCGCCGATGCCCAGGTGCCGCTGACCCTGCGCGAAGTCTGCGACCTGACCACCGAGCAGATTGCCCGTGCATTCCTGCAGAGCCCGGCCACCATCGCCCAGCGCATCGTGCGCGCCAAGGCCAAGATCCGCGATGCCGGCATCCCTTATCAGGTGCCGGAGCTGAACGAACTGCCCGAGCGGCTGGAGAGCGTGCTGCGGGTGATCTACCTGGTGTTCAACGAGGGCTATTCGGCATCGTCGGGCGAGGCGCTGTTGCAGCAGGAACTGAGCGATGAAGCCATTCGCCTGGCGCGGCTGCTGGTGCAGTTGCTGCCCGACCCGGAGGCGGTCGGCCTGCTGGCCTTGATGTTGCTGCAGGCGTCCCGGCAGCGGGCACGTACCGATGGCCGGGGCAACCTGGTATTACTGGAGCATCAGGACCGCAGCCTGTGGGACCGGCAACGCATCGTAGAAGGCTGCGAGCTGGTGCGCCAGGCCCTGCAAAGCCGGGCGTTTGGTGCCTATACCGTGCAAGCGGCGATTGCGGCGGTGCATGCCGAAGCGGCGACGGCAGCAGCGACCGACTGGGCGGAGATTGTCGGGCTGTATGACGTGCTGCAGCGGCATTGGCCGTCAGCAGTTGTGGAGCTGAACAGGGCCGTGGCGCTGGCGAAGCGGGATGGGCCAGAGGTCGGGCTGCGGGAAGTCGAAGGTATTCTGGCGAGGGGTGAGTTGCTGGACTATCACCTGGCGCATGCGACGCGGGGTGAGCTGCATTACCAGTTGGGGCAAAAAGAGGAGGCCCGTGCGGCCTGGCGGCAGGCGCTGGCGCTGGCCCGGCAGGAGCCGGAGCGCAGGCATATCGAGCGGCGGTTGCAGGCTATCGAATGATGTTGGCTGTGCCGGCCTCTTCGCGGGTAAACCCGCTCCCACAGGATTGCGTCACAGCTTGATGCTGTGAGGTCCATGTGGGAGCGGGTTTACCCGCGAAAGGGCCGGTACTGCCTGCATCAATCTTCAGCTAGCCACAAAATTCGGCGGCGAAACCAGTTCGACGGTCTGCTGCTTGCGCGGCGCCAGGATCTCGGCCTCGCCCTGGACCACCAGCTCATCATTCTGGTTGTACACATTGGTGGCGATACGCACCTTGAACTTGGGCAGCTTCTCCAGGATTTCCAGGCGCACGGTCAGGGTATCGCCAATTTTGACCGGCTTCTGGAAGCTCATCTGCTGGCCCAGGTAGATGGTGCCAGGGCCAGGCAGGGTGCAGGCCACTGCAGCACTGATCAGCGCGCCGCTGAACATGCCGTGGGCGATGCGCTCGCGGAACATGCTCTTGGCAGCGAACTCGGCGTCCAGGTGTACCGGGTTGTGGTCACCGGACATCGCGGCGAACAACTGGATGTCGCGTTCTTCGACGGACTTCTTGTACTCGGCCTTCTGGCCGACTTCGAGGGCTTCGTAAGGCGTGTTGGTGACCTGGGACATCGGGGCTTCCTTAAGCGGTAGGCGAGGGCGGCTATCATTCACTGCGCACAGGGCGGCCTAGAGCCAGTGCCTGTTCGAGCCAGCCGAGAATATCGGCGGTGACCTCGTCACGGTTGGTTTCGTTGAGTACTTCGTGTCGCGCCTCAGGATAGATGCGCAGCTGTACATGTCGATTGCCGGTCGCGCGCAGGGCGTCGGCCAGGTGGGTGAGACGCTTGCCGGCACTGACCGGATCACATTCACCACCGATAACCAGCAGCGGCAGGTTCGGATCGATCTGCGCGAGGTTACTCGGCTGGCTGATCTGCGCCAAGCCTTGTAGCAGGTCGAGCCACAACTGGTTGCTGCAACGAAAGCCGCACAGCGGGTCTTTGACGTACAGGTCGACCTGCGCAGGGTCGCGGCTGAGCCAGTCGAACGCCGTGCGGTTGGGCTTGAAGGCCTTGTTGAACGAGCCGAACGACAACCACTCGATCAGCGCGCTCTTGCCCAGCGGCCCCTGGCGCCAGGCTTCCAGCCGGGCAATCAGCCGCGCCATGCGGTACAGCGCCGCTGGCTGATAGTTGGAGCCGCTGAGGATCGCCCCATGCAGGCTGCCACTGTGGTGCAGCAGATAGGCCTGGGCGATGTAACTGCCCATGCTGTGGCCGAACAGGAACAGCGGCGTGCACGGGTACTGCTGGCCGATGTGCTGCGCCAGCAGCCCGAGGTCGTTGACCACGGCATTCCAGCCATGATGGCGGGCGAACAGGCCGAGGCTGCCCAGTTCGGCGGTGCGCCCATGGCCGCGTTGGTCGGCGGCGAACAGGGCGAAGCCGGCCTCGCTCAAGGCATGGCCCAGGTGCTGGTAGCGCCCGGCATGCTCGGCCATGCCGTGGGCCAGCAACACAACGGCTTTTACCGGTGTGGCTGGCAACCATTGGTGCACATACAGGCTGCAGTGCTCGCTGGCGGGCAGCCAGAAGGCGTCGTGAGGCATGGCGGGTCCTTGTGCGCACAGATACCCGAACAGTGTATGCACAACCGACCGGATTGCAGGAAGGGCACAAATAAGATTCACAATGTTAATGGCGGCACTTGGCGTATATGCCGCCTTGGGCTTACCTGCTAACGTCGGATCAACGCCTTTTCGCTTTCGGGCGGGCAGGTGAAAGGACTACAGGACTCACAGCAGGTCCAGGCAGAGGAACAATAATAAATGCAAGCCGACTTCTGGAATGACAAGCGCCCGGCGGGCGTACCTTCTACCATCGATATCAATGCCTACACCTCGGTCGTCGAGGTGTTCGAGCGCTCCTGCAAACGCTTCGCCGACCGCCCGGCCTTCAGCAACCTGGGCGTGACCCTGACCTACGCGGAGCTGGAGCGCCACTCGGCGGCCTTCGCCGCCTGGTTGCAGCAGCACACCGACCTCAAGCCGGGCGACCGCATCGCGGTGCAGATGCCCAACGTGCTGCAATACCCCATCGCCGTGTTCGGTGCCCTGCGCGCAGGCCTGATCGTGGTCAACACCAACCCGCTGTACACCGAGCGCGAGATGCGCCACCAGTTCAAGGATAGCGGTGCGCGTGCGCTGGTGTACCTGAACATGTTCGGCAAGCGCGTGCAGGAGGTGCTTCCCGATACCGGCATCGAGTACCTGATCGAGGCGAAGATGGGCGACTTGCTGCCCACCGCCAAGGGCTGGTTGGTCAACACGGTGGTCGACAAACTGAAGAAGATGGTACCTGCCTACCACCTGCCCCAGGCGGTGCCGTTCAAGCAGGTGCTGCGCCAGGGCCGCGAGTTGTCGCACAAGCCGGTGCCACTGAGCCTGGACGACATCGCCGTGCTGCAATACACCGGCGGCACTACCGGCCTGGCCAAGGGCGCCATGCTAACCAACGGCAACCTGGTGGCCAACATGCTGCAGGTGCTGGCCTGCTTCTCGCAGCACGGGCCGGACGGGCAGAAGCTGATCAAGGACGGCCAGGAAGTGATGATCGCGCCGCTCCCGCTGTACCACATCTATGCCTTTACCGCGAACTGCATGTGCATGATGGTCACCGGCAACCACAACGTGCTGATCACCAACCCTCGGGATATTTCCGGCTTCATCAAGGAGCTGGGCAAATGGCGTTTCTCCGCCTTGCTGGGCCTGAACACGCTGTTCGTCGCGCTGATGGACCACCCGGGCTTCCGTCAGCTCGACTTTTCGGCGCTGAAGGTCACCAACTCCGGCGGCACCGCGCTGGTCAAGGCCACGGCCGAACGCTGGGAGGCGCTTACCGGCTGCCGCATCGTCGAAGGCTACGGGCTGACCGAAACCTCTCCGGTGGCCAGCACCAACCCCTATGGCCAGCTGGCGCGTCTGGGCACGGTGGGCATCCCGGTGGCCGGCACCGCCTTCAAGGTGATCGACGATGACGGCAACGAGTTGCCGCTGGGCGAACGGGGCGAGCTGTGCATCAAGGGCCCGCAGGTGATGAAAGGCTACTGGCAGCAGCCCGAGGCCACGGCCCAGGCCCTGGATGCGGAGGGCTGGTTCAAGACCGGCGACATCGCGGTGATCGACCCGGACGGCTTCACCCGCATTGTCGATCGCAAGAAGGACATGATCATTGTCTCGGGTTTCAACGTGTACCCCAACGAGATCGAGGATGTGGTGATGGGCCACCCCAAGGTTGCCAACTGCGCTGCCATCGGCGTGCCGGACGAGCGCTCCGGCGAGGCGGTGAAACTGTTCGTGGTGCCGCGCGAGGGCGGGCTGAGCGTGGATGAGCTGAAGGCCTACTGCAAGGCCAACTTCACCGGTTACAAGGTGCCCAAGCACATCGTGCTGCGCGAGTCGTTGCCGATGACGCCGGTGGGCAAGATCCTGCGGCGGGAGCTGCGCGACATAGCTTGATACCGGGTTGGCTTCTTCGCGGGCTTGCCCGCTCCCACAGGTACTGCACAGCATTCGAGAACTGTGAGGTCCCTGTGGGAGCGGGCAAGCCCGCGAATGCCGTGAAACCGCTCTAACAGGCTATTTATAGCCCGATCTGCGACATTTTGGATAATTACTCTAAAAATGACCTGTATTGTTCATTGAGTCATTTTTGTGACCGTGAGGCCTGTTTTGGCCTCTAGGCGACCCCAGGCAAAGCTGTTACTCTCGGCCCGCTTTCAGATGATCCGGTTTGCAACGAGCCGTCATCTCATATCAATAATAAGCGCATCGACGCGTGAATCGAACTTCGCTGTTGCTGAAGGAGTGGGCTTCCATGATCGAACATTTTTGGAAGGATAAGTACCCAGCCGGGATTACGGCGGAAATCAATCCTGACGAATTCCCCAATATCCAGGCGGTACTCAAGCAATCCTGCCAACGCTTTGCCGACAAACCGGCCTTTAGCAACCTGGGCAAGACTATCACTTATGGCGAGCTGTATGCGCTGTCGGGGGCGTTTGCCGCCTGGTTGCAGCAGCATACCGACCTCAAGCCGGGTGACCGTATTGCCGTGCAGCTGCCTAACGTACTGCAATACCCGGTGGCGGTCTTCGGTGCCATGCGTGCCGGGCTGATCGTGGTCAACACCAACCCGCTGTACACCGCACGGGAAATGGAACACCAGTTCAACGACTCCGGCGCCAAGGCCCTGGTGTGCCTGGCCAACATGGCCCACCTGGCCGAGAAGGTGGTGCCCAAGACCCAGGTCAGGCACGTCATCGTCACCGAAGTCGCCGACCTGCTGCCGCCGCTCAAGCGCCTGCTGATCAACAGCGTGATCAAGTACGTGAAGAAGATGGTGCCGGCCTACAATCTGCCGCGTGCCGTACGTTTCAACGATGCACTGGCGCTGGGCAAGGGCCAGCCGGTGACCGAGGCGAACCCGCAGGCCAACGACGTGGCGGTACTGCAGTACACCGGTGGTACTACCGGCGTGGCCAAGGGCGCGATGCTGACCCACCGCAACCTGGTGGCCAACATGCTGCAGTGCCGAGCGCTGATGGGCTCCAACCTGCACGAAGGCTGCGAAATCCTCATCACCCCGCTGCCGCTGTACCACATCTACGCCTTTACCTTCCATTGCATGGCAATGATGCTGATCGGCAACCACAACGTGCTGATCAGCAACCCGCGTGACCTGCCGGCCATGGTCAAGGAGCTGGGCAAGTGGAAGTTCAGCGGCTTCGTCGGCCTCAACACCTTGTTCGTTGCCTTGTGCAACAACGAGGCGTTCCGTGCTCTGGACTTCTCGGCGTTGAAGATCACCCTGTCCGGCGGCATGGCCTTGCAGCTGAGCGTGGCCGAACGCTGGAAAGCCGTGACCGGCTGCGCCATCTGCGAAGGCTACGGCATGACCGAGACCAGCCCGGTGGCCGCGGTGAACCCGGCGGAAGCCAACCAGGTCGGCACCATCGGTATTCCGGTGCCGTCCACCCTGTGCAAGGTCATCGACGACAACGGCAACGAGCTGCCGCTGGGCGAGGTGGGCGAGTTGTGCGTCAAGGGCCCGCAGGTGATGAAGGGCTACTGGCAGCGCGAGGACGCCACCGCCGAGATCCTCGACAGCAATGGCTGGCTGAAGACCGGTGACATCGCCGTGATCCAGCCGGACGGCTACATGCGCATCGTCGACCGCAAGAAGGACATGATCCTGGTCTCGGGCTTCAACGTGTACCCCAACGAGCTGGAAGATGTGCTGGCGGCCTTGCCGGGCGTGCTGCAGTGCGCGGCTATCGGCGTGCCGGACGAGAAGTCCGGTGAAGTGATCAAGGTGTTCATCGTGGTCAAGCCGGGCATGACCGTGACCAAGGAACAGGTGATGGAGCACATGCGCGCCAACGTCACCGGCTACAAGGTCCCGCGCCAGATCGAGTTCCGCGATGCGCTGCCAACCACCAACGTGGGCAAGATCCTGCGCCGCGAACTGCGCGATGAAGAGCTGAAGAAACAGGGCTTGAAGAAGATCGCCTGATCAGAGCCCTGCACGCTCAGTGTGGGAGCGGCCTCGTGTCGCGAAAGGGCCGCGAAGCGGCCCCAGCAATTTCAGCATCACAGCTGAGACCCTGGGGCCGCTTTGCGGCCCTTTCGCGACACAAGGCCGCTCCCACAGAGACCGCGTAATCAGCGCAGTTTCTCCAGCATCTGGTAGTACCACATCCCCGCCGCCAGCAGCGGGTTGCCCAGCAAGTCCCCCATCGGCACCCGCACATGCTTGCACTGGGCAAAGGTGTCGAACTTCTCCAGCGTCCCGGTCAACGCCTCGGCCATGATCTCGCCCATGATGTGGCTGGTGGCAATCCCGTGCCCCGAATAACCCTGGCAATACCACACGTTGTCCGACAGCTTGCCCAGCTGCGGGATGCGGTTGACCACGATGCCCATGGCGCAGCTCCACTGGAACTCGATCGGCACGCCTTTCAACGCCGGGAAGGTGCGCTCGATGCACGGGCGCAGTTCGCCTTCGATATCCCGTGAATCACGGCCGGAATAGTTGGCGCCACCGCCGAACAACAGGCGCTTGTCGGCGGTCAGGCGGTAGTAGTCGAGGACGAAGCGGCAGTCGTACACCGCCAGGTCCTGCGGGTTGATCTGTTCGGCCAGTTCCCCCAGCGGCGCGGTGGTGACGATGCCGCCCATGGCCGGGAAAATCTTGCCCTTGAGCTGGCGCTTTTCCAGTTTGTGGTACACATCGCCGGCCAGCATCACCTGGCGCGCCTCGACCCGCCCGTGGGCAGTGACCACCGCCGGGCGCGGGCCGTGGACGATGTCCAGCACCTCGGAGTTTTCGAAAATCAGTGCCCCCAGGCCATGGGCGGCACGGGCCTCCCCCAAACACAGGTTGAGCGGGTGCAGGTGCAGGTTGCGCAGGTTCTTCAGAGCGCCCAGATACAGCGGGCTTTGCAGGTGCTCGGCGGTGCCATTGCGGTCCAGCAGTTGCACCTGCTCGCCCATGCCGCGCCGCCGGGCTTCGGCTTCGAATGCGCGCAGCTCCTCCATGTGCGAGGGCTTCATGGCCGCGTGCAGGTGTCCGTGCTTGAGGTCGCAGTCGATGCCGTACCGCGCCACGCGCTGCTCGATCACCTGGTGGCCGCGCCAACGCAAGTGCCAGATGAAGTCATCGACCTCGGCACCCAGGCGGTTGCGCATCTGTGAGCGCATGGCTTCGTCGCCCGACAGGCTGCCGGTGACCTGGCCGCCGTTGCGCCCGCTGGCACCCCAGCCGATGCGGTTGGTTTCGACGATGGCCACTTTCAGGCCACGTTCGGCCAGCTCCACCGCCGTGGCCACGCCGGTGAAACCGCCGCCGATGATCGCCACATCCACCTGTACCGTGCCCTTGAGCTGCGGGTACTCGGTGTGGTCGTTGAGGGTGGCGCTGTAGTAGGACGGCGCGCGTTGCGCCGGGCCCTTGTTCAATGCTGCGTTCATGAGGGTTCCTTGTTATCTGGGGGCTCAGGCCTGGTGCAGGTACCAACGCCAGTCCTGCTCGCTGACTTCGGCCATGAACTGGCGGTACTCGGCGCGCTTGACCTTCAGGTACACGCCAAGGAAGTCCTCGCCCAGTGCTTCGCGAGCCCAGCTGGAGTGCTGCAGGGCGTCGAGGGCCGTCAACCAGTCGGTGGGCAGGTGTTCGGTGGCCTGGGCATAGCCGTTGCCTTCCACCGGCGCGCCCGGGTCCAGCTGTTCGCGGATGCCCCGATGGCTGGCGGCGAGGATCGCCGCAGCGGCCAGGTAGGGGTTGGCGTCGGCGCCGCAGATGCGGTGCTCCACATGCCGGCTGTTGGCTGGGCCACCCGGTATGCGCAGGCTCACGGTGCGGTTGTCGACGCCCCAGGTCGGCGCCAGCGGGGCATAGCTGTTGGCCTGGAAGCGGCGGAACGAGTTGGCGTTGGGGCAGAACAGCAGCAGCGAGTCGCGCAGGTGGCGCAGCATGCCGGCCACGGCCTGGCGCAGCAGCGGGGTGCCGGCCTTGTCCTCACTGGCGAACAGGTTGTTGCCGGCGCTGTCGGCCAGGCTCAGGTGCATGTGCATGCCGGTACCGGCCAGTTGCGCGAACGGCTTGGCCATGAAGCAGGCCTGCATGCCATGGGCATGGGCCACGCCCTTGACCAGGCGCTTGTAGCGCACGGCCTGGTCCATTGCCTGCAGGGCGTCGCCGTGCTCGAGGGTGATTTCCACCTGGCCGGGGGCGTATTCCGAAATCGCCGTGCGGGCCGGGATGCCCTGGGCCTTGCAGGCGGCGTAGAGGTCAGCGAGGAACGGCTCGATCTGCTCCAGTTCACGCAGGCCATACACCTGGGTGGTGCGTGGGCGGCCGCCGTCGTTGTCCAGCGCCGGTTGCGGGCGGCCCTGGGCATCAGGTTGCTGGTCGAGCAGGTAGAACTCCAGCTCGCAGGCCATCACCGGATGGTAGCCGTCGTCCTTCAGGGCTTCGATGGTACGCAGCAACACATGGCGCGGGTCGGCGATGCTGGCCGGCAGGCCCTCGCTTGGGTGCATGCTCACCTGCACCGCGGCGGTCGGCACCCGACGCCAGGGCAGGCGCACCAGGCTTCCTTCAAGCGGGTAGGCGCGGCAGTCGATATCGCCCACATCCCACACCAGGCCGGAGTTTTCCACGTCGTCGCCGTTCAGGGTCAGGCCAAGGATGGTGCTGGGCAGCGGCCGGCCGGTCTGGTAAACGGCCAGCAGTTCCTCGCGGTGCAGCAGTTTGCCGCGCGGCACGCCGTTGGCGTCGAGGATGAACAGTTCGAACAGTTCGATATCGGGGTTGTCGGCCAGAAAACGGCTGGCCTGCTCTACGGGTGCAAAGTGCATGATGGATTCGCTCACGGGCGCACGGAACCACCGCGCATGCAGGCGGCCCGGCTGATTAAAACGGCCAGACGACGGCCGGGTTGGGTCAGGAAGGCGTGAGCGAGAAATCCGGTGGGCGTGCGTGACGGCAGTGCCAAAGGGCCCAGAAGGCGAGGATGATGTGGACCAGCGGATTTTCACCGGCATGGCGCCGGGCCTTCGGCAGCGAAGGGCGGGACAGCGGTGGGGCGATGGGCTGGACGGGAGTCATGCCTTTGATACTCACATGCGGCGTAAGGTTGATTAAAGCAGTGAATGGCAACCTTTACATCGCGTTTGGCTAAACATATACGCTGTTGCAACTGGCCTCTTCGCGGGTTAACCCGCTCCCACAGGATCGCATCAAGGCTGAGACCTGTGGGAGCGGGTTTACCCGCGAAGAGGCCGGCACAGGCAGCAGAAAACCGGCAAATCTGCCACAATCGCGCATCCTTCGAATGCCGATCATGAAAAAGCAGGCCCACCTGCATCACTAAAAAGCCCCATGACTGACCACGCCATCGACAAACTGCTGCAAAACCTCGACCACGCCATGATCGCCGACCGCCATCGCCTGCGCCGGCAATTGCACGAACTGCGCAAGCGCCCCGACGAGGCGAAGCTGGCGCAGTGGGTGGAAAAGGTCCAGGCGTCCTGCGCCCAGGTCACCGCGCGCCAGCAGAGCGTGCCGACCGTGCGCTACGACGACAGCCTGCCCATCGCTGCCAAGCGTGACGAAATCAAGAAGGCCCTGGCCGAGCACCAGGTGCTGGTGATCGCCGGCGAAACCGGCTCGGGCAAGACCACCCAGTTGCCGAAGATCTGCCTCGAGCTGGGCCGTGGCAGCCATGGTTTGATCGCCCATACCCAGCCACGCCGGATCGCCGCCCGCAGCGTTGCCGCGCGGGTCGCCGAAGAGCTGGGCACGCCCCTGGGCGGGCTGGTTGGCTACCAGGTGCGCTTCGAGGACCAGAGCGACGCCAACACCCTGGTCAAGCTGATGACCGACGGCATTCTGCTGGCCGAAACCCAGCACGACCGTTTCCTCGAGCGCTACGACACGATCATCGTCGACGAAGCCCACGAGCGCAGCCTGAACATCGACTTCCTGCTCGGCTACCTGAAGACCCTGCTGCACCGCCGCCCGGACCTGAAGCTGATCATCACCTCGGCGACCATCGACCTGGAACGTTTCTCCAGGCACTTCGACGGCGCACCGATTATCGAGGTGTCCGGGCGTACCTTCCCGGTGGAAACCTGGTACCGCCCACTGACCAGCGAGCAGGACGAGGAGGGCAACCAGATCGAGGACGACCTCACCGTCGACCAGGCAATCCTCGCCACGCTGGACGAGCTTGCGCACCACGAACGAAGCGAGGGCAAAGGCCCCGGCGATGTGCTGATCTTCCTGCCGGGCGAGCGGGAGATCCGTGATGCCGCCGAGATCCTGCGCAAGGCGCAACTGCGCCACACCGAGATCCTGCCGTTGTACGCGCGCCTGTCGCCGGCCGAGCAGCAGCGCATCTTCCACCCACACACCGGGCGGCGTGTGGTGCTGGCCACCAACGTCGCTGAAACCTCGTTGACCGTGCCTGGCATCCGCTACGTGATCGACACCGGTACCGCGCGCATCAGCCGCTACAGCTACCGCGCCAAGGTCCAGCGCCTGCCCATCGAGGCCGTGTCGCAGGCCAGTGCCAACCAGCGCAAGGGCCGCTGTGGCCGGGTCGAGCCGGGCATCTGTGTGCGCCTGTACAGCGAAGAGGATTTCAACAGCCGGCCGGCGTTCACCGACCCGGAGATCCTGCGCACCAACCTGGCGGCAGTGATCCTGCAGATGCTGCACCTGCGCCTGGGCGCAATCGACGCTTTCCCGTTCATCGAGCCGCCGGATGGCAAGGCCATCAGCGACGGTTTCAACCTGTTGCAGGAGCTGTCGGCGGTCAACCGCGAAAACCAGCTGACGCCGATCGGCCGCCAGCTGGCGCGCCTGCCGATCGACCCACGGCTGGGCCGCATGCTGCTTGAAGGCGCCCGCCTGGGCAGCCTGCAGGAAGTGCTGATCGTCACCAGCGCACTGTCGGTGCAAGACCCTCGCGAACGCCCGCCGGAGCGCCAGCAGGCTGCCGACCAGGCGCACGCGCAATGGAAGGACGTGGATTCCGACTTCGCCGCGCTGGTCAACCTGTGGCGTGGCTTCGAGGAACAGCGTCAGGCGTTGACCGCCAACCCGCTGCGCAACTGGTGCCGCAAGAATTTCCTGAACTACCTGCGCCTGCGCGAATGGCGCGATGCCCATCGCCAGTTGGCGCTGATCTGCCGTGATCTGCAGCTGACAGTGAACAAGGAGCCGTCCGACTACCCGAAAATGCACAAGGCCATTCTCAGTGGCCTGCTCAGCCAGATCGGCCAGAAGACCGAAGAGGGCGACTACCAGGGCGCCCGTCAGCGGCGCTTCTGGGTGCACCCGTCGTCGGGCCTGGGGCGCAAGCGCCCGCAGTGGGTGATGGCGGCCGAACTGGTCGAAACCACCAAGCTGTACGCACGCATGGTGGCCAGGATCGAGCCGGACTGGATCGAGCCGCTGGCCGGCCACCTGGTCAAGAAGAACCACTTCGAGCCGCATTGGGAGAAGAAGCGCGGGCAGGTGGTGGCCTACGAGCAGATCACCCTTTATGGCCTGATCCTTGTCGGCCGTCGGCCGGTGCATTTCGGCCCGATCGACCCGGTCACCTCGCGCGAGCTGTTCATCCGCGAAGGCCTGGTGGGTGGCGAAATCCAGTCGCGAGCCAAGTGCCTGACGGCCAACAAGCGCCTGCTGGAAGAGCTCGACGAACTGGAGGCCAAAGCCCGCCGCCGTGACATCCTGGCCGACGAAGAGACGCTGTACGCCTTCTACGAAGCGCGTCTGCCGGCGGAAATTCACCAGACCGCGACCTTCGACAGCTGGTACCGCATGGGCAGCCAGAAGGACGCCAACCTGCTGATCATGCGCGAGGAAGACGTGCTGGCCCGCGAGGCCAGCGAAGTCACCGCCGCGCAGTACCCCGACAGCATGCAGGTGGGCGAGCTGCGCCTGCCGCTGAGTTACCACTTCGAGCCTGGCCACCCCCGCGATGGCGTGACCGTGCGGGTGCCGGCACCGCTGCTGCCGAGCCTGCCGGGCGAGCGCCTGGAATGGCTGGTGCCGGGCCTGCTGGAAGCCAAGTGCGTGGCGCTGGTGCGCAACCTGCCCAAGGCCCTGCGCAAGAACTTCGTGCCGGTGCCGGACTTCGTCAAGGCCTCGCTGGCGCGCATGACCTTCGGCCAGGGCGCATTGCCGCAGGCCTTGGGCCAGGAACTGCTGCGCATGACCGGCGCCCGTGTGCCCGACGAGGCCTGGGACGAGTCGGTCAACCTGGTCGAAGGCCACCTGCGCATGAACATCGAAGTGGTCGATGGCCAGGGCAAGTTCCTGGGTGAAGGCCGCGACCTGGCCGAGCTGACCGCGCGCTTTGCCGCCGCCAGTCAGGCAGCGTTGGCCGTGCCGCGTGACGCCAAGAGCGAGCAGCCGGTGCAGGCCAAGGCTTTCAGCGAGGTGAAGCAGACCGCGCAGCAGAAGATCGCCGGCCTGTCGATGACCGTGTACCCGGCGCTGGTGGAAGAGGGCGGCACCGTGCGCGAAGGGCGCTTCTCGACCCAGGCCGAGGCCGAGTTCCAGCACCGCCGCGCCTTGCAGCGCTTGTTGCTGCAGCAGCTGGCCGAGCCGGCCAAGTACCTGCGTGGCAAGCTGCCTGGGCTGACCGAGCTGGGCCTGCTGTACCGTGAAATGGGTCGGGTCGAGGCGCTGGTCGAGGACATTCTGCTGGCAAGCCTGGACAGCTGCATCCTCGAAGGCGAACAGCCGCTGCCACGCGACGGTGCGGCACTGGCTGGCCTGGCCGAGCGCAAGCGCGGCAGCTGGGCCGAGCATGCCGAGCGCCTGGCACGGCAGACATTGGAAGTGCTGAAGCTGTGGCATGGGCTGCAGAAGCGCTTCAAGGGCAAGATCGACCTGAGCCAGGCGGTGGCGCTGAACGACATCAAGCAACAGCTCGGCAACCTGGTGTACCCGGGCTTCGTGCGCGAGACCCCTGTGGGCTGGTTCAAGGAGCTGCCGCGTTACCTCAAGGCGGTGGAACTGCGCCTGGAGAAGCTGGGTTCGCAGGTGCAGAAGGACCGTGTGTGGAGCGGCGAGCTGGCCAACCTGTGGGCGCAGTACAAGGCCCGTGCCGACAAGCATGCCCAGGAAGGCAAGCGCGATGAGCAACTGACGGTGTACCGCTGGTGGCTGGAGGAATATCGGGTGTCGTTGTTTGCCCAGCAGTTGGGGACCAAGGTGCCGATTTCGGACAAGCGATTGAGCAAGCAATGGAGCCAGATGGAGGGCTAAACTTCCACAGTTGTGGCAATATTGATGCAATTTGGGGCCGCCTGGCGGCCCCTTCGCAGGTATAGCAGTGTCCTCAGAGAGCGGTGCGATCCCTGTGGGAGCGGGCATGCCCGCGAACGAGGGTACAGACCTCGCCTTTAAATTGGCACTAAAGTGCCATTAACCTGTCATGTTTCCCAGCCAGCGCCCCGTGGCGATGGCCTTTGACCAGAGGAACGACCGTGCATAACGTCGTGATCAGCGGCACCGGCCTGTACACCCCGGCCCAGAGCATTTCCAACGAAGAACTGGTAGCGTCCTTCAACACCTGGTCGCAGCAGTTCAACCAGGACAACGCCGCCGCCATCGAGCGCGGTGAAATCGAGGCGGCGCCGCTGTCCGATGCGGCCTTCATTGAAAAGGCCTCGGGCATCAAGAGCCGCTTCGTCATGGACAAGGCCGGCATCCTCGACCCGCAGCGCATGAAACCGCGCCTGCCCGAGCGCTCCAACGACGAACCGTCGGTGCTCTGCGAAATGGCTGTCGCCGCCGCCCGCCAGGCCCTGGAGCGCGCCGGTCGTACAGCGGCCGATGTCGATGGGGTGATCGTCGCCTGTTCCAACTTGCAGCGCCCGTACCCGGCCATCGCCATCGAAGTGCAGCAGGCGCTGGGCATCCAGGGCTTTGCCTTCGACATGAACGTGGCCTGCTCGTCCGCCACTTTCGGCATCCAGACCGCCGCCAACAGCGTGGCCCTGGGCCAGGCGCGCGCGGTGCTGATGGTCAACCCGGAGGTATGCACCGGCCACCTGAACTTCCGTGACCGCGACAGCCACTTCATTTTTGGTGATGCCGCCACCGCGGTGTTGCTCGAGCGTGCCGACAAGGCCACCTCGGCGCATCAGTTCGAGATCGTCAGCAGCAAGCTGTGGACCGAGTTCTCCAACAATATCCGTAACAACTTCGGCTTCCTCAACCGCGCGGCGGAAGAGGGCGAGGGTGCGGCGGACAAGCTGTTCATCCAGGAAGGCCGCAAGGTGTTCCGCGAGGTGTGCCCGAAGGTGGCCGAGCTGATCGGTGAGCACCTGCAGGAAAACGGGCTGCAGCCAAGCGATGTAAAACGCTTCTGGCTGCACCAGGCCAACCTCAGCATGAACCACCTGATCGTCAAGAAGCTGCTGGGGCGTGAAGTGGCCGAGGAAGACGCACCGGTGATTCTCGACCGTTACGCCAACACCAGTTCGGCAGGGTCGGTTATTGCCTTCCACCTGTACCAGGACGACTTGGCCAAGGGCTCACTGGGCGTGTTGAGCTCGTTTGGTGCGGGGTATTCGATTGGTAGCGTGATCCTGCGCAAGCGCTGATTTATCTGGCGCCTGTACCGGCCTCTTCGCGGGCTTGCCCGCTCCCACAGGTACTCCACAGTTTTCAAGAGCTGTGGTGATTCTGTGGGAGCGGGCGAGCCCGCGAAGAGGCCGGCGCATTTCTGCCAGGCAAGAAAAAGCGGGAAATGCCGGATGGGGTCGGCATTTCCCGCTTCAGGTGAAACAGTGCAGGGTGTCGCTTAGAACTTGGCTTCCAGGTCGACCTGCAGGGTATCTACATCGGCATCGCTGTTGGGCAATTGCGACAGGTCGGTCTTGGCCATCAGGTAGGCAGCGCCCAGAGAGAAGTTCTTGTCGATTTCATACCCGACCTTGAACTTGTGCCCGCGCGAACCGGTAAAGCCGTTGCCAAAGTCAGAGTCGGTGAACAGGCTGACCACGGCGTTACGCTGCACATCGCGGTAGTTGTAGTCCAGGCTCCAGGCGCCGACTTTGGTTTTCAGGCCCGCCAACCAGGCCTGGTCTTCCCCATCGGTGCTTTCGGTGTTTTTCACATACTGGCCGTAAGCAGAGAGCGGGATGGCAAAGCCGGTGAAGTCCAGCTGGCCGAAGCCTTCCACGAGGTTGAACTCGTTGGTGGTGTTGCCGAACGACTGCAGGATGGTGGCTTCCTTGTCGTTGTCGTAGCCATAGATACTGGCACCTACGGTCAGCTTGAGCACATCGGCCGGGGCGAATTTGGCGCCCAACTGGCCGTGATAGACCTGTGCGTCATGCTTGTATTGCACGCCGTCGCCATCGACGTTGTCCTTGAGGGTGTACTGACCGGCGCTGGCGAACACCTCGGCCCCGCCCAGGTCGGTCTTGTAGGTGGCTGCCACGCCTTCCGGGTTGATGTCGCTATCCCAGATGATGTCGCCCATGCTCACCCACGGCTGCGCCATCTTGCCGCCGATCAGGTGCAGGTTGGGAACTGCAGTCGGGTGCCAGTCGAGGTAGGCCTGGTCGACCCACAGCGACTTCTTGTCGAAGTAGTTGTCGAAGCTCTGGTTTGTCGAACGGCGGTCGGCACTGCTGCCGGTGGCGATACGGATGCCCGCGTCTACCTGCGGGTTGATTTCGCTGTAGAAGCCGACACGGGCGCGCACGCGCTGGCGGTCCTGGTTGCCGCTGCTGCTGTTAGGGTCGTCGACGTTGACGTCTTCGTAACGCAGGCGCACATCGCCCTTGACCTGGGTCTTGGCGGCCCATGCCACTTTCTGTTCAAAGGAGCTCATCCGTTCGGATTGCGCTTTCTGAGCGGCCTTTTCCTTGGTTTCTTGAGCCAGGTCCGCCTGCAGTTCGTTGTACTGCGCCTGGTTGATCGAGCCGTTGGCGCGGAGCATTTCGAGCAGCTTGGCGTCGACAGCTGCACTGGCCGGAGTACTCAGAGCCAGCATCATGCCGGTGAGGCTCACTCCGGTAAGTGTAGAAACAAGACGCATAAGGTTCTCCCTGTTGAATGAGATGGGGGAGGCTCAAGCGCCCGCCCCTGTGTTGGCATGTCTTCGGAAAGGGCCTGAATAGACAGGTTCTGGGGTTCCGGAAAACAGGCGCAAGTATTGCGGGGGCGAATGACAGATTAATGTCGAATTAGTGGCACTGCGGTTAAGTAATTGAGAATGAAAGGATCTGTGCCGGCTATCGTGATTTGAGTGGCGGGCCTTCCTTGGGGATACTGGGTACCTTGAAACAGCGAGCCAAAACCGTGACCAGCCTGTACAGCCTTGCCCATTTGCGTGATCTACCGGCGGCCACCTGGGATGCCCTGGTGCCGGCCGGCCAGCCGTTCCTGCGCCATGCGTTCCTCAGCGCCATGGAGGACAGCGGCAGCGTTGCGCGCAACACCGGCTGGGCCGCCGAGCACCTGGTGCTGGAGCGTGACGGGCAGGTACGGGCGCTGCTGCCGGCGTACCGCAAATGGCACTCGTTCGGTGAGTACGTGTTCGACCATGGCTGGGCCGATGCCTGCGAGCGGGCCGGCATTGCCTACTATCCCAAGCTGCTCGGTGCCGTGCCGTTCAGCCCGGTCAGCGGCCCGCGCCTGCTTGCCGCCGACACAGCCGATGGCTTGCTGATGCTGCAGGCCTTGCCGGAGTACCTGGGCAAGGGCGGGCTGTCTGGCGCGCATATCAATTTCACCGAGCCGGCGCTGGACGAACAGCTGGCCGGCCAGCCGGGCTGGATGGAGCGCCTGGGTTGCCAGTTTCATTGGCGCAACAACGGCTACCGCGACTTCCAGGATTTTCTCGACAGCCTGAGTTCGCGCAAGCGCAAGCAGATGCGCAAGGAGCGTGAACAGGTGGCCGGGCACGGTATTGAATTCCGCTGGTACCGTGGGGGTGAACTGGATGAGGCGCAGTGGGATTTCGTCTACCGCTGCTATGCCAATACCTACGCGGTGCGCCGCCGAGCGCCCTACCTGACGCGCGAGTTCTTCAGCCTGCTGGCCGAGCGCATGCCCGAGGCCTTGCGCGTGGTGATGGCGCGGCAGGGGGGCCGTGATGTGGCCATGGCCCTTAGCCTGGTGGGGGGCGACAGCCTGTTTGGCCGCTACTGGGGGTGCCTGGATGAATTCGACCGGCTGCATTTCGAAACCTGTTTCTATCAGGGCATGGACTTTGCCATTGCCGAAGGGCTGCAGCGTTTCGATGCAGGGGCGCAGGGGGAGCACAAGCTGATTCGTGGGTTCGAGCCAGTACTGACGCGGTCGTGGCACTACCTGCTGCACCCGGGGTTGCGGCGGGCGGTGGAGGATTTTCTGGTGCAGGAGCGGGAAGGGGTGCGGGCCTATGCCGAGGAGGCCCGGGGGATGTTGCCCTATCGCCGGGACTGATCCATTCATATTGCCTGTGCCGGCCCTTTCGCGGGTGAACCCGCTCCCACAGGTACTGCACAGACCGTGAAACTTGGTCTCTGTGGGAGCGGGTTCACCCGCGAAGAGGCCAGTACAGGAATCAGTCCACCCCGACAAACCCCCCCGTCTGGTGATGCCACAACCGGGCATACAAGCCTTGCTGCTCCAGCAGTTCACTGTGGCTGCCAATTTCTACAATCCGCCCCTTGTCCAGCACCACCAGCCGGTCCATCCGCGCAATGGTGGAAAGCCGGTGGGCAATGGCGATCACTGTCTTGCCCTGCATCAGCGTCTCCAGGCTTTCCTGTATCGCTGCCTCTACCTCCGAATCCAGCGCCGAAGTGGCCTCGTCCATGATCAGGATCGGTGCATTCTTCAATAGCACCCGGGCAATCGCGATACGCTGGCGCTGGCCGCCCGACAGCTTGACCCCGCGCTCGCCCACATGGGCATCGAAACCGGTGCGCCCCTGGGCGTCCGACAGTTGCGGGATGAACTCGTCGGCGCGGGCCCGCCGCACCGCTTCATGCAGCGCCGCCTCGCTGGCACCGGGGCGGCCATACAGCAGGTTGTCGCGGATCGAGCGGTGCAGCAGCGAGGTGTCCTGGGTGATCATGCCGATCTGCGCGCGCAGGCTGGCCTGGCTCACTTCGGCAATGTCCTGGCCGTCGATGAGGATGCGCCCGCCCTGCACGTCATACAGCCTCAGCAGCAGGTTGACCAAGGTCGATTTGCCTGCCCCGGACGGGCCGATCAGGCCGATCTTCTCACCCGGGCGGATGTCCAGGTTGAGCCCTTCGATCACGTTGGCGGCCTTGCCGTAATGGAAGTCCACATCATCGAAGCGTACCGCACCGCGGCTTACCTTGAGCGCCGGTGCGTTGGGCCGGTCGGCGACGGTAACCGGCTGGGCGATGGTCTGCAGGCCGTCCTGGACCATGCCGATATTTTCGAAGATACCGTTGACCACCCACATGATCCAGCCCGACATGTTGACGATACGGATCACCAGGCCGGTGGCCAGGGCGATGGCGCCGACGGTGATCAGCGACTGGCTCCACAGCCACAGTGCCAGGCCGGTGGTTGTGACCACCAGCAGGCCATTGAGGGTCGTGATGACCACGTCCATGCTGGTGACCACGCGTGCGGCCAGCTGGGTTTTCTCTGTCTGTTCACGGATCGCTTCGCGGGCGTATTGCTGCTCGAAGTCGGTATGGGCGAACAGCTTGAGGGTGGCGATGTTGGTGTAGCCGTCGACGATGCGCCCCATCAGCTTGGAGCGGGCGTCGGAGGAAATCACTGAACGTTCCTTCACCCGGGGGACGAAGTAGAACAGCGCGGCGATGTAGCCGGCGATCCACAGCAACAGTGGCAGCATCAGGCGCCAGTCGGCTTCGGCGAACAGCACCAGCGAAGTGATGGCGTAGATCAGCACGTGCCATAGCGCATCCACGGCCTGCACGGCGGAGTCGCGCAGCGAGTTGCCGGTCTGCATGATGCGCTGGGCGATGCGCCCGGCGAAGTCGCTCTGGAAGAAGTTGAGGCTCTGCTTGAGCACATAGGTGTGGTTCTGCCAGCGGATCAGGCTGGTCATGCCGGGGTTGATGGTCTGGTGCACCAGCAGGTCGTGCAGGCCGAAGAACACCGGCCGCAGCAGCAGGATCACTACCAGCATCCAGATCAGCTCGCCGCTGTGTTCGCTGAAGAAATTGGCATTGGGCGTGCCCTGGGCCAGGTCGATGATGCGGCTGAGGTAGCTGAACATCGCCACCTCGATCAGCGAGGCGACCAGGCCCACCACCAGCAGGGCGACAAAGCTCGGCCACACCTGGCGCAGGTAGTACAGGTAGAACGGCCAGACCTGGCCGGGTGGCGACTCGCTGGGCGCGTCGCGGAAGATATCGATCAGTTGCTCGAAACGGCGATACAGCATGGGTGACGACACTCCTGTTTCATCCGACCCTCAGGCGGTTTCACGTCCCTGTGAAGCCTGCGGTCAGTCGATGCGTTTGGCCGACTTGATGTAGACCGGATCGGCCGGAACATCGCGCATGCCTTTCTTGGTGGTGGTCGGCGAATTGACGATCTGGTCGACCACTTCCATGCCCTTGGTCACCTTGCCGAATACGGCATAGCCACGGTCACGCCCAGGGTTGAGGAAGTCGTTGTCGGCCACGTTGATGAAGAACTGGCTGGTGGCCGAGTTCGGGTCCTGGGTACGGGCCATGGACAGCGTGCCGCGGGTGTTCTGCAGGCCGTTGCCGGCCTCGTTGGTGATCGGGGCTCGGGTGTTCTTCTGCACCATCTGGTCGGTGAAGCCCCCGCCCTGAACCATGAAGCCCGGGATTACACGGTGGAAGATGGTGTTGTTGTAGAAGCCGCTGTCGACGTATTCGAGGAAGTTCTTGGTACTGATCGGTGCCTTCTCGGCATTAAGCTCGATTTCGACCTGGCCGAAGCTGGTGTCCAGCAGTACGTGCGGGGTCTTGTCGGAGGCCATGACGCTGGTGGCGAAGGCGACCGAGCAGGCGGTGAGCAGGAGTTTTTTCAGCATGGGCTCAAAGATCCTTGAGAGGTGGAAGCGGCTGCAAGGAACTGCAGCAGGGTCTGGTTGAAGACCTCGGGTTGGTCGAGGGGTGTAGCGTGCCGGGAATCGTCGATGACCACCAGCCTGGCGTGGGGCATGAGGGCGACGTAGCGTTCTTTCAGTTGTATCGGGGTGTAATCGTGGTCGGCGGCGATCACCAGGGTAGGACAGTGGATCTGGCCGATGCGTTCCTGCACGCCCCAGTCGACGATGGCGTCGAAGCTCTTGAGGTAGGCGCGCTTGTCGTTGCGTGCCCAGCGCTGGGCCATCTTGTGCCGCAGTTCGGCCTGCTGCGGTTTGGGAAACAGCCGCTCGGCCAGGCCCTTGCCGACGGTTTCGACACTGAGCAGGCGCGCCAGGCCCCAGCGCTTGAGCCACCATGCCCAGTCACTGCGGGTACGGCGCCTGACCTCGGGGGCGCTGTTGACGATGCACAGGCTGCGCAGCCATTGCGGGTGGTCGACGGCAAACTGGAAGCCGACCATGCCGCCCATGGACAGGCCGACGAAGTGCACGGGGCCGGTGTGCAGGTGTTCGAGCAGGGCCAGCAGGTCGGCACTGAAGGTGGCGATCTGGTAACCGTCGCGTGGCTTGTCGGAGCGGCCGTGGCCACGGATGTCCATGAGGATTACCCGGTAGTGGCGGCTGAGCACCGGCACCTGCAGCTCCCAGTCCTGGCAGCTGGAGCCCAGGCCATGCAGCAATACCAAGGGTTCGCCCTGGCCATATTCCTCGTAATGCAGTGCGCATCCTTCATGTTCGAAATAGGCCATGGGCGCGGTCCTCTCAGGCTTGTGGGGGGGCTGCGAAGGGCACGTCCAGTGGCGCGGTGTCGAAATTGCGCAGCAGGTCGATGAGAATCTGCGTAGCCGGGCCCAAGGTCTTCTCTTTGCTCGAATAAAGGTAGAACAGTGGGTGGCGGCTGCCACCCTGATCCAGCGGCAACGGCTTGAGCACGCCCTCGCGCAGCTCGCGCTCGATCATGTGGCGGGGCAACCAGGCAAAGCCCAGGCCACTGCTGACGAAGGTGGCGGCGGTGCCCAGGCTGCCGACGGTCCAGCGTTGCTCGGCACCCAGCCAGCCGACATCGCGCGGCTGGGCGCGGCCGGAGTCGCGGATTACCACCTGCAACTGGCTTTCCAGGTCCTGGAAGGTCAGCTCGCGGCCCAGGCGGTGCAGGCTGTGTTCGGGGTGGGCAACGGCGACGAACTCCACCGCGCTCAGTTCGGCGCCCAGGTAGCCGCCGATGCTGTAGCTGCTGATGGCCAGGTCGGCGATGCCTTCGTGCATCACTTCCTCGACGCCAGACAGCACTTCCTCACGCAGACGCACCCGGCAACCACGGCTCTGTGGCATGAACGCGGCCAGGGCGCGTACCAGGCGGGCACTGGGGTAGGCGGCATCGACCACCAGGCGTACCTCCGCCTCCCAGCCCTGTTCCATGTGGTGGGCAAGGTCCTCGAGCTGGCTGGCCTGCTTGACCAGGTGGCGCGAACGGC
Source organism: Pseudomonas sp. B10(2017) (assembly GCF_002113295.1). Taxonomy (NCBI): domain Bacteria; kingdom Pseudomonadati; phylum Pseudomonadota; class Gammaproteobacteria; order Pseudomonadales; family Pseudomonadaceae; genus Pseudomonas; species Pseudomonas sp. B10(2017). The sequence continues at coordinate 43,149 of NZ_NEJU01000026.1, forward strand.
GCAGCAGGACATTGCCGGCCTCGGTGAGCACCGCCTTGCGGCCGTCGATGCGCAGCAGCGGCACGCCCAGTTGCTCCTGCATGCGGGCCACTGTGTAGCTGACCGACGACTGTGAGCGGTGCAGTGCCTCGGCGGCCTGGGCAAACCCGCCGTGATCGACCACTGCCTGCAGGGTTCGCCACTGGTCAAGGGTTACGCGCGGCGCTTTCATCTTTCGCTCCTGTTGTCCTAAGCTGCGCTCTTTCAAGGAGAGCGGCCCATGAAGAAATGTTGTGCGGCAATACTGATGTGCCTGCCCCTCGGGGCCATGGCTTATCCCATCGACGTTGAGAAGGAACTGACCGGGGTAAAGCTCGACTACACCGCCTATGACACGGCCTATGACATTGGCGCCATCACCCTCAACAACTATGGGCAGGTACCGGCCGCGTGCAAGGTGACCTTCCGCAACGGCCCGGAGGCGCCACGGGTGCGTCGGGTGAACGTACCGGCCGGTAAAAGCGTCGATGTCACTGCCAAGTTCAACCGGCAGATCATCAAACTACGGATCGCCTTGAATTGCAGCGCAGAATAAGCTGATAAATCGATAGATTGAACCCACTTTTTACGCTTTTTTATCGATAGGTCAAGCCGTAATCTCACCTCCATCGAATCGCAACCCTTTTTGCCGATGGAGGCACCCCATGTCCCGCGTACTGATCATCGAAAGCAGCGCCCGCCAGCAGGATTCCGTTTCCCGTCAGCTGACCCGCGATTTCATTCAGCAGTGGCAGGCCGCCCACCCGGCCGATCAGATCAGTGTGCGCGACCTGGCCGTGAACCCGGTGCCGCACCTGGACGCCAACCTGCTGGGTGGCTGGATGAAGCCCGAAGAACAGCGCAGTGCTGCCGAACTGGACGCCTTGGCCCGCTCCAACGAACTGACCGATGAACTGCTCGCCGCCGACGTGCTGGTGATGGCTGCGCCGATGTACAACTTCACCATCCCCAGCACCCTCAAGGCCTGGCTGGACCATGTGCTGCGTGCCGGCATCACCTTCAAGTACACCCCCACCGGCCCGCAGGGCTTGCTGACTGGCAAGCGCGCCATCGTCCTGACTGCCCGTGGCGGCATCCATGCCGGTGCCACCAGCGACCACCAGGAACCGTATCTGCGCCAGGTAATGGCCTTCATCGGCATTCACGATGTCGACTTCATCCATGCCGAAGGCCTGAACATGAGCGGCGAGTTCCACGAGAAGGGCGTCAACCAGGCCAAGGCCAAGCTGGCGGCGGTGGCCTGAGGCTTAGCGAATTCCCAACCCTGACACCTGTTGTTGCTCCTTTGGGTGTACCTGCCCGGCCCGCATGGCCGGGCTTTTTTTTGCCTGTGAATTTTGTGGGGGCCTGTGCCGGCCTCTTCGCGGGTAAACCCGCTCCCACAGGGACACCACTGATCTGAGGTGCCGTGATATTCCTGTGGGAGCGGGTTTACCCGCGAAGAGGCCGGCACAGCCCCACATTCCTCATGGTTGAACTCATTCATCGCAACCCGCTAAGGTCGCGGCCTTGATCCACGAGAGGCAACCATGGGCTACCTGATAATCGTCGCGCTGATCCAGGCGTTTTCCTTCAGTCTGATCGGCGAGTACCTGGCCGGGCACGTCGACAGCTACTTTGCCGTGCTCGCGCGTGTGGTGCTGGCTGGCCTGGTATTCCTGCCGCTGACCCGCTGGCGCCAGGTCGAGCCGCGCTTCATGCGCTCGATGCTGCTGATCGGCGCGCTGCAGTACGGCATCACCTACGTCTGCCTGTACCTGAGCTTTCGCGTGCTCACCGTGCCGGAGGTGCTGCTGTTCACTATTCTCACGCCGTTGCACGTGACGCTGATCGAAGACGCCATGAGCCGGCGCTTCAACCCGTGGGCCTTGTTGGCAGCGCTGGTGGCGGTGGCCGGCGCGGCGGTGATCCGCTTCGACACCATCAGCGGCGAGTTCTTCATCGGCTTCCTGCTGCTGCAACTGGCCAACTTCACCTACGCCGCCGGCCAGGTGCTGTACCGCCACCTGGTAGCACGCCACCCCAGCGACTTGCCGCACTACAAGCGTTTTGGCTACTTCTACCTGGGCGCGTTGATCGTGGTGTTGCCGGCCTTCCTGCTGTTTGGCAACGTCCAGCACCTGCCGACCACCAACGTGCAGTGGCTGGTGCTGCTGTTCCTGGGGCTGTGCCCGACGGCGCTGGGCCTGTACTGGTGGAACAAGGGCGCGTGCCTGGTATCTGGGGCCACGCTGGCGGTGATGAACAACCTGCATGTGCCGGTAGGGTTGCTGCTCAATCTGCTGATCTGGAACCAGGACGAGCCATTGGGCAGGCTGTTCATCGGCGGGGCAGTGATCCTGGCGTCGGTGTGGATGAGCCGCCTGGGTACCCTGACGTTATCAAGCAAGCCATGGCGCAGTCAGCTATGACGCGTTCGTTACTGAACCCAAATTTCGCCGGTCCCTACCCGATAATCCGGAAAACAAAATCGGGAGACCGGCGTGAAGCTAGAAACGCGAAGTATCGAATTTGTCCCACACGCGGAGCGTTATGGCACGCCTAAACGATTGTTCACTATCTGGTTCAGCTCCAACTTCCAGATAACCGCGCTGATGGTCGGCACTCTGGGCATTGCATCGGGGCTAAGCCTTGGCTGGACCTTGTTGGGCCTGTTGGTCGGCAACCTCATCGGTACCGTGTTCATGGCCGCGCACTCTGCCCAGGGGCCTCACCTGGGCGTGCCACAGATGATCCAGAGCCGGGCCCAGTTCGGTGTCCATGGTGCCGCGCTCCCTCTGCTGGTGATGGTCACGGCCGCAGTCCTGTTCCTCGCCGCCAGCGGCGTGCTGATGCGCAATGCCCTGCAGGCCCTGGTGCCCATGAGCGATGACCAGGCGATCGTGGTGGTCGGCTTGCTGACCTTTGTCATCGGCTTTGTCGGCTACGAGCTGATCCACCGCCTGGGCGCGTGGATGAGCCTGTTGTCCACGCTGGTTTTTGCCGGCGCCCTGGTGCTGATTCTGTTGCACCCCGGCGACATGGCAACCACAACGGCGGTGAGTACCGGCTTTTCGTTCACCGCCTTTAACCTGATCGTGGCCCAGTCGGCCTCCTGGACGCTGGGGTATGGCCCCTATGTGGCCGATTACTCGCGCTACCTCCCGGCCAACGTCAACCCCCGCGCCACGTTCTGGGCCACCTATTGCGGTTGTGCGCTGGGCTCCTTCGCCATGATGGCGCTCGGCGCGCTGGTGGCGGTGGAACTGCCCTCGGCACTGGGACATGACCCCGCCACAGCCATTGCCGCGTTGTTTGGCCCGTGGGCGCCGTTGGCGCTGGCAGTGATCGCGCTGGGGGTGATCCAGTACAACGTGCTGTGCCTGTACAGCGCCTATATGTCGTCGGTCACGATCTTTGGCGCCTTCAAGACCATCCGGCGCGTGACCGCGACGGCCAAGGCCTTGGTAATGGCAGGGCTGACCACAGCGGCAACGCTGATCGCCATCGCCACCCAGTACAATTTCGATACGTTCTTTGCCGACATCCTGATCGGCCAGCTGTACCTGCTGATCCCATGGAGCGCGATCAACCTGGTGGATTACTACTGGGTATGCAGGGGCCACTATGATGTGGGGGCGCTATATGACGCCAAGGGGCGTTATGGATGCTTCAATCGTCGAAGCCTGGCGGTGTACGCCGTGTCGATCATCGGTACCATCCCGTTCATGAAACTGTCGTTCTACACGGGCTTCGTGGCCGAGTGGCTGGGGGCGGATATCAGTTGGGCGATGGGGTTGATCCTGGCCGGTGCGCTGTATTGCATGGTCCATGGGCGCGAGAGCAACCGGCTTTCGACAACCATGAATGCGCACCCCTGACTCGGTTCTGACACGGAAAGGGGCCGCTTTGCGGCCCATCGCCGGCAAGCCAGCTCCCACAGGGGATAGCGCCAACTTTTAGGATATAAGCAAGACAGTTGCTCCCACAGGTACTGCACACATCTCGAATTTTGCGCGGAGCCTGTGGGAGCTGGCTTGCCGGCGATGGGCTGCGAAGCAGCCCCGGCAATATCAAGCCTCGCTCATTTCTTCCAGCCGACGCGGCACAGGCTCTTGCGATACACGCCCGCTTAACCCCACCCGCATGTCGTTGCCACTTGGCTGCTGATACAGGCTCAGCCCGAACTCCGGCAACACCGCCAGCAGGTAGTCGAAGATATCCCCCTGAATCCGCTCGTACTCAGCCCACGCTGTGGTAGTGGTAAAGCAGTAGATTTCCAGCGGTACACCCTCGGCGGTGGTCTGCATCTGCCGGACCATGCATGTCATGTTCGGGTGCACGTTGGGGTGGTTTTTCAGGTAGGCCAGGGCGAATGCCCGGAAGGTGCCGATGTTGGTCAGCTTACGGCGGTTGGCCGACAGCTCGGCCACTGGCCCCAGGGCCTCGTTCCAGCTTTGCAGTTCCTGGCGCTTGCCCGCCAGGTAGTCGCGCAGAAGGCTGATCTGGCTCAGCCGCTGTTCTTCCTCGCGAGTCAGGAACCGCACGCCGGCCGCGTCGATGAACAGGCTGCGCTTGATGCGCCGGCCACCGGACTGCTGCATGCCGCGGTAGTTGCGGAACGACTCGCTCATCAGGCGCCAGGTGGGGATGGAGACGATGGTCTTGTCGAAGTTCTGCACCTTCACGGTGTGCAGGGTGATGTCCACCACATCACCGTCGGCGCCCACCTGGGGCATTTCGATCCAGTCGCCCACGTGCAGCATGTCGTTGCTGGTCAGCTGCACACTGGCGACGAACGACAGCAGGGTGTCCTTGTACACCAACAGCAGCACCGCCGACATGGCACCCAGGCCCGACAGCAGCAGCAGCGGCGAGCGGTCGATCAGGGTGGCGACGATGACGATGGAGGCGAAAATCCACAGCATCATCTTGGCCAGCTGCACGTAGCCCTTGATCGAACGGGTGCGGGCGTGTTCGGTGCGGGCATAAATGTCGAGCAGGGCATCCAGCAGGCACGACAGCGCCATGGTCATGAACAGCAGGGTAAAGGCCAGGGCAACATTGCCGAGGAAGTGCTGGGCGGTGTCGGACAGCTCGGGCACCAGTTTCAGGCCGAACTGCAGCACCAGTGATGGCGTGGTCTGTGCCAGGCGGTGGAACACCTTGTTGTTGCGCAGGTCGTCCAGCCACTTCAGCGCTGGCTGGCGGGCCAGCAGGCGGGCGCCATGCAGCACCAGGAAGCGTGCCAGGCGGCCGATCACCAGGGAAAGGAGCAGCAGCACCGCCAGGCCGATGGCCGCGTGCAGCATCGGATGTTGGTCAAGGGTGCCCCACAGGTCGAGGGAGTCACGCCAGATTCGTTGGATATCCATGGGCTTGCGTACAGTCTTGTTGCCAAACGAAGCGCCATTAGAGCCCGGATGGCGACAAAGTTGCCAAAAGAAATTCGGCTAAGGCGGCAGAAAACGTTACCCTATGCAACTGAATTTTCCGCACTTGCCTGAGGTTACCTCCGTGTTCTCCCAATTCGCCCTGCACGAACGCCTGCTTAAAGCCGTGGCCGAGCTTAACTTTGTCGAGCCAACCCCGGTGCAGGCGGCGGCCATCCCCCTGGCCCTGCAAGGGCGTGACCTGCGCGTGACCGCGCAGACCGGCAGCGGCAAGACCGCGGCCTTCGTGCTGCCACTGCTCAACCGCCTGGTCGACCTGCGCGAGCGCCGCGTGGAGATCCGCGCGCTTATCCTGCTGCCGACCCGTGAACTGGCCCAGCAGACCCTCAAGCAGGTGCAGCTGTTCTCCCAGTTCACCTACATCAAGTCGGGCCTGGTTACCGGTGGTGAAGACTTCAAGGAACAGGCCGCCATGCTGCGCAAGGTGCCGGACGTGCTGATCGGCACCCCGGGCCGCCTGCTCGAGCAGCTCAATGCCGGCAACCTCGACCTGTCCCACGTACAGGTACTGATCCTCGACGAAGCCGACCGCATGCTCGACATGGGCTTTGCCGAAGACATGGAGCGCCTGTGCAAGGAGTGCGAGAACCGCCAGCAGACCCTGCTGTTCTCCGCCACCACCGGTGGTGCTGCCCTGCGCGACATCATCGGCAAGGTGCTGAAAGACCCAGAGCACCTGATGCTCAACAGCGTCTCGCAGCTGGCCGAAGGCACCCGCCAGCAGATCATCACCGCCGACCACGACCAGCACAAAGAGCAGATCGTGCAGTGGCTGCTGGCCAACGAAACCTTCGACAAGGCGATCATCTTCACCAACACCCGCGCGCTGGCCGACCGTATCTACGGCCACCTGGTGGCCAAGGACGTGAAGGCCTTCGTGCTGCATGGCGAGAAGGACCAGAAGGACCGCAAGCTGGCCCTGGACCGCTTCAAGCAAGGCAGCTCCAAGGTGCTGGTAGCTACCGACGTTGCGGCCCGTGGCCTGGACATCGACGGCCTGGACCTGGTGATCAACTTCGACATGCCGCGCAGCGGTGACGAGTACGTGCACCGTGTAGGCCGTACCGGCCGTGCCGGTGGCGAAGGCCTGGCGATCTCGCTCATCACCCACAACGACTGGAACCTGATGTCGAGCATCGAACGCTACCTCAAGCAGCAGTTCGAGCGCCGGGTGATCAAGGAAGTGAAGGGCACCTACAGCGGGCCTAAGAAGGTCAAGGCCTCGGGCAAAGCCGCTGGCAGCAAGAAGAAAAAGGTCGAGAAGAAGACCGGCGACAAGAAGGCGGCCGCCAAGCGCAAGCCAACCGCCAAGCCGAAGGCCAATGCACCGCTGGCCAGCGCTGACGGCCTGGCGCCGCTGAAGAAGCGCAAGCCTGCGGCCGATTAACCTTCAGTATCGCTGTTGGTTTCTTCGCGGGCACGCCCGCTCCCACAGGATAATCACAGATCGAAGGCTGTGTTGTCCAAGTGGGAGCGGGCGTGCCCCCGAAGAGGCCAGCACAGGCGACCACTATTCAGCCTTTTTCTCCGCCTCTTTCAACTCCTTGATCCGCTTGTCGATCAGCTGACACTTGTCGGGCAAGTCCTTGGTGGCTCGACTCATGGATGATCGAGAGGCTTTAGTCCGGGGTCTTTTTGCTTCGGTGCGGCAGGGGAGGGGATGGCCGTTATACGGTTTTTTCTACGGTCTTGGCGCTGTGGCTGGTGGGGCACCGGGCGGGATGTCTTTCTACGGTAGCCGACTTTCAGGGGGGCTGGGAACGAAGTTTTCAGGGCTTCGGCATGATGGCACAGCGTGTAGTTAGGTAGTTAGGTATGTAGGCAGGTTTCGGGAAAGGTAACTACAGGCTTGGGGCGTCTAGCACAGGCATTTGAGTTCTGCTGTAGTTATGTAGTTAGGTTTTTACATGAATTAGAGGAAGGGTGATAACCCTATAGCTACTACAGGGTTATACAGGTATTGCCAGCAAAATAGGGTAAAACCTAGCTACGCTAACTACACCTTGCTCAAACCCTTGTGCTAGAGCTGTTTTGCCTGTAGTTAGGTCCTAACTACACTCCGCCCTTTCCCAACTACACCCCCCGATAGCGGTGCCATCATCCGACGCCATCCATGGCCCCGAGAACCACGATCAACGATCACAGTTCGAACTGGTCATAGGTGTCTGCCACATCCTGTGCGGTAAGTCCGATGTAGGCCATGGTTACGGCCGGGCTGCTGTGGTTCAGCACCTTGCAGATCAGCTCGATGGACTTGCCTGCCTTGTGCATCATCCAGCCCCGTGTCTTGCGCATGCTGTGGGTACCCAGCGCGATACCCAGTTCATCACCCACGGCCTTGAACGCCTTGGCTACGGCCACACGGCTCACTGGCTTGCCCTTGGCGCGGTTGCTGTCCACTTCGAACAGGTACACCGCTCCAGGCTTTGACCTGGCCTCCACGATGGCCATAGCCGGCTCATTCAGCTTGATTGTGCGTGGCTTGCCGGTCTTGCCCTCTACCACCCTCAATTGCCCCGTCTGTGCCTCCTGCAGCGTGATTTCCAGCAGGTCGCTGATGCGCAGCGCCGTGTTGATCCCGAACTTCCAGATGTCCGCGTACAGCGTGTTGCTCCGGGCGTTGAGGGTCAGCTTGCGCTGGACCAGATCAATGTCCGTTTGCGTCTTCACCGCTTCAACGAGTTGCATGGCTCGCCCCTTGATTTTGCTGGCTTCGCTAGTTAACACAATTTTTCTTGATGGTCAGGATGCGCCTGCTTTTGCTGGAAGTCAACAGCCATGAGGGTTGGCTAGTTAACAGAATACTATTGTGTAAATTAGAGGCCGTCAGAAAAAGGGCCACCAAGCTGAAAAGGCGACCGTGGTGGGGGTGTGTCGTCCTTTGCGTGATCGTTGAAACGTAATACTAGGGGTGAGTCCCCACAGAAATTTTCCAAAAATTTCGGCCAAAAATCCAAGCCCCGGCCACTTAAACCTGTGCAACTCGCAAACGGTAACTAACGAACGCAACTTAAAATTCCGCCACCCAATCAATAACTTGTGCCAACCCTTAATTTAAATTAATCGCAAAATTTAAACGGTAACTCCAACCCATTGTTAAAACGCAACTTTTTACGCCGCAAGGACTATATGCAAGAATCATACCGTTCGTCGGGAAGTTGTTGTATAGACAACTATTAGATATTAGTTTGAATGTACTCAGCGATTCATCCGGGGGGATGCGCCGATGAACTTGCAGCCAACTATCAGCGCAACAGCCGCAGTCACCAGCCAGCAACTGGCTGATCTTCTGGCTATTACCCCTAGCGCCCTTTGCCACCATCCCGAGCTGCCACAGGCCACCCCTGTGCATACCGGCCGCCCCGGCAAACCGCAGCATGCTTTCACCCTGGAAGACCTGGCCGCGTTCGCCTTCGACCAGACTGCGCACCTCAGCGAGTGTGAGGTTCGCCTGAGGCTCGCTCTTGCCGGCCGCTGCAAACCACCGCGCACCCGCCCCGCCACGAAGCGCCCGCACCGCCTGGTGGACAACGACCAGGGCGGCTACACCGCTGTGCCCCAGCTTGGCCCCGACGATTTCGACCTCGACCAACAGGCGGCCATCCGGCAAGCCGTCAAACAGGAGCCACGACCATGAACGACATCTACTACGGCTACAGCCGCTTGAACGTGGGTGAGGCCCACCCCGGCACCGGGCACGTCGTCACGCAACACGATATCGACGACGACAACCTGCAACGCCTGATTCGTGAAGCGGACGCTGCCGAGGAACACGCGGCGCGACTGCGCTTTATCGCGCATGAACTCAGCCTGTCCATCTACGCCCGCCGGGAGCAAAAGCCATGAATTTCGCCGAAGCCTTCGCCACGCCGCCCGCGCCCACTGTCGGCGGCCTGCCGCTCGAAACGTTCATGGGCCTGGTACAGCTGTACGGGGAAAGCTGCGCCAAGATTCTGCGCGGCCTGGAACGTGAACTTGTGCTGATGCAGCTCATTGCCCTGGAAGAACGCGACCAGGGCGGATTCACCATCCATTAAGCGCCCGGCCACTGTGCTGGGGGAGTAAGGAGAAATGGCCAGTTTCATCGACGCACTCAACCAAGGCGTCAACAACGTGACCGGCACGCCGCTCGGTCAGCTCGGGTTGCAGATGCTCATGGCGTCCGGGCCGCAGCAAGGCAACCCCGGATTCGGCGCACGCCTGGGGCAGGCCTTCGGCGGCATGAGTGAAATGCAGCGTGTGCAGGCACTGCAGCAGTACCGCGACCAGATGATGCAGGTACAACAGCAACAGATGCAGATGCGGCAACAGGCCGCCCAGGCCGAGACTGAACGGCAACGGCAGTACCAAGCCCGCTTGCAAGACCCGAACTTCCTCAAAAGCTTGTCTCCGATGGCACGCCAGATGGCCCAGCTCGGTGTCGACCCGGCCGACCTGATTCGCGCCACCAACGCCGACAACCTGGCCCAGCATCGCCAGGCCACGCTGCAGCAGGATCAGGCTCAGTTCGCCCAGCGCCACGCCGGTGCCGGTGGCGGCTCGTCCGGTCCAAGAACCCCAGCACCGCGCCCCTACATCGACCAGCCTGTCGGCAACGGCCTGATGCAGCGCCACAAGTTCAATCCGCAGGTCGGTGATTACGTCCCCTGGGGCGAACCGTTCAGCCAGTTTGCGCCAGGCCGCAAAGCCGCAACCGGTGCTGACGCCGCCACTGAGGCGATCATGGGCGCCGAGGCCGAACCTGTGCCGGATACGTCCGCATTGCCAGGTACCGGCAACCTCCAGTCGTATGCACCGGGGCAACAGCAGGCGCCGATTGGCGTCATGCCGATGGCCGCAGCAGGCGGCAATGCCCAGTCTGCAACCCAGGCCAAGCCAGCCCCCAAAGCTGGTATGCGCGTACCTGGCCAGGCGCAGATCGCCCGCCCGCTCACCAAAGCGGACTATGACGCTCTGCCGGCTGGCGCCCAGTACATCGACCCAGTAAGTGGCAAGACCGCCACTAAGCGAGGTTAACGTGCAATGGCCACCAGTGCTTTCGGTGACGAAATTCCCGACGACCCAGTGGCGCCTGGCCCTGCTGCGCGCCAACCGCAACCGGCGCCAGCGCAGCCACAGGTAAGCGCATTCGGCGACCCGCTGTCCGCGTTCGGTGACGCCCTCGACGACGAGCCGGCTCAACCTGTGCCTCCTGCAGCAGCCCAGCCCTGGAACGCCAACGACTTGTTGCCGGAAAGCCTTCGCCCCATCGGCCAGGCAATTGACGACTACGGCCTGAGCCTGAGCAAAGGTTTCGTCGGCGCTGCCGAAGCCGCCACCGGTCTGGGCGACATCGTGTCGGGTGGTCGGGTATCGCCGGCCATGAAATCCGGCCTGGGCTATGACCCAGCTGGTCGTCGCGCAGAACTCGACCGCATGGCAACGCCCGAACACCAGCAGGCCATGCAACAGCTCGACCGCGCCCAGGGCTTCGCCGGTACGCTGCAGGCGCTGCGCGACAATCCATCCCTGATCCCGCACGCCATCGCCGAGTCGCTGCCAAGCATGGCGCTGGGCGGCGCCGCTGGCCGTGGCATCGCACTCGGTGCTAAAGCCCTTGGTGCTGCTCCAGGCCTGGCAGGCATGATCGGCGCCGGGGCCGGTGAAGGGCTGGTGGCATCCGGGCAGAACGCATCCCGTACTGTGCAAGAGACTGGTGGCCTGACCCTCGGTCAGACTGGCGCAGCCGTCGCATCTGGCGCTGCCACTGGCCTGCTCGGCGCTGCTGGCGCCAAGATCGGCAAGGCCCTCGGCATTGGGGATGTGGACGCAATGTTGGCCGGCCAGAACGGCGCCGACTTCGCCCGTAGTCTGGTATCCCGAGTGCTCGGTGGTACCACGCTGGAGGCACTGGAGGAAGCCGGACAAGGCACTTCCGACCAGGTGCTCGGGAACATCGCACTGGGCAAAGACCCGCTCGCTGGCGTGGCCAAGGCTGCGACCTTGGGCGGCATTACTGGTGGCGTGATGGGCGGCGCTGCAAACCTGCTGACTCGCCCCAACGCGGCCCAGGCCCAGCAGACCGAAGTCCCGCAGGTTGATCCGCGCATCGAAGCTGCCCGCGCAGCCGTACCCGGTGCGATCCGCAGCTACTTGAACCCCGAGCAGGCAACCCCGGCACCGGCTGCTCCGCCAACCCCGCCACGGCCAGCGCCCCAGCCAACCCCGCAACCCGTGCCATTCGCTGGTAGCCGGGACATCACACCGCTACTCGATAACCTGGGCGTGGAAGGCGAACAGCGCACCCGCTCGCTCGATCTGCTGCGCCCAGCCGAACAGGACATCGAAGCGCGCCGCCGTGGTGTCGTCACCATGGACGAACAACATCGCCTGGCCAGCCTAATCGGCCTCGACGGTGCCCAGGCGCAGGCATTCAGCCGCAGGATCGGCCAGGCCTGGAATGCCGAACAGATCATCGCCGGAACCGACCTTGTGAGCGACCGCCTGAAAACGGTCATGGAGCAGCAACAACGCATCGCCAGCGGCCAGGCCAGCGACATCGAGAAGGCCACCTTTGTGCAAGACCTGGGCGACCTGAAAACCGTGTTCGGTGAACTCATGGGCGCACGCGCCGAGAGTGGCCGAGCACTGGCAGCACAGCGCCGGCAGGTGCAGAACATCAACGAGGCCGCCCGAATCCTTGAGGGTATCGGCGGCGTGCAAGGCGCTGACGACCTGGCCGCTGCCATCGGCAAGGCAGTCCAGGCCGGCGGCGTACAGAACCTGGCCAAACTGGTCGGCCAGCCCGAGAGCAAGATGCAACGCCTGTTCGGTTACTACTTCCGGGCAGCCCTGCTCAGCGGTGTCCGCACCCATGCGGTGAACATCACCAGCAACACCGCCACCCTCGGCAACGAGATTATCGAGCGCAGCATTGCCGCTGGCATCGGTGCGACCAAACGCGCCTTGACCGGGGGCAAGTCCGGCCAGACCGTTTTCGCTGAACCCCTCGACCTGCTGATCGGCATGAGCCGGGGCATGTCGAAGGCCGGCACCGCAGCCGTCGATGCTTTCCGTACCGGCGAGTCAGCTGTGCTGGGCGGGCAGGCTAAACAGGACAACAGCCAAGGCCTGAACAATGCCCCACGCCGGCCTGGCGTGCTGGGTGGTGCAGCCTTCGCCGCCGACCGCCTTGCCAGCCTGCCATACCGTGCACTTGGTGCCGAGGACGCATTTTTTGCAACGCTCAATTTCGAGGCCCAGTTGCGTACCTTGGCCCGCCGCGAAGCGATCAGGGAGAAACGCGAGGGGCGGCTACCCGATGGTGTGAAGTTCAGCCAGCGTATCGAGCAGATCGTGCAGAACCCCACGCCCAAAATGATCGAAGCAGCAGGCAACGACGCCCGCATCAACACTTTCAACAGCAAGGCAGGCACCTTTGCCGCAGCGGTCATGGCGGCGAAGTCCAAGGCGCCCTGGCTGAACCTGATTGTGCCCTTCGTCCGCACCCCGGCCAACGTGGTCAAGTTCGGACTGCAGCGCACCCCGCTGGCTCCGTTCTTCAAGGAAGTGCGCGAAGACTTCGCCGCTGGTGGCGCACGGCAGGAGCGCGCCGCCGCCCGAATCGTATGGGGCACTGGCGTGATGGTCATGGCCGGCATGGCGGCCCAGGCTGGGTACATCACAGGCGCAGGCCCCGATGACAAACGCGAGCGCCAGGCCCTGCTCAACACCGGCTGGCGCCCGTACTCGGTGCGCGGGAGCGATGGCACCTACCACGAATACAACCGCCTTGACCCCTTTGCCCAGTGGCTCGGCCTGGCCGCCGACATGGCGACCATGGACTACCAGAACAAAGACGCGACTAACGTTGCCGTTGCCGCGCTTGGGTCGCTGGTGAACAACACGGTAAACAAGACCTACATGCAGGGTCTGTCGAACTTCGTAGAGTTCATGCAAGACCCCAAGCGCAACGCCGAATGGTACTCGCGGCAGATGGCCGGCACCGTCGCGCAGCCGCTTACCTTGCTGTCCAACATCGCCAGCGAGAACGACCCCTACGCCCGCGAAGGTAACTCGATTCTCGACGCCATCAAGTACAGAACTCCCGGCCTGCGCCAAGACCTGCCGACCAAGCTCGATGGCCTCGGTGAACCTGTGTCGAACCGCACCTATCCAGGCGGCCCGTTCTCGATTGCCGCGCCGATTGCACAGTCGCAGGAGAGCAGCGACCCGGTGCGCCAGCTTGCTGGTCGTATTGGCTGGTTGCCTACCGAGTTCCAGAAATCGCTGACCCTCAACGGCCGCAAGATCGAAATTCCAGCAGACCAGCACCATGAGCTGGCGCAGCTTGCCGGCCGCCTGACTCACCGTGGCGCGCAACGCCTGATCCGCTCTCCAGGCTGGGCATCGCTGGATGACGACCAGAAGCGCGACCAGCTCGAAAAAATGGCAACCAAGGCCCGCGCCGCTGTGCGAATGGCCGCGATCCCTTATGTCACTTCGGGCAAGCGCGCCGCCCTCGACAAATTGCGCGACCAGATGGAGGCACAACGATGAACACCGAAATCGAACAAGCGCACGCAGCTGTGCTGGCCGCTCGCAAGGCAGTGGTCGAGCTGCAGGACGCAGAGGCCTATGTCGCCAAGCACCTACCGCTTGCCGGGCAAGCCTTGGAAGCAGCGGTCGCCAAGCTGCGCCGACTGAACCAGGCAGACGGCACCGCCGCCGCAGCCAATCAACAAGCTGAAATCGAGCGGCTCACCGCCGCCATCGCCGCCGTCAAAGAGGGCCGCCACCATGTATGACATCCAACACCTCGACCGCCTGCGCCAGGACTGCGAGTTCCACCAGGTCGACTACAGCCGCGCCAAGCTCATTGCCGACCCGGAAGGTGGTGGGTATTTGGTTACTCACGGCCAGCCCATCGTGCCGCTCGGGCAACTGGGCGAGAACGTACCTTCTGGCACCGTCGGCTACCGTTCAGCCGAGAGCGCAGAAGCCGCGCTGCTCGATGGCTTGCTCAAGCTGATCGTGGCCGAACGTCGTCGTGTGCGATACGGCGCCGTGTGTGGCATGGGCGGCGACCAGATCGCCCGCACTCCACTGACCGAACAGGAAATCGCAGCCTTCAAGGCGCGCACCAACCCCAGCACCAAGATCGCCGCACTGCAGCGGGAGCTGGCCGAGGCCCTGGCCGAACAGGCTGCCCGCGAACGCAGCGCCAACAGCGCGGAAGCCTTGGCACAGCGCTACGGCCTTGGCACAGCCCATGTGCCTACTGAATCCAAGGGCCAGGGCGTAAGCGCCAAGCCTGCCAAACGTCAACGTGTGAAACCGGAGTAACTGACCATGAGTGAATCCATTCAAGTTGAACCAATCGACGGTCCCGACGAAGCCGTACCAATCGATGGCCTGGCCGCGAACCTGACCGATAGCGTCGGCGTGCCCAACGACGCTGGCGTCGATGACCTGATGCCCGACGACCTCGCCAGCGAAGTCGAGGACCACCAGGCCATGACTGACCGCCGCTACGGCCACTTGGCCGAGCAGGAAGCGGATCAGGTAGACGAACAGGTCGAGCAGCAGCCCCAAGGTCGCAAGCATGTGCCCCTCGGTGCCCTGCAGCAGGAGCGCGCCCTCCACCAACAGGCCAAGGAACAAGTCCGCCTATTGCAGGAACAGCTGGCCGCACACCAGGCGCAGATGCAGCAGTTCCAGCAGTGGCAACAGCAGCTCGCCGCCCAGCAACAACAGGCTCAGCAGCAGGCGGATATCCCGGCCTTCGTCGATGACCCGGAAGGCCACATCAACGCCCTGAAAGCGCAGTTTGAGCAGCGCCTGAACGACATGCAGGGGCAGCAGCAAGCCACTGTGCACCGCCAGCAGCTGGAACAGGCCGCCGTCCAGGTGCAGCGCGATGCACAGGAAGTCGAGCCCTTCGTCCGTCAGCTGGAACCAAAGTTCCGGGCTGCGCACCCTGACTACGATGACGCCCGCGAATTTGTCCACGCGAACATCCGCAGCCAGCTGGCCGTGCAGTATCCGGGCGCCACGCTTGCGGAAATCCAGGGCTTGGAGAACGTCGCCACCGTTGGTTTCCTCCGGCACTGCCAGGCAAACGGGATCGACCCCTGTGCATACGTGTACCAGCGTGCACAGGCACTCGGTTTCCAATCGCAGCACCGTGCACCGGCCACCCCGGCGAAGCGTGCACCGACCAGCCTCGGCGCGCTTCCAGGTGGCGGCCGTGCACCGGACGAGCAAGGTCGGCTTTCTGCCAGTCAAGTGGCGTCGATGAGCAATGAGGACTTCGACCGGCTGTTCGAGCAGATGCGGGCCAACGACGCCCCACGGTTCGGGTTCTGACCATGGGGCTCGTATCGCGGGAACAGCGGATCAATGAACACCTTGCGCGGCTGCAGCTCCACATCGAGCGCAGCCACTGCGCGGAAACCCGCAGGCATAACCGTGCATTCTTGCGCGGCGTGCGCGTGGCGTTGTGGTGTTTGAGCATGCGCATGACGCCCGCACAGATCGATCAGGAACTGCGCGCCGAGCTGTTCGGCACGCCACCACCCTCGGTTGGGCGCGCCACCCCAGGACCACGACCACGCGCAGAGATTGCGGAGTGACCGTAGGCCTGGCGGTGGGCGCTGGTGGGAAGGGATGCCCTTAATCTAGTCGAACTCAATACGGTTCTGGTTCGTGATCATGTAGCCGAAGCGTTCGACCTTTTGATTGCCGTCAGCATCCTCGTATCTGAGCACAGCAGTACCGGATCGTGGGATGGAATCATTGGGTATGTGCACTACAACGGACTGAGCGGAGTGAGCCCTAAAACCTCCGATATGGAACGGCTCGGAGTCATCGAATGGCAATTGCATATCTAGAACAACATTGTGGGCTCGGTAACCGTCATTGGTGATTCTGATTTCGTTCGCCACCATCCCACTCGAATCGGGATACCCGCTATTCCCGGTACGCAGTGAAAAGAGAACCTTGATTTCCAGCTCTCGCCTCTTGCGGTCTGCTTCTAAGGACGCTAGGTACTCTTCCCTCTGCTGCTTTGCGGCTTCCGCCATGATGGTCTGCTGCTCGACAGAGTTTTTCAGTTCTTTCGCCTGCATCAATAGTGCTTTGGTACTCAATTTCAACTCGTCGCCCTGAAACTCCAGTGCTTTGGTGTTTTGGCCCAGTTCTTCGCCTTGCTGGAGGAACCCAAGTACAAGCCATAAGATAGCCAGAGGCCCAAATGCGCCGGCCAGGAAATCACCCACCTCGTTGAGGGGCATGGTCAGCAGCGTATCAACCCGCCCCCAAATGATTGGAAGGACAATGGCAACGTAAGCAAGCGTGAGTGCAGCCCCGACCGCTCCCAGGTGCTTTCGCAATCCCCAGCCCTGCGGCCTGAGCTTGTGCGATACATACCGCAGCACGGCAGTAAGTACGAACGCTGCGACCACACCGCACATGATGATCGTCGATAGTGGCCGAGCCTCTTCGACTGGAACCGCTGCAGGGGGCATGCTCCAGAAGACGCCGCCAACCTGTTCCCACAAACCCGCCATTGCAACCCCTTCGATCTAACTGTGGCACATGGCCAGCGATGATAGCGGCGTCGGGGTGCGTAGGGAAATAATTGGCTGTGGCAGAGAGGCCTAGGAATGCCCTTTCTTGCGCCGCCAGTGCCACCATTTGCGGGGAGGGCGCGGCGCGTGTACCTCTTTATAGCCGCCCAGCCAGCTTTCAAATTCTTTCGTCGATGGTACTAGCCCGGTCCTATAGGCAGCTTCTTCGTTAACAGTGATGATTCCGACAGGTTCATCCGACAGTTGTTTAATTTCTTTCACCAGAACTTGCCCGTGAGCCTCCAGGTCTTTGCACAGCTTGAGAGAAAAGAAAATAACCTCATCGTTATAGCTGCATACAGCATCGAGAGTGCTGCGATACTCCTTGTTGTGCCCGCCAGCAACAGCTGTGCCGAAATAAAGGTCCGCGAGCGAAAATCCTGGCGGGAGGTCTTCTTTAGAAAACCTGTCTAGGAGATTATTCCTATGATTGATAGCTTCCCCAAGCCGCGTATCGCTATCCATAAGCGCAAGGGCAGCCCGCAGGGCAAGCCCGGAACTGGATATTTTATGCATCACTAGTTGCTGCAGGTCCCCTGTCGGCATAGATACATGCAAAAACTTCAGGCGGTCAATTACTAGCACCGCTTCGCCAGTGCCCGCTTTAACCGCAGCCTGGAACTTTTCTCGCTCTGCCTCATACCTAACTTTGACAGGTTTGATGTACTGGCTTTTCGAGGACAATGCAGCGTTGAGGATCGCCATACCAATGGTTATGCCTGTATTCACCGCACGGATTTCGGCAGTCAGCTCGTCTATCCGCTTGGCCTTCTTGGCGATCTTCTGTGCTGCCGAGGCGCCGACCTTCGCGCCCACTAGGGCAGTGATGAACGCGGCGGCAGCCGTCATGATGAAGGGAAACCAGTCGAACTTATCCCAAAAATCCATCGCCGGCAGCCACGATGGCGAAGCCGTAAACACACCATGCACTGGTTCCCACGAAGCCATTGCAATCCCTTCTCTCAATCCATGGCACATAGCCAGCGATGATAGCGACGGTGCAGGTCATGGACAATCCGGCGCCTCATGTAGATGCGCCCATTCCCTGAGCAGCCGTAGCAGCACAGTCATGAACGCATCTTGGCGCTCACTCTCTGGCACGTGTGCCGTCTCAGTGCTCGCTATCATTGCGGTGATCTTTTGGATATTTTCGGGCATTGAGTGAAAGGTGGTGGTCATCCAGTCAGCGTGATGGACGTACTCTGGGAAATCTCTAACCGCAGCCGTCAGGGCTGGGTTGTCTTCCCAGCCGGGGTCGCGCTCGCCGGATTTGTACCTGGCAATAGCCTGTGCGAGTACCGCTTTGTTGAAATCGAGTATGTCACCCATCGTCACTCTCCTTGAACTGGCCCAAGTCCACATCCAAGTATCGCCCCTGATCCGGGGCTGTCACGTCGCGCTCGATGCGTCGGCCGCCCGTACCGCACAGATTCAGAGGGATCAATGCGGGCGGAGTCGGGGGCGCGCTGCCGGAAATGCTAGTGGTCATGGCTAGTTTCCTCCACGTATCGATTCAGGGCCTCGTCGGTGCCGGGATATCGCAGTTCATTCCCACCGATGCCGCGCCTAAGCCCCCTAATTTCGTCCAAGGCAGCCACCAAGACGTCCAGGATAAAGGCTTTAGGGGAGTGCTCTAGAACTTCGCGTGACGTACCCCAATCCACCATTGCAGTCATGAGGAAATACGCCAATTTCTGCTTAGCGATGGCCCTCAGATCGGGGTCATAGGTGTGTTCGGTCACTAAAAACAGCGCCTCTATGGTTTCCCACAGATCGCCACATTTTGGTTTGGGTATGGGCTCACTCATGGTTGGCCGCCTCGCTGTCATCTGATTGATCTTGAACAGGGAACAGGTGCACCCCGGTGTCGAGGTGGTTCATGCGTTGCTCGGCGGACGCAGCTTTCCACTGCTCGGCATTACGGATCAGGTACACATTGAGCGGCATCGACTTGCCGGTTTCCCGCTTCAAGATGCGCAGCGGTTCCGGTTCCCCGCAAAGAACCTTGAGCACCTTGCCCAGGCTGGTGATGTTTGCCGGCTTAGTCAGGGCTAACCCCATGTTGTTGAGCTTGGTAGCGGCTTCACCTACCACGATGATGTCCTTATCGAACGGCTCTCGACGCTGATCGATCAGCTCTTTGACGACGCCGTAAAGCTCGCCCTGTGCAGCGTCCTGCATAGCCCTGGCTGCAGCGGTTTGCGGCACAGGTGCGTATGGGTTCCAGTCGGCTGGGAACTTCCACTGCGCCAGAACACCAGCCACCAGCGACGGACCTTCGTTCTCCATCCAGGCGCGCAGCCTGATGTAGTAGGCATCCGGCTTCGGCGTGGCATTGCACATGAAGACGGCAATGCGGCGGTCACTCTGCATCAGCGGTAGCGCGTCCTTATTGTTGGTCGTGACGATGTAGTGGGTGATGTTCACTATGTCCTTGGCCGCCCGGCCCTTGCCCTCGAAGGAAACCTGTTCCTCGGAAATCATGTTCTTGAAGTTCTCATAGCCGTCTGCTTTTTCCGACCTGGCCATTTCGTTGATGAACAGCAACCGCTTGTGCTCGGTGACATCATCGAAGGATTTGGTCAGCGCCCGGCCGCTGCATGTGCCGACCATAATTGGTCCGAACACTTGGGCGAGTAACTTGAACAGCATCGATTTGCCCACGCCGCCGAGTTTGGAATAAAAGAGGAAGGCGCTCGGGATTTTGATTTCAGGCGTCTGGTACAGGGTGGCCAGCCAGTTCAGGAAGTACATGACCACCACTTCGTCATCGTCGGCCAGGTAGAGCAGGTGTTTGACGAAAATCTCAATGCTCTCGGGGGTGGCGTTCAGATTGGGCGGGCACATGGTCTTCTTGCGCTCGTACCAGAGGTTAAACATCTCGGGGTTGCCCTCATGCTCGGGCTTGGATGTCGGTTCCATGACGACACGCCGTGCTACCCGTTGCAGCGGGTCTTCCCAGTTCCACCAGATGGCACCCGAGGCGGCGCGTTCTTCCTTGCCGTCACCCTGAATGATCGTGATTTCACCGTAGTGCTTGCTGCAATACTTGATGAATCCCTTCTGGCCGAAAATATCCCCCGACTCGATGTGGTAGGCGCGCTGCTCACCGTTCGCCGTCAACATCACGAAGTCCTGGGAGATATAGCGAAGGATTTCCCTCGACTCGGCGTCGATGTTCATGCCCATTGCACACCCCCACTAACCACTGCCGGCCGTTGAATTTTCACTACGCCCTGGGGCGCCCCCTGTGCCGTTTGTTGGCGCGTCCGCTGCTGGCCCGTGTTGCGGACTACTGGCACGGGCATCGGCACAGGGGGGCGCCGTGCAGGGGCGGGTAATGGCGCCGGGCGCAGCACTGCGGCGGTGGCTTGCTCGGGACTGAGCATGACCACGCTGCCACTGGTGCAGGTGTTCGGCTCACTGGTGAGCAGGGCGTGAATGACGCCCGGATCGTATTCGTCCCAGCATTCATCGGGGGTGACGGACGGGCTTGCGGCGCTGGCTAGCAGCGTTACAATATAACTATTCATAGCGATACCTCATTGAACCCTGGCCTGATCCGCCGGGGTTTTCTTTTTCAGGCAGGCTGAACCTGACTTTTGCGGTCCAGGTGACGCGGCGCGGCGATCAGGTCGGCGATCCACTGTTCAACCTCGGCGCGCACCCACGCAACCTTGCTTGCGCGGCCATTGCTGCGGATCGGGCCGACAGCAACGGGGGCGGGAAAGCCACGGGAAATCTGTGCGTAGAGGGTGGGGCGATTCTTGTAGCCAGTCATGGCCAAGACTTCTTCGAACGTCAGGAAGGGGCAGACCACAGCGCTCGACGGCGCAGTCTCGCTAGTTGGAGTTTGAGAGTTCTGTTTTGCCATGACCATTACCTCGCAGGTAGCAGTGGGCGCTCAACGAACTTTTTAAAAGTTGTCGAATTTAAAAGTTGTCGAATTTAAAAGTTGGGATTATCCCCTACGCCGTTGATCATCATTTTATAGCGTTTGTTATCGAATTACAGCGAACAAGCGGTGAAGTTGCGAACGACCACCCGCCAGATGTAGTCGCAGCCCTCAATGCACAAGGGCTGCAGTAAAAATGAAAAAGTTATTCGGCGGTGTCTCTGTTTCTCAAATCATCCAGCCAGTCGGCGTAGAGCTGCGCTGCTTCGACCCGCTCCGGCAGGAGGTCGTCGCGGTTGTAGGCCCGGCCTAGCGGGTCATCTGTCTCATGCCCCATGGCCAGCTCCAGCACATCGGGGTCGATCTTGAGGTACTTCTTGCCGCAGGTTCGCCAGGTTGCCCGGAAACCGTGGCAGGTCACTGTGCCAACGTCGTACTTCAATTGCTTGGTGAGTAACAGGCGCATGCTTTCGGGGTGCATCGGCTTGGCGGGGTCGAGGCGTGACGGCAACACATATTCAGCGTGGCCCATGCGCCGCTGCAGCAGCTCGCGCAATATGGCAATGGCTTGTCGGGGAAGGGGCACATGGTGCGGTTTGTCCACCTTGGGCATGACGTAGACCCACCAACCGGCGTCGAGGTCCAGGTCTTCCCAGCGCATCGCGGCCAGTTCGCTCGGCCGTACCGGCAGCATGGTCTGCAGTCGCATCCCGTACCAGCTCGGGCTGTGGAGCGGGTGTGCCTCCAGTTTGCACAGGAAGGCGCCCAGCTCGACGGGATCAAGGATCGCGGCATGGTTGCTCTGTGAACGCCGTTCGCCTTTCTTGCGCTTAGACAGGAAGCTTTCGCAGCCAACGGCCACGTTCTCGCTGACGTACTTCGAAGTCTTGGCGAAGGACAGTACCCGCTTGACTACGCCGAATGCAAAGCGCTCGGCAGTGGGCCGTTTCGAATCCTGTATCTGGTAGGGCTTGAGGACGGCTTTGATATGGTCCGTGTCGAGATGCTTCACCGGCACATCACCGATGATTTCATTGATTGCAGCCAGCGCGTACCGGTGGCCCTTCTCGGTGCTAGGCGACCAGTCGTTCGCCGTCATATTGTGCTCGACGAACTCAGCCGCCACCACACGGAAGGTCAGTTCCCGGTCTGCTTTTCGGGCGGCCTGCTGTGCCTTTTTCTGGTCCTTCGGGTGGATGCCCTGCCTGGCACCAGCTTTGGCTGCCTCCGCTGCGGTGCGGGCGTCAACCAGGCCCATATGATCCTGGGGCAATGGCACGCCGGCTCTCGCGACGTAGTAGCGGCCAAGGGTATGCACACGCTCTGTGCCGTCCACCCAGTAACGCAACCGCCAGGATTTGGTCCCGGTCGCGCTGACGATCAGGTACAGGCCTCGCACAGTGCCGTCCGGATACTGGCCGGGGGTTTTCTTGTCGCGCACCGTCGCGTCGGTCAGCGGTTTCTTGGTCACGATCATGGTTTCCTGTATACGGTTGTGCCTCAGTGGGTCACGGTAAATTATACAGTTGTGCACATGATTTCAGCGTTTTCCGACGAACACCGCTTTCCATCAAATTACAGCTACGGGCAGCGTATTTACTCGGTTTTATCCTCGGCAGCCTTGAGTTCATTGATCCGCTTGTCGATCAGCTGACACTTGTCGGGCAAATCCTTGCTCGCCGTGCCCAGCTCCATCCCTTGAAGCTCGTCATTGATCTCCTTGGCCTTCTGCGGGTTCTGCTCGGTCAACTGGGTGACCAACCCGGCCAGCTCTTCGCGTTTCTGCGTCGCTTCTTCCGGTGTGCAGGCCCAGGCGGGCAGGGCGCAGAACAGGGCAGTGGCGCAGGCAATGGGCAGCAGCAGTTTCATCCTTCCTACCTCCGGCGGTGGTGATGCCCGGTGGAGGTATGTGCCTGGCCGTTAGTTCAGCGCCTTCGACCGGTGGCACTTCATGGTCAGCCTGTCCCCAGCTGGGCATCTGACCTAGCCTTGTGAGCCATTTGGCCAGGCCACTTCCCTCCAGGTTGTAATCCCTTTCCCAAAACCTCCTGAAGCTATTGAAGAGTGGGCGATCGCTCCCTAGCCTTGGCCTGGATCAGGAGGTATCGTATGTACAGATGTAAATACGGAGCGTCCCATGTTCTTTGAATGGGACGATGCCAAGAACCAGATAAACATCCGCAAGCACGGCATCGACTTCAGCGATGTTCCGAATATGTTCAATCATCCGATGCTGATTCGCCGCGATGGCAATCCGGACCACGATGAGGAACGCTGGGTCTGCCTGGGCTGGCTGAAGTGTCTGATAGGCGTGGTCGTGTACACGGAAAGGCAGGGTGATGTCATTCGCATCATTTCTGCACGCAAAGCCACCAGATGGGAGGCCAAACATTATGACCAAAGCATCGAAAACTGACTGGAGTCGCCTGGCTCGACAGGACGACCAGGCTATTGATACCTCGGATATTCCTGAGCTGGATGAAAATTTCTTCCGCGAGGCCGAGCTGCGAGTTCCAGCCAAGCAAACGGTGACCATTCGCCTTGATTCCGATGTTCTCGCCTGGTTCAAAGAGCAGGGTAGCGGCTACCAGACCCGGATCAACCAGTTGCTGCGCCAGTACATGCAAGCACAACAACGCCAGCGCTGAGATATTTCGGAACGCTGGGCAAGCTCGACAGGTCCCAACCTGTGTACCCCTTCCGTCCACAGCAGGAGCCCGTAGCCATGAGCATCGCCTACGACTGGGACCTGATCGAGCGTTTGCTGCACGAGGTGCAGAACGGCGCCGGTCACAGCTTCACGCCACGCCCCTATGCCGAGCAGCACGCTGCGGCACTGGCTGCCAAGGGGGAGCCGGTGGGCGACCTGGACCACCTGAAAACCCGTGCCTGCGAATACGAAAGGCTGCTGTTCGAGCGTGGTTTCATCGAAACCCGGCCCGAAGAGGATGGCGGCAATGGCGAGAACTTCGTGCTGACCGAGCGCGGTTCGCGGCTGATGAGCCTGATCGACAGCAGCATTCCCGGCTTCGAACACCCGCGCCAGGTATTGGACGAGCAGGAGGATGCGCTGGACGAAACCACCTTCGAGCAGGTGTCGGCGAAGGCACAGATCGCCTGAGGTCGTTTTGAGGCTGGCAAGGGTGGCCATGGAAACCCGATAATCGGTAGTTCCTGACCATTGCCGAGCCCTTGCCCATGCCAATGACTACCGCAGAGGCCCGCCTATGAGCGCGGTCCGCAAGAACCCCGACGCCTTTGCCTTCCAGGTGATGCTGGGGCTGTGCCTGATCTGGGGTTGCCAGCAGGTCTTGATCAAGACGGCCGCCATCGATATCGCGCCGGTGATGCAGGCGGCCTTGCGCAACGGCATCGCCGCCGTACTGGTAGGCCTGATGCTGTGCTGGCGCGGGGGCTGGGAGCAGGTCGGCAGCACCTGGCGAGCCGGGGTGGTGGCGGGCGGGTTGTTCGGCCTGGAGTTTCTGTTCATTGCCGAGGGGCTGAAGCTGACCTCGGCGGCGCACATGTCGGTGTTCCTCTATACCGCGCCGGTGTTTACCGCGTTGGGCCTGCATTTCAGGTTGCCCAGCGAACGCCTGCGGCTGCTGCAATGGCTGGGGATCCTGCTGGCCTTCGGCGGCATTGCCATGGCGTTTGCCGGCGGCATGTCGTTCGAGCAAATGGATGGCCGCACACTGTTGGGTGATGCCTTTGGCGTGATCGCCGGGCTGGCCTGGGGGGCGACCACGGTGGTGGTGCGTTGCTCGCGGCTGTCGGAAGCGCCGGCGACCCTGACCCTGTTCTATCAGCTGGCGGTGGGCTTTGCCGGGTTGCTGCTGATTGCCTTGCTCAGCGGCCAGATCGGCGCGGTGACGCTGACGCCGCTGGCAATGGGCAGTGTGCTGTTCCAAGGGGTTGTGGTGTCGTTCATCAGCTACCTGACCTGGTTCTGGTTACTGCGCAAATACCTGGCGTCGAACCTGGCAGTGTTCTCGTTCATCACCCCGCTGTTCGGAGTGACCTTTGGCGTGTTGTTGCTGGATGAGCCGCTGAGCCTGAACTTTGTGGTTGGCGCGTTGATGGTGCTGCTGGGGGTGGTCCTGGTGAGTGCCGAGCCTTGGGTGAAGCAGCAGTTGCGGCGGATTGTGGGATGATCGATACCCTGTACCGGCCTCTTCGCGGGTTTGCCCGCTCCCACAGGTATTGCACAGGTCTTGAAGATTGTGCGGCCCCTGTGGGAGCGGGCGAGCCCGCGAAAAAGCCGGCACGGGCAGCCACGATTCAGGATGCTGCCTTGGCCTGACAGGCGCTGCCCTGCTGTGCAGAGCTGCCAAGCAGCACCAGCCCCCCAGCCACCACCAACCCACCCGCAGCCACCATCAGCGCCGGCTGCAGCCCGCCGCTGTAATGGCTGCTGACCGCCGCCAGCAGCGGCCCGCTCAACTGCCCCAGGGCAAAGCAGGCCGTCAGCAGCCCGGCATTGCGCTGTGTGGCATGCGGCGCCAGCTCCCGCGAACGTTGCATCACCAACTGCATGCAGGCCAGGAACGGCCCGCCACACAGCACCACGCCCAACGCCAGCCCGACACCCCCACCCATCAGGCAGGCCAGTACACCCAACCCCTGCAGCCACAGGGTGGCAGTGAGCCAGGCCGAGGTGCGGCCGCCACGCCGCAGGCTCACCAGCAGTACCCCCAGTGCCGCCGACAGGCCGAACGCCGGCCAGAACAGGTCGGCCAGCCACTGCCCGTGGAACTGCTGGTTGGCCATCTGCGACAGGAAGGTGGCCGGCAGGATGTAACCCACGCCATACAGTGCATACACCAGCCCCAGGCGGCCGATGCCGACACTGCGGGTCGGGCCCTGGCGTGCAGCCGACGGCACTGGTGCCGCTTGCAGCGCTCTTGGCAGCCAAGGCCGGACTGCCAGCAGCATCACCAGCGCGGCCACGGCATAGATCAGCCACAGTGCTGCCGAACCCAACCCCCACAGATGCGCCACCAGCGCCAGCAAGCCAGTCAGCGCGATGCCCAGGCCGGGCCCCGCGAACACCAGTGCACCCAGGCGCTGACGGTTGTTGGCATTGGCCACCTGTTGGCTGAGGCTGGTGATCATCACCAGCACCCAGGCGCTGGCCATTCCGGTGCCAAAGCGCAGCAGCAGGTGGCTCCAGAACCCGTCTGCAGCCCATGACGCCAGGGTCAGCAGCACGCAAAGCCACAGCCCACCCTGCAGGCGCAGGCGCACATGGCCCGGCGAGCGGGCGAACATGGCATCGACCGCGCCGATGAAGTAACCCAGATAGTTGGCCGCGGCGACCAGCCCGGCGACCGTCAGATCGAACTGGCCTTCGGCGATCAGCTGCGGCAGCTGCGGGGTCAGGGCGAAACGGCCGATGCCCATGGCCATCATCAGCGCTACGGCGCTTGCCAGCAGTTGAATGAGTGGCGACATGACGATTCTCCTGCACGGATGTAAGCGATGGCTGGCAGGTTAGGGCGGTTTATTTTTCAATAAAATTGAATAATGATGATCAAGTTGTTCTGTTTTGGAGAATGCTGTGGAATTCAGCCAACTGCGTATCTTCCAGGCCGTCGCCGAGGACGGTTCGGTCACCCGTGCCGCAGAGCGCCTGCATCGGGTGCCGTCGAACCTGTCGACGCGCTTGCGCCAGCTCGAGGAGCAACTGGGTGTCGAGCTGTTCCTGCGCGAACGCCAGCGTCTGCAGCTGTCGCCGGCGGGCAAGGTGCTGCTGGATTACGCCAACCGCATGTCAGCCTTGCGCGACGAGGCGCTGGCCGCCGTGCGGGGCGGCCAACCGGCGGGGGACTTTGTACTCGGGACCATGTACAGCACGGCGGCGACCCATTTGCCCGAGCTGCTGGCGCGTTATCACCAAGCCTACCCGGCGGTGAACCTGCAGGTGCGCGCTGCGCCCAGTGGCGAACTGCTGGAAGGCCTGCTGAACCACACCTTGGACGCGGCACTGGTGGATGGGCCGCCGAGCCTGGCCGGGCTGGATGGCGTTCCGCTGTGTGATGAGCAGCTGGTGCTGATCACCAGCCCCGAGCACCCAGCGGTGCTCACTGCCAAGGATGTGGCGGGCAAGGCGGTGTTCACGTTCCGCCAAGGCTGCTCGTACCGCATGCGCCTGGAGGCCTGGTATGCCCATGCCCATACGCCCATGGGCCGGGTGATGGAGATCGAGTCGTACCAGAGCATGCTGGCCTGCGTGATCGCCGGTGCGGGCGTGGCGATGATGGCCAGGTCGATGCTCGACAGCCTTCCCGGGCGCGACCGGGTACGGGCGCACCGACTGCAGGCGCCGTTCGATCAGGCGGTCACCTGGTTGATGTGGCGCCAGGGCATGTGCGGGGCAAATTTGCAGGCCTGGGTCGACCTGCAACAAAGCGAAACGATTAACCAGTCGTCGGAATGCGCCGTTACGGCTTGATCCGTATCAAAATGGCCCGTATCTGTAGGTTTAGAGGCATGCGTAATACAGGACATAGGGCTATGATCTGTATGAAACATCGCAGGATTGAATTGCCGTGAGGCTGACCCGTCAAGGGGGCATTATGAATAAACCACTATCCAACTGGCTCCACGACCTGGCTGTCGCCTTGGGGCTGATTCCACCACCTTTGCAGCCGGTGCCGATCCCGACTGATGAAGAGCAGCGCAAACGCCAACCGCGTCGTCGCTGATACAGACAAAGGCCGCTGCACCTGGGTGGGTGCAGCGGCCTTTTTGTGTCTGCCAGTTGTGTGTTGCCTGTACCGGCCTCTTCGCGGGCTTGCCCGCTCCCACAGGTACCCCATGAATTTCAAGGCTTGTGGTATCCCTGTGGGAGCGGGCGAGCCCGCGAAGAGGCCAGTTCAGGCTGAAGGTCAGGCCAGCTTCACCGCCGCCACCGATTTACGTGACATCAGGCTGACCACCACAAAGCTCACCAGACCAACCGCCAGGCTGTAGTAGATCGGCGTATTGGCTTCCAGCCCATCCTTGAACATGAACAGCAGCGCGGTGGCGAAGCCCAGCGACATGCTGGCGATGGCCCCGACGGTGGTAGCGCGCTTCCAGAAGATCGCCCCGATCAGCGGGATCAGCATGCCACCGACCAGCAGGTTGTAAGCCAGGGTCAGGGCATTGATCACATCGTTCACCACCAGGGCGATACCCAGCACCACCAGGCCGGTGAGCAGGGTGAACAGGCGGCTTACGCCCAGGCTCGACGCCTTGCCGCCACGCAGCTTGGGCAGCAAGTCTTCGGTCAGGGTGGTCGACGCAGCCAGCAGGCCGGCGCTGGCGGTGGACATCATGGCGGCCAGCGCCGCTGCCATCAGCAGGCCACGGATGCCGTCGGGCAGGGTGGTCTTGATCATCTCGGCAAAGGCATTGTTCGGGTTGGCCAGGTCGGGCATCAGCACGTGCGCAGCCATGCCGATCGTGGCGCAGGCCAGACCGTACAGTACGCAGTACACACCAGCGGTGGTGCCAGCGCGCTGGCAGACCTTCTCGTCACGGGCAGTGAATACCCGCTGCCAGATGTCCTGGCCGATGAGGATGCCGAAGAAGTAGATCAGGAAGTAGGTGATGATGGTGTCCCAGCCAATGGTGGTCAGCTGGAAGCTGGCCGATGGCAGCTTGGCCACCAGGGTGTCCCAGCCACCGGCTTTGTACAGGCACACTGGCAGCAGGATGAACATCAGGCCGACAGTCTTGATCACGAACTGGACGATGTCGGTCAGGGTCAGCGACCACATGCCGCCAATGGTCGAGTACAGCACCACCACGCCACCACCCAACAGCAGCGAAGCCCAGAACGGAAGGTCGAGCAGCACCTGCAGTACGGTGGCCATGGCCAGGGTCGAGGTGACGCCGATCATCAATGCATAGGCCAGCATGATCACGGCGCTGGCCTGGCGTGCAGCGGGGTTGTAGCGCTGCTCCAGCACCTGGGTCACGGTGAAGATGCGCAGGCGCAGCAAAGGTTTGGCGAGGAACAGGTTGAGGGCGATGATGCCCAGGCCCAGGGCTGCGCACAGCCAGAAGCCGGAGATGCCGTGGACGTAGCCCAGGCGTACTGTGCCGACGGTGGACGCGCCACCGAGCACGGTGGTGGCCATGGTGCCCATGTACAGGACCGGGCCGAGATTGCGCCCGGCCACCAGGTAGTCCTCATGGGTTTTCGCGCGCCGCATGCCATACCAGCCAAGCCCGAGCATGCCGGCGGTGTAGATCATTACAACAATGATGTCCAAGGCCATTGGGGGTCTCCCGATTATCTTTATTATGGCGAGATCGACCACGCGGGCGGGTTCAAGGCGCCCGGCGGTCTTGTCGTGTTGTTGGCGGGCCTCTGTGGCCCTCCCTCATGGCTCCTGCCGGGGTGTAGCGGTATTAACGACGCACTACGCCCGGTAGCACGCAGAGCATCTCGAACAGCAGGTTGGCACCGAGCAGCGAGGTGTTGCCGGTGGTGTCGTAAGGCGGGGAGACTTCGACGAGGTCACAGCCGATCAGGTCCAGGCCGTGGCAGCCGCGAATGATCTCCATCGCCTGGATGGTGGTCAAGCCGCCGATTTCCGGGGTGCCGGTGCCAGGCGCCCAGGCCGGGTCGATGCCGTCGATGTCGAACGACAGATACACCGGGCCACCGCCGACCTTTTCGCGCACCTCGGCCATCAGCGGTTCCAGCGACTTGTGCCAGCACTCTTCGGCCTGGACCACACGGAAGCCCTGGCGGCGGCTCCAGTTGAAGTCATCGGCGGTGTAGCCTTGGGCGCGCAGGCCGATCTGCACCACGCGCTCGCAATCGAGCAGGCCTTCTTCCACGGCGCGGCGGAAGGTGGTGCCGTGGGCGATCTTCTCGCCGAACATGTGGTCGTTGACGTCGGCATGGGCATCGATGTGCACCAGGCCGATCTTGCCGTGTTTCTTGTGCAGCGCGCGCAGGATCGGCAGGGTGATGGTGTGGTCCCCACCCAGGGTCAGCGGGATGATGTTGTGCTCTAGGACCTCGTCGTACGCTTCTTCGATGATGCGCACGGCGTCCAGCAGATTGAAGGTGTTGATCGCCACGTCACCGATGTCGGCCACCGACAGCGAGTCGAACGGTGCAGCCCCGGTGGCCATGTTGTACGGGCGGATCATCACCGATTCGGCGCGGATCTGCCGCGGGCCGAAGCGGGTGCCGGAGCGCAGCGAGGTACCAATGTCCAGCGGCACGCCGATGAAGGCGGCGTCCAGGCCTTGGGCACTTTGCAGGTGGGGGAGACGGAGCATGGTGGCGATGCCGCCGAAACGCGGCATTTCGTTGCCGCCCAGTGGTTGGTGGAGGATCTTGTCCACGGTGGGCCTCATCAGTCGGTCGATTGTTCTGTTTGTTCGAACCTGTTGCCGCCGCGCGCCTTCCAGGTGTGGTCTTGCTGGCGGGCAGGGACATTTCGGCCAAGTCTGCTGAAGGTAGTGCCGGGGAAAAATCGCTACCGGCAAATACTTACTTCAGGAATTTCTGAACTAAAGGCGGCAGAGCGGTTAGACTGCGCGCAAATACCCTTGCGGAACCGTTGCACCATGGCCTCGACCTTGCCTGACCTGAAACTGCTGCGCATCTTTGTCAGCGTTGTGCGCCACCAGGGCTTTGCCAATGCCCAGCGCGACCTCAACCTGTCGACTTCGGCCATCAGCACCTACATGAGCCAGCTGGAAGGCGCCCTGGGGATCGTGCTGTGCCACCGCGGCCGTGGCGGGTTCAGCCTGACCAGCAAGGGCGAGCTGTTTCACCAGGAAACCCTGCGTCTGCTGGCCGAGCTGGACGGTTTCGAGCAGTACGCCGCTGCCCTCAAGGGCGAGTTGCGCGGCACGCTCAATCTGGGGGTGATCGACTCCACGGTAGGTGATCGGGCCTTGCCGCTGGCCGAAGCCATCGGCGCCTATAGCCAGGAACACCCGGCGGTGCATCTGCACTTGTCGGTGTCCAGCCCTTACGAGCTGCAACTGGGCGTGCAGGACAACCGCCTGGACTTGGCGATCGGGGCGTTTTCCTCGCGCATGAGCGGGCTGCTCTACCAGCCGCTGTACCGTGAGCAGCACTGGCTGTACTGCAGCAGCCGCCACCCCTTGTATGCCGAACGGCGCATCCCCGAGCAGGTGGTGACCCAGCAGCGCATGGTCGGGCGTGGCTACTGGAGCCAGGCCGAACTGGCCCGGCATGGCTTCAAGCACAGCGCGGCGACGGTGGAGAGCATGGAGGCGCAGTTGATCCTGATTCTCTCCGGGGCCTACATCGGCTACCTGCCCGAGCACTATGCCCAAGCCTGGGTCGACAAGGGCGACCTGCGCGTGCTGTCGCCGTCAACTTTCGGCTATCAGGCACCGTTTTCGCTGATCATTCGCCGCGGGCGCAGCCGCGAACCGCTGATTCAGACCTTCCGCGACCTGCTGAAAAGCCAGCTCAACGTGGGCTGAAGCGCGGTACATGCTGTATTTCGTCGGCACCCGTCAAATTTGTTGGTGCCGCTGACCGACAACATAATGGCGTCCTGCTATATATCAAATCAGCGTGTGCTGCTGTCTACCTCCCTTTCATCCTGCAAGGATTGCCCAAGATGCGCATGAATTTGCCCGTCACTGAGCACGAAAGAACCTTTCCCAACGATCAACGCCTGATTTCCACCACCGATCTCAACAGCCGCATCACCTATTGCAACGACGCTTTCGTGGCGATCAGCGGGTTCACCTATGACGAGCTGGTCGGCCAACCCCACAACCTGGTGCGCCATCCGGACATGCCGCCGGCCGTGTTCGGCCACATGTGGGAAACCATCAAGCAAGGCAAACCGTGGATGGGCGTAGTCAAGAACCGAGCAAAGAACGGCGATTACTATTGGGTCAGCGCCTATGTCACGGCCGTCTACGAACAGGGCCGCATCAGTGGCTACGAGTCGGTGCGCTCGGTGCCCACCCGCGAGCAGATCCGCCGCGCCGAGGTGTTGTACGCGCGCTTGCGGGCCGGCCGCGCGCCGGTGCCGTGGGCGGCCCGGTTGGGGCATGGCCTGGGCCATGGTTGGCCATTGATCGGTGCGGGCCTGCTGTCGGCGGCGGCCTACCTGTGGCTACCGCCTTATGCGGCGCTCGGGGTGCTGATGGCCAGCCTGCTGCTGGCCTGGTATCTGGTCGAGCACCGGCAGAACCAGGCCATCCGCCGCACGCTGGCCGAGCATCCCAAGGCCTTCACCAGCCCGCTGGTGGCACTGACCTACAGCGATAACCCAGGCCTGCAAGGCCAGTTGGACCTTGCCATCATCAGCGAGGAAGCACGCCTGCAAACGGCCTTGACCCGCCTGGTGGATGCCGGGGTCGGGGTGAAGTCTCGGGCGGCGCAGTCGTCCGACTTGTCCGGTGCCCAGGCACAGATGCTCGACCGCCAGCGCAACGAGACCGACCAGTCCGCCGCCGCGATCGCGCAGATGGCGGCGACCATCCAGCAGGTTACCCATAACGTGCAGAGCACGGCGCACGCAGCGGGCGATGCCGACCAGCTGGCGCAACAGGGTAGCGAACTGGCGATGCAGAGCCTGCAAGCCATGGGCAGCATGAGCAATGCGGTCAGCGACATCGGCCAGGCCGTCAATGCCCTGGCCGAGCAGACCCAGTCGATCGGCAGCGTGGTCGATGTGATTTCCTCGATCGCCGAGCAGACCAACCTGCTGGCGCTCAACGCGGCCATCGAGGCGGCGCGTGCCGGCGAACAGGGGCGCGGGTTTGCCGTGGTGGCGGATGAGGTGCGTTCGCTGGCCCAGCGCACCCGTGCCTCGACCGAAGAGATTCATCAGATCATCGCCTCGTTGCGCGCCGGGGCAGAGCGTGCGGTGAGCACTGCCAGCCGCGGCGAGCAGATCTCGCGGGACAGCGTGCACAGTGTCGAGGCGGTGCAGGCAGCGTTGAGCGGGATTGCCCAGGCGGTCAGCCGTATCACCGGCATGAGCCAGCAGATGGCGACGGCGTCGGAGCAGCAGAGCCATGTGGCCGAGGACATCAACCAGCAGATCGTGCGGATAGCCCACCTGTGTGACCAGAGTGCCGGGCAGGCCAGGCAGGGCGCGGAAATCAGTCAGGACCTGGAGCGCATGGCGGAGTACCTGCATAGCCTGGCGGAGCGGTTCAATCGTTGAGATTGCCGGGGCCGCCTTGCGGCCCTTTCGCCGGCAAGCCAGCTTGTGTCTTGAGAGGGGATTAGAATCTGAAGTGAGAGCGGTGAATGGCAAGCTGAATGCCAGAGGTGCCTTGAGCACGTGTGGGAGCACAAGCTGCCATTCACCGTTCCACTTTGGCGAGAGCCCGAACAGTTGGATGA
>NZ_NEJU01000027.1:0-59780 GCF_002113295.1 Pseudomonas sp. B10(2017)
GCGATGGATGGCACGGGCTTCGCCCGTGTTCGCGGGCAAGCCCGCTCCCACAGGGATCACGCCAGCTTTTAGAAATTGAGCAAGACAGTTGCTCCCACACCGACCGCGTTGGCTGTCCCTGTGGGAGCTGGCTTGCCGGCGATGAGCCGATAAAGGCAATAAAGAATTATCGATTCAGCTCCTGGTGGTTGATGGCCCGACACTGGCCAGGCACCCTGAAAATATTCCTCACGTCTGCGCACGATTTCGGGTATAGTACGCGCCGGTCTTTTAGCGGACCGCAAAATCAGGTGGTGTAAACCCTCCGAGTCCAGCTTCGGCTGCACGTCCGCTAGGCGGACTTTCCCACGTTTATCTTTTTCAATCGTTTTCGCAAATCCCCGCCGCCAAAGCTGCCTGGGTGACCTGTCGGTCTTTCATGGCTTGTGCAGCTTTGGAGCATGGGTCTTTGCGGATGCACCTAGAGGCAGACCCATGACCCAGGAAACCGGCGGCTTCGCCGCTCTCGATCTCAATCCGAATATTGTTGCTGCCGTTCTGGCGACCGGCTACGAAGAGCCGTCCGCCATTCAGCAACAATCGATCCCGATCATCCTCGCCGGTCACGACATGATCGGCCAGGCGCAGACTGGCACCGGCAAGACCGCTGCCTTCGCCCTGCCGATCCTCAACAAGATCGATGTGAGCAAGCGCGAACCGCAAGCCCTGATCCTGGCGCCAACCCGCGAGTTGGCGCTGCAAGTTGCTACCGCTTTCGAAACCTACGCCAAGCAGATGCCGGGCGTGAACGTGGTCGCCGTCTACGGTGGTGCCCCGATGGGCCCACAGCTGCGTGCGATCCGCAACGGCGCGCAAATCGTCGTGGCCACCCCGGGCCGCCTGTGCGACCACCTGCGTCGTGACGAAAAAGTCCTGTCGACCGTGCAGTACCTGGTACTGGACGAAGCCGACGAGATGCTCAAGCTGGGCTTCATGGACGACCTCGAAGTGATCTTCGATGCCATCCCTGCCAGCCGCCAGACCGTGCTGTTCTCCGCCACTCTGCCATCGTCGATCCGCTCGATCGCCGAACGCCACCTGCGCGAGCCCAAGCACGTCAAGATCCAGAGCAAGACCCAGACCGTTACCGCGATCGAGCAGGCCCACCTGATGGTCCACGCTGACCAGAAGATCCCGGCTGTGCTGCGTCTGCTGGAAGTGGAAGAGTTCGATGCGCTGATCGCCTTCGTGCGTACCAAGCAAGCCACCCTGGACCTGGCCTCCGCGCTGGAAGCCAAGGGCTACAAGGCTGCCGCGCTGAATGGCGACATCGCCCAGAACCAGCGTGAGCGTGTGATCGACTCGCTCAAGGATGGCCGCCTGGACATCGTTGTCGCTACCGACGTCGCTGCCCGTGGTCTGGACGTACCGCGCATCACTCACGTGTTCAACGTCGACATGCCGTACGACCCGGAGTCCTACGTACACCGTATCGGCCGTACCGGCCGTGCCGGTCGCGATGGTCGTGCACTGCTGCTGGTCACCCCGCGAGAGCGCCGCATGCTGCAGGTGATCGAGCGCGTAACCGGGCAGAAAGTTGCCGAAGCCCGCCTGCCGAATGCCCAGGCCGTGCTGGACGCCCGCATCAAGAAGCTGACCTCGAGCCTGGCGCCGCTGGTTGCCGAAGCGGAAGCCACCCACGGCGAGCTGTTCGACCGCCTGACCGCCGACCTGGGTTGCAGCGCGCGTGCCCTGGCTGCTGCCCTGCTGCGCAAGGCCACCAATGGCCAGGCGCTGGACCTGGCTGCGGTAGAGCGTGAGCAGCCGCTGGTGCCGAGCTTCGCCCCGCGTGGCGAGCGTACCGAACGTGGTGAGCGTGGCGAGCGCCCGGAGCGTGGTGACCGCGAGCGCCGTGCACCGATGCCGCTGGCCGAAGGCCGTGTGCGTTGCCGCACTGCCCTGGGTGCCCGTGACGGCATCGCTGCCAAGAACCTGTTGGGCGCGATCCTCAACGAGGGTGGCCTGGCCCGTGACGCCATCGGCCGTATCCAGGTGCGCGACAGCTTCAGCCTGGTCGAGTTGCCGGAAGATGGCCTGGAGAAGCTGCTGTCCAAGCTCAAGGACACCCGCGTGGCTGGCAAGCAGCTGAAGCTGCGTCGCTACCGCGAGGATTGATCCTGGCGCAATGAAAAAATCCCCGGCTTTGGCTGGGGATTTTTTTTGCCTGTGCCGGCCCTTTCGCGGGTAAACCCGCTCCCACAGGTACAGCACAAGCCTTGAAATCTGTGGAGACCCTGTGGGAGCGGGTTCACCCGCGAAGAGGCCCTTCAGCCGAACCGATAAATGTCCATCCCCAACGCCCCCAGGGTAAACCCTTGGTGCACCACCCCGAACTTGCCCCCAGCCCCCAGGGCAAAGAACAGCGGCAGGAAATGCTCGTCACTGGGATGGTTGCGCACCGCAAACGGCGCCTGCTGCCGATAATTCAGCAACGCTTGCTGATCATCCGCCCGAAGCTTTTCCATCACCCAATCCCTGAACGCCAGTGCCCATGGCTCGATCACATCCGGCCCGGCATGCCAGTCCAGTTCGCCCAGGTTGTGGGTAATGCTGCCCGAGCCGATCAACAGCACGCCCTGACCGCGCAAACCCGCCAGCGCCTGGCCTACCTTGACCTGCAGCGCCGGCCCCATGTGGCTGGGCAGGGAAACTTGCACCACCGGAATATTCGCCTCCGGGTACATCAGCGACAGAGGTACCCAGGCGCCGTGGTCGAATGGCCGCTGCGCATCCAGCCGGGCTGGCAGCCCGGTAGCCTGCAGCAGTTCACTGACCTGCCCGGCAAGGGTGGGGTCACCCGGCGCCGGGTATTGCACCGCATATAGCGCTGGTGGGAAGCCGTAGAAGTCATGCCAGGTCTCGGGCTGTGCGCTGCCGGTAACCAGCAGTTCGCGGCTTTCCCAGTGCGCTGACACCACCACGATCGCTTTCGGACGGGGCAGGGCGTTGGCCAGCCCGGCCAGCGCCGGCCCGCTGGCGCCGGGTTGCAGGGCAAGCATGGGGGAGCCATGGGAAATGAACAGGCTGGGCAGCATGGCGGGTTCCTGACGGTTAAGATGCACACATCTTCGATCAACTACAGATCGAAATCCAAACCAACTTTTACCGACAAACCATCTAAAAATCGGGAGTGATCATGGAGCCAGCGTTCTGGCAGCAGCGGTGGGCCGACAACCAGATCGGCTTTCACCAGGCGCAGGTGAACCCCTATCTGCAGAAATATTGGCCAACTCTTGGCCTTGCGCCGGGCAGCCGCGTGCTGGTGCCGTTGTGCGGCAAGAGCCTGGACCTGGCCTGGTTGGCCGGGCAGGGGTATCGCGTGTTGGGCGTAGAGCTGTCGCGGCGGGCGGTGGAGGCATTCTTCCGCGAGCATGGGCTGCAGGCCGAGGTACAGCAGCGTGGGGCTTTCGAGGTTTGGCGCAGTGGTGACGTCGAGCTCTGGTGTGGGGATTTCTTTGCGTTGCAGGCAGAGGATGTCGGCGACTGCTCGGGGCTGTATGACCGGGCGGCGTTGATTGCCTTGCCCTCGCAGATGCGTGTGGCTTACATGCGGTTGTTGTCGCGCTTGCTGCCGACGGGTTGCCAAGGGTTGGTGGTTACTCTGGATTATGACCAATCCTTGCTGGGCGGGCCGCCGTTTTCGGTAGGAGATGAAGAGCTGCGACAAGGGTTTGCCGGGTGGCAGCTGGATGAGCTGGAGGCTGTGGAGGTGATTGAAGAAAGCCCGAAGTTTTTGCAGGCCGGGGTATCGAGCTTGTTGGAGCGGGTTTGCCGAGTCAGCCGCTGACAGGTGTGTAGCCTGTCTTGGCCCTTTCGTGGGTGAACCCGCTCCCACAGGTACTGCACAATCCTCAAGGTATGTGGTGAACCTGTGGGAGCGGGTTTATCCGCGAAGAGGCCGGCACAGGTGTACAAAAAAGGGCGACCGAAGTCGCCCTTTGTTTCTACCGGTTGGATCAACCGCGACGGCGCAGTGCCTCGATACGGTCTTCCAGCGGCGGGTGGCTCATCAGCAGCCCGGCCAGGCCGTGCTTCAGGCCACCATTGATGCCGAAGGCCTTCATGGTGTCGGGCATGTGCACCGGCAGGCCTTGCTCCACGCGCAGGCGCTGCAGGGCGCCGATCATCGCCGCGGTACCGGCCAGCTGAGCACCGGCTTCGTCGGCGCGGTATTCGCGGCGGCGCGAGAACCACATCACGATCATGCTGGCCAGAATGCCCAGGATCAGCTCGGCAACGATGGTCGCCACGTAGTAGGCAATGCCCTGGCCTTCTTCGTTCTTGAAGATCACCTTGTCGACGAAGTTGCCGATGATGCGCGCGAAGAACATCACGAAGGTGTTCACAACGCCTTGCACCAGCGCCAGGGTGACCATGTCGCCGTTGGCCACGTGGCCGATCTCGTGGGCCAGCACTGCGCGCACTTCATCGGGCGAGAAGCGCTCCAGCAGGCCCTGGGACACGGCGACCAGAGCGTCGTTGCGGTTCCAGCCGGTGGCGAAGGCGTTGGCCTCGTATGCCGGGAAGATACCCACCTCGGGCATCTTGATGCCCGCTTCACGAGACAGCTCTTCCACCGTTTGCAGCAGCCACTGCTCGTGGCGGGTGCGCGGCTGGCTGATGATCTGGGTGCCGGTGGTCATCTTCGCCATCCACTTGGAGATGAACAGCGAGACGAGGGAGCCAGCAAAGCCGAACACGGCGCAGAACACCAGCAGGCTGCTGAGATTCAGGTCGACCCCGTTGGCGGCCATGAACCCGTTGAAACCGAACAGGCTCAGGGTAATGCTTGCAACCAGCACCACCGCGAGGTTGGTGGCTACAAACAACAGAATGCGCATCATGGTTGTTACGTTCTCCTGACGGATGAGTTGTCGCTTACTGCGGGGTATATAAGGGGCCGGCCGTGCCGATTCAATCGGGCGACTATTTCAAACTGTGTACGGCGGAGTATGGCAGAGGATGGCGCGGGGGCTGTGGGATAGAGCGTTGCAGGATGTAAGAAACATCCTTAGGGGTTTTCGGGGGCTGCTTTGCAGCCCATTCGCAGCGCAAGGCTGCTCCTACAGGGGGCATGCGTTCTACTGTAGGAGCAGCCTTGCGCTGCGAAGATGCCATCACTTACTGCGAATAACCCTTCAGGAAATTGCCGATCCGGCCAATCGCCGCTTCCAGGTCATCCACTCGCGGCAGGGTGACCACGCGGAAGTGGTCCGGCCACGGCCAGTTGAACGCCGTACCCTGAACGATAAGCAGCTTCTCCGACAGCAGCAGGTCGAGCACGAACTTTTCGTCGTTGTGAATCGGGCAAACCTTCGGGTCAATCTTCGGGAATGCATACAGCGCACCCATCGGCTTCACGCAGCTCACCCCCGGGATGTCGTTCAGCAGCTCGTAGGTGCGGTTGCGCTGCTCCAGCAGGCGGCCCGGCGGCAACACCAGGTCATTGATGCTCTGGTAGCCGCCCAACGCGGTCTGGATGGCATGCTGGGCCGGCACGTTGGCGCACAGGCGCATGTTGGCCAGCATGTCGATGCCTTCGATGTAGCTTTGCGCGTGGTGCTTGGGCCCGGAGATGATCAGCCAGCCGGAACGGAAGCCCGCCACCCGGTACGACTTGGACAGGCCGTTGAAGGTCAGGCACAGCAGGTCGGGGGCCAGCGAGGCGGTGCTGATGTGCACGGCTTCGTCGTACAGGATCTTGTCGTAGATCTCGTCGGAGAACACCACCAGGTTGTGCTGGCGGGCCAGTTCCAGCATGCCCAGCAGCAGCTCTTTGGAGTACACCGCGCCGGTCGGGTTGTTCGGGTTGATGATCACCAGGGCCTTGGTGTTCGGGGTGATCTTGGCCTTGATGTCCTCAAGGTCGGGGAACCAGTCGGCCTGCTCGTCGCACAGGTAGTGCACCGGCTTGCCGCCGGCCAGGCTCACGGCGGCGGTCCACAGCGGGTAGTCGGGGGCCGGGATCAGCACTTCGTCGCCGTTGTTGAGCAGTGCCTGCATGGACATGACGATCAGCTCGGACACACCATTACCCAGGTAGATGTCTTCGATGCCAACGCCTTCGATCTGCTTCTGCTGGCAGTACTGCATCACCGCCTTGCGCGCGCTGAACAGGCCCTTGGAGTCGCTGTAGCCCTGCGCGGTGGGCAGGTTGCGGATCACATCCTGGAGAATTTCGTCAGGCGCCTCGAAGCCAAACGGCGCCGGGTTGCCGATGTTCAGCTTGAGGATGCGGTGGCCTTCCTCTTCCAGGCGCTTGGCGTGCTTGAGCACTGGGCCGCGAATGTCGTAGCAGACATTGGCGAGCTTGTTCGATTTGCTGAACTGCATGATGGGATCCCGATTGAGAAAACGCGCTACGCCCCGCCGAAAGGTTTGAAAGGGCAGGAAGCGGGTGCCAGACTGAACGCCTGGCACACGAAGCCAACTAATATACGTGCCACCCGCGCCCCGGAAAAGACGGTGCGCAGTGAAATTCAGCCTGCCGAGGTCCCTACATGCAAAAGATCGAGAAAACCCTGGAACAATGGCGGTCGATGCTCGACCCCGAGCAGTACCAGGTGTGCCGCCTGAAGGGCACCGAGCGGCCGTTCAGCGGCAAGTACAACAGCGAGCGCCGTGACGGCATCTACCACTGTATCTGCTGCGGCCTGCCACTGTTCGATGCGCAGACCAAGTTCGATTCCGGCTGCGGCTGGCCGAGCTTCTACGCTCCCATCGAAGAAAGCGCGATGATCGAGATCCGCGACACCTCCCACGGCATGATCCGCACCGAAGTCACCTGTGCCCGCTGCGATGCGCACCTGGGCCACGTGTTCCCCGACGGCCCGCCACCGACCGGCCTGCGCTACTGCATCAACTCGGTGTGCATCGACCTGCGCCCGCGCGACTGACCGGAGCCCGACCATGGCTGGATCGATACTGGACATCCCCTGCGTGACCCTGGGCGGCGAGCACAAGAAGCTCGGCGACTTCCCCGGCAAGGCGCTGCTGGTGGTCAATACCGCCAGCCAGTGCGGCTTTACCCCGCAGTACAAGGGCCTGGAGCAACTGTGGCAGGCCTATCGCGCGCGTGGTCTGGTGGTGCTGGGCTTTCCCTGCAACCAGTTCGGCAAGCAGGAGCCGGGCGATGCACGGGAAATCGCCCAGTTCTGCGAGCGCAATTTTGGTGTGAGCTTCCCGCTGTTCCGCAAGGTCGAGGTCAACGGGCCCGGCAGTCACCCGCTGTTCGTCGAACTCAAGCAGCGCGCCCCGGGCATTCTGGGTAGCCAGAAGATCAAGTGGAACTTCACCAAGTTCCTGGTCGACCCGGCCTCTGGCCAGGTAACGCGCTACGCCCCCACCACCAAGCCGCAGGCCCTGGAAGCGGATATCGAGCGACTGCTCAGCCGTTGACAGGCACCCAGTGGTCGACCAGCGCCAGCAGCTCTTCACGGCGGAACGGCTTGGCCAGGTAGTCGTTCATGCCCGCTGCGCGGCAGCGCTCGCGTTCTTCGGGCATGGCGTTGGCGGTGAGGGCAACGATCGGCAGATCGGGCCAGCGGCCGCTCTGGCGGATGCGCCGGCTGGCCTCGTAGCCGTCCATCACCGGCATGTTGCAGTCCATCAGCACCAGGTCGAACTCGTCCTGTTCCAGTAGCTCCAGGGCCTCGGCGCCCTGGGTGGCCAGCTGCACCTGGCAGCCGAGCTTGGCCAGCATGCCCTTGGCCACCAGCTGGTTCACCGGGTTGTCTTCCACCAGCAGGATGCGCGCACGGCCTTGTTCCAGGGTAATGGCCGGGGTGGCCAGTGGGTGTTCGGGCTCGTGGCCCTGCAAGGTGCGGCGCAAGGTCTGGTACAGGGCGTTGCGCGCCAGCGGCCGGGCCAGCTGGTGCAGGGGGGCGAGGGTGACCGACTGTTCGCTGGGCAGGAAGTTGCCGTAGGCGGTCACCAGCAAGATCGGTGTCTTCAGCGCCGGGCGCAGTTCGAACAGCTGGTCCAGGCTGTCGGTGATCAACAGGTCTATGGCCGTGGCGTCCAACTCCGCGCTGCTGTCATGGCGCTGATAATCAAGGCCCCAGGCGGGCAAAAGGTCCTGCAGCAGTTCATCGAGCCCGCTGCCGGCCGCGCTCAGCGCAGCCACGCGCCCGTGCAATGGGGATGGCGGGATGGCCTCGGTGTGCACGGCCAGCGGCAGCTCGGCGGTGAAGCGGCTGCCGAAGCCCGGGTCGGATTTGATATGCAGGTGGCCCTGCATGGCCTTGCACAGGTTGCGCGTCAGCGCCAGGCCCAGGCCGGTGCCGCCAAACTGGCGGGTGATGCCGGCGCCCGCCTGGGTGAACGGCTGGAAGATCCGCGCCTGGGCTTCTTCGGGGATGCCGATACCGGTGTCGCGCACTTCCAGGCGCACACCGCCGACAATGGTCGCCAGGCGCACATCCACGCGGCCGAAGCGGGTGAACTTGAGGGCGTTGGACAGCAGGTTGCTGACGATCTGCCTTACCCGCGTGGGGTCGCCAAGCACGCTGCTGGGGAAGTCCCGGGCGATCAGGCAGGTCAGCTCCACGCTTTGCGCGGTGTTCTGCGACAGCAGGTTGGCGGTGTCCTCGACCATCGAGCCCATGTCGAACGGAATGCGCTCCAGCTCCAGCTGGCCGGCATCGAACTTGGACAGGTCGAGAATATCGTTGAGCAATTCCACCAGCACCTTGCCGGAGTCATGGGCTATCGCCAGTTGCTGGCGTTGCTCGCTGGGTAGCGGGCTGTCCAGGGCAAGGGCGATCATGCCGAGCATGCCGTTGAGCGGGGTACGGATTTCGTGGCTCATGTTGGCGAGAAAGGCAGCGCGTGCCTGGGCCATGTCCAGCGCCCGGCGTCGGGCTTCTTCCAGCTCCTGGTTGGACAGGCTCAGGCTGTTGTTGCTGGCTTTCAGCTCGTTGGTGCGTGCCGAGACGATATCTTCCAGCTCGTTGAGGTACTGGGTAAGGCGGTTTTCCGCTGTGCGCCGCTGCTCGATCTCGGTGGCCATGCTGACGAACTGCTGGTTTGCGACTTTCACCAGTACGCCGATCTCGTCGTTTTCGTGGCCGTGCGGGCAGGCCAGGCGGGTTTGTCGGGGCTTGCGCGGGTCGCTGCCGCTGAGCGCGCCGATCACTGTCACCAGCGGTTTGGTCAGCATCATGTAGAACAGCGCCAGCAAGATGCCGGTCAACACCAGGCTGCGGGCGAAGCCGTTGAGCAGGGTTATGCCGGCGCGGTCGAGGAAGCGGCTGCCGAAGGCGTAGGTGTCCACCTCCAGGTACAGCGTGCCGAGGTCCTCGTCGGGCATATGGGTGAGGTACAGGCGCTCCTTGAACTGGCGCTGCTCGCCGAACAGGAAGTCGCTGAGCGGTCGGTAGCGGTCCTGCAGGCGCGGCCGCTCGACATCGGCCAGCACCGTTTCGTTGTTGTCGCTCAGCCGCGCGCGGATGATTGCCGGCGACTCCAGCAAGCCGCGAGTCAGCTCCAGCGCCAGTTCCGAATCGATGTTGTAGGCAATGCGCGAGGCCGGGTTGTGGCTGATTTGCAGCAAGGCGCGCACTTCGCGGTTGATGGACGCGTCTTCGCTGGCATAATCGATGCCTATCTGGATGAGACTGAGCAATGTTCCCAGGATGAAGCCGACCAGGACTGTCAACCGGGCTTGCTTGTATGACAGGCGATTGGTGAACTTGATATCCATGTGTCCCGAGCCGGTTTCACGTCCCTTGCGCTGCGCAAGCATAGCCGATCAACCCCGGCTGCTGGTGGGTCTGTCTGTTCATTTCAGTTGATCGCCAAGCGGGGGCCGCTTTGCGCCCCTTCGCGGGCGCGCCCGCTCCCACTGGTATACCACTGCCCTTGAGATTTGTGGTGTGCCTGTGGGAGCGGGCAAGCCCGCGAAGCGGCCCCAAAAAAACTGAAATTCGTAGGAGTCGTCATGGACGCTCGCTTGATTGCTTTCCTGGACCGCGCCGAATCGGTACTGGCCCGCCTCGAACCCCTGTTGCCGGCAACACGTCCGAACATCGACTGGGCCACCACCCTGGCCGCGCGCTGGCAGCGCGATGGCCGCAGCGGCTACCTGCTGCCGCTGGAAGTAAGCCTGGACATTCGCCTCAGCGACCTGATTGGCGTCGACCATCAGCGTGACCAGCTGGGCCGCAACACCCATCAGTTCATCAACGGCATGCCAGCCAACCATGCATTGCTGTGGGGCTCGCGCGGCACCGGCAAGTCGTCGCTGGTACGTGCCCTGCTGGCCGAGCACGCCGGTGCCGGCCTGCGCCTGATCGAAATCGAACGCGACCACCTGGCCGACCTGCCACGGGTGGTCGAGCAACTGCAGAAACTGCCGCAGCGCTTCATCCTGTTCTGCGACGACCTGTCGTTCGAAGCCGGGGAGGGCGACTACCGGGTGCTCAAGAGCGTGCTCGACGGCTCACTCGAGCAGGCTCCGGACAACGTGCTGCTGTACGCCACTTCCAATCGCCGCCACCTGGTGCCGGAGAAGGAAAGCGACAACGAGAACTGGAAGCGCGTGGACGGCGAGCTTCACCCCAGCGAAGCGGTGGAGGACAAGATTGCCCTGTCCGACCGTTTTGGCCTGTGGCTGTCGTTCTACCCCTTCACCCAGGAACACTTCCTGAACGTGGTCGAGCACTGGATCGGCCAGCTCGCACAAACTGCCGGCCTGGCCTGGCAGCGCAGCGAAGAACTCGACATCCTCGCCGTGCGCTGGGCCACCGGCCGCGGTAACC
This sequence comes from Pseudomonas sp. B10(2017), assembly GCF_002113295.1. NCBI lineage: Bacteria > Pseudomonadati > Pseudomonadota > Gammaproteobacteria > Pseudomonadales > Pseudomonadaceae > Pseudomonas > Pseudomonas sp. B10(2017). The sequence continues at coordinate 10,800 of NZ_NEJU01000027.1, forward strand.
GTAATGGCCGTTGTGCCTATCAGTTCGCCCGCTACTGGGTCGGGCTGCAATTGCTGGAGCAAAAGTAAATGATCGACCTCAATGCCAGTGGCGCCGGCCTCGACGGCTACAACCTGCTGGCGGCGCAAGTGCAGGCGCTGTTTGCCGACGAGCGTGACTTCATCGCCAATGCCGCGCAGTTTTCGGCATTCCTCTATAACCAGGTGGACGACCTCAACTGGGCGGGCTTCTACCTCAACCGCAACGAAGAACTGGTGCTGGGCCCGTTCCAGGGCCAGGTGGCGTGCGTGCGCATCCCGTTCAGCAAGGGTGTGTGCGGAGCGGCAGCGGCCACTCGGCAGACCCAGCGGGTGGAGGACGTGCATGCGTTCCCGGGGCACATTGCCTGTGACAGCGCGTCCAACAGCGAGCTGGTGATCCCGCTGGTGAAGGAGGGCAGGTTGATTGGTGTGCTGGACCTGGACAGCCCGAAGCTTGGGCGCTTCAGTGAGGTGGATCAGGTGGGGCTGGAGCGGTTGGCGGCGATCTTCCTGGAGCTGACCGACTGCTGATGGTCGTTGCCTTTACCGGCCTCTTCGCGGCTAAAGCCGCTCCCACAAGGATGGCATCAAGCCTGAGGGCGAGGCGGTCCCCGTGGGAGCGGCTTTAGCCGCGAAGAGGCCGGTAAAGGTTAAAGCATCAGTCGTACATCACCTTCTTCTTCCAGGTCTCTTCCTCATCGGTCTTGAGCCCCTGGGTCAGTTCATTCTGCTCGTCCTCCGCCGGAGCCATGCGGTCCAGCACCTGGGCGTTGGCCCGGGCCAGCAGCTTCTCCAGGTACGTAAGCTGCTCCTCATAAACCTTTGGTTCCGGCTGCTTGCGCAGGTACTGCACGCCGCGCTCGAACGCAAGTCGCGCCTGGCCTGGCTGGTTCTGCTGGAGGGCCTGCTGGCCTAGGTTGTTGAAGAACTCGATATGCAACAGCACCAGGATATGGCGGATTTCCTTGACCCATTGCTTTGCCTCGGGCGTGGGCAGGAAGCCCTCCTGGGCGGCGCGGGTCACCTGGTTGTGCAACGCCTCCAGCAGGAAGCGCACATCCTTGGCCTTGATCTCGGTCTGGATCGGGTTGGGCGGGTTGTTCACCGGTATCTGCCCGCCCTGGGCAATCAGCCTCTCCAGTTCGGCGATGCGCGCCTTGATTTCGGCATTGTGCTTGTCCATCGCCAGTTGACGCTGGTTGAGGTTGAGCTCCAGGCGGGTCAGCAGCAACTTCAGCGCCGGTGTCATGAACTGGCCTGGGAAGGTCTCGGTGATTTCGCCACAGCGGCGCAGGCGGTCGGCCAGCTCGACCTTCAGCCTGGCGCGCTCTAGCTTGCCGTTCTCGACCACATTGTTTAGGTAGCCGATCACGATCAGCAACGCGATACCCGCCACGATGAGCAGGGTGATCAGAAGTGGTGTCACCGTTAATGCCTCATTGAAGAAGAATTACACCCTTGAGTGTAGTGAGTTCGTCTGGGGACGAACAGCGGCTATATACCTGTATCGGCCTCTTCGCGGCTAAAGCCGCTCCCACAGGGATCGCACCGCCCTCAGGCTTCGTGCGGTCCTTGTGGGAGCGGCTTTAGCCGCGAAGAGGGCGGTGCAGGTACCCCTCTCTCTATATCGACAACCCGGCCCGCAACTGCACCCCTACCTACCCGGAAGTCATTGATTTAAATAAATTTCTACAAAGGGGTTGACGCCTGTCCGAACCATCCATAGAATGCGCGCCACTTGCAGCGTAAAGCACACAGCGAAACGCGGCAGGGAGTGAAAGCAGGCAGTAATGCCAGCAGCGTGTCCCCTTCGTCTAGTGGCCTAGGACACCGCCCTTTCACGGCGGTAACAGGGGTTCGAGTCCCCTAGGGGACGCCAAATTGCGGGAATAGCTCAGTTGGTAGAGCACGACCTTGCCAAGGTCGGGGTCGCGAGTTCGAGTCTCGTTTCCCGCTCCAGTTTCTCCGGCAGCGCCTAATGGCGGGGCAGGAAAAGAAAATCCAGGCTGAATCGTGAGGTTCAAACCTGGTGCACTGAAAAGTGTCGTGTGTCCCCTTCGTCTAGTGGCCTAGGACACCGCCCTTTCACGGCGGTAACAGGGGTTCGAGTCCCCTAGGGGACGCCATTTGCGGGAATAGCTCAGTTGGTAGAGCACGACCTTGCCAAGGTCGGGGTCGCGAGTTCGAGTCTCGTTTCCCGCTCCAGTTCAATACTGTGGCGTCTATGCGGTGCAGTGGTGGTGAAGGTCTTCAAGGCGCTTCACGCCGATAGTGGTACAGCTTCACAATGCGGGAATAGCTCAGTTGGTAGAGCACGACCTTGCCAAGGTCGGGGTCGCGAGTTCGAGTCTCGTTTCCCGCTCCAAATCGAAGAACGAAGAAAGGGACGCAAGTCCCTTTCTTCGTTTTTGTCTGTCTGAAATTGGCATAATCAAGGCGCCTTGTTGCATGGCGCCTCTGGTCAGTTCAGCGGTAGCTGATGGTGAATTTCAATGCGGCCTTGGCCAGGCCATCCTTCACCTTGGGGTCGAGTTGATAGTAGCGTGCCTTGAAGTCCAGCTGGGTCTCGGGAAAATTCAGGCGCTTGACGGATACGGCTTCCTGCAGCGGCAGTTCCCGCCCGTCGTCATGCAGGATCTGGATACCGAAGCCTGCGGCCGTTGAGCCTGTGCCCAAGCTGAATATGCCTCGCTTTGCATCCACGACCGATGAGCCACTGGCGCCGTCCAGTTCGATATGGGCGAATGCCGTGGGCGCCGAACGGTCGTCGTCGCAGTTGCTGAGCTTAATGTTGAAACTGACTTCCGAACCTACCGGTCCCGGGCCAGTAAAGTCGGCTAACGTGTGGTCTGAAAACTTCACCGGGTCGGCGCTGACAGGGTTGCCCAAGAGTGTGCATTGCGCTTGTTTGACCCGGGCCTTCAAGGTGAAATTCATTACTGGACCCAGGTCGTCGGTGATCCCCTGGAACATTTCCTTGTCGATAATATAGTCGCCTGGGGCAAGCGGGCCGGTCTTGACCAGTTTTACCTTGCCGTACAAATGGCTCATTGGTATACCAAAACCAGTATTCGTTCGCGCGGTGCCGCTGTAAGGGATGGTCTGGGTGCCGTTGTCGGAAGTAAAGGTGTTTGGGGCGCTGCCATCGTAGGGAAACCCGACGGAGACGATGGCACCGATGCCGTCGATGTTGGTGCGCATTACGCTGTCGGCGTGACGGCTGCTACCACCCGATACACCCACGGCAATGGCTGTGGAGGCGGGTAAATGGATATTGGCCGGATAGAAGCAATTCAGCACGGCTCCGTCTCGGTTCCTGATGGAAACGTCGAGGTTGGCGATTTCGCGTCCTATTTCTGCATCACGAGGCACCCATACGGTACCTGCGTCGAACTCAAAGATCAGTTGCCTGCTGCTCCCGGATCCCCAATTGCATGTTGCTTCAGCCTCGCTGCAGAGCAGCCCTAATGCGAGGGCGCAGGCAACAGAAACGATAGGGCGCTGTGCTGTGCATCCGTTAATGCTCATGAGGAATGTTCCTGGTAGTTCATGTTCATTTCGAGTGAAGGCGGTTCTTGGTGGGGTTGGCACACCAAGGTTTGCACGCGGTAGCCGTTGACATTGGGTATTTCACCTGGGGTAAGCGTTACCTGGCATTCGCGGGTGGCTTGGTCTACCCATTGCGCGCGCAGTTGCTGGGTGCCCGGGATATCGCTGGCTATCAGTGTCTGGCCGGCTTGGCCGACCACGGTCACGGCATTGCCTTGGGCATCGGTTATCTGGGTGCCGAATGGCAGCGGGCGGCCATCTGCCAGCTGCAGGGTAAGGACCATGCGCATGACTTGCCGGCTGGGGAAGCTGGCTTTGACGATCGCGCCCCGGCGCGGCACTACCTGCTGCGTGGCATTGTCGATGATGATTTCTGGCGAGAGATCGTCAGTGTCCAACACCAACGAATTCAGCCGGTAGGGGCGCAGGCCCGATGCCAGCAGGTAGCCCTGCGAGTTGGCCTGGCTCGATGGCGCATGCTGCAGCGTGATGCCGGCAACATCAGGTACGTGCACCAAGGCGCTGGTCTCGCTCACGTAAGGGCCAAGTACAATGCCCGAACCATGGGCCAGCAGGGCGCCGCTGGCATTGAGCGAAACACTGCGGTAGTCCGCACCCTGGGTGTAACCGGCCCCGTAGTTGGCGTTGGTCCCGTGATAGGCCATGGACAGTGCGCCGCTGGTGTTGTTTTGCTGATCGTTGCTCACCGACACCTGGTAACCGACCCGGTTGTCCATCAGCCCGCCATTGACGCTGGCGCGTTCGCTGTAGCGACCGTTGTAGCGTTGCACATCGAAGGTAGTGTTGTGGCGGTGACCGAAATCCAGTGGCAGTGACAGGCTCAGGCCGAACAGGCGGTTTTCGCCGACGCTGTCGGCCAGCGCCTGGGAAGCGAACAGATTGACGCTCAGGTCACCCCAACGCGTGTTGTACTGCACTTGATACTGGCGGCGTTGGGCGGCGCTGCCCCAATAGTCCTCCTGCGAAAGCGTCAGGCTCACCGAGCTTTTGCCGAAATTCTGGTAGACCGAAGCTTCCAGGCGACTGCGTCGGTTGCCCAGGTAATGTGCCGACTGGTTGCGTTCCCTCACGGCTTCGTCGAAGTCCCGGTAACCCTCGGTGGAATAGCGGTAGCCGGCAAAACGCAGATTGGTGCCGGTCTGGAAGCTCTTGCCGTAGCGTGCGGCGAAGCTGTGCCCTTGTACCTGGCCCGTGAGGCTGCCAAGGTCGGTGCGTGCCTGGGTGATATCGAACGACAGCGCGCCCAGGCCAGCGAAGTCGCGAGCAATACCCAGCGCACCGGCGCGATAGTAATCGCTGGCCAGAACACCGCCATACAGCGTGCTGTCCCAGGCCCCGCCGCGGGCCAGCGTGCCCTCCCAGAACAGAGGGCGTTCCAGGTCCTCGGCGCCGTTGTAGCGGCCCACCGTTGCGCTGTAGCGCCATACCCCCTCGCGCAGCAGGTTGCTCAGTGATGAGTAAGGCTGGGTAAAGCGGCGCACCTGGCCATCGGCCTCGGTGAGGATCACCTCCAGCTCGCCGTGGCTGGCGCCGACACTGAGGTCGTCGATGGCGTAGGGCCCGGGTGCCACGTAGGTGGAGTAGATTGGGTAACCGTTGTGCAGCACCTCCAGCTTGGCGCGTGTCTGGGCCACACCACGGAGCACTGGGGCGTATTGCTGTTCGGTATCGGAGCGCATGTCTAGGTCCGAAGCCAGCTGCGCACCGACAAAAGGCACGCTGCGGAACACATCGCCGCCGGTAAAGGTTTCGCCCAGCGTGAAGTTGGCACGCAGCCCCGGCACGTCGCGTTGCGCGTAGGTGTTACTGTGGCTCCAGTCGAGCTTGTGCTCTGCGCTATCACGCAGTGCCTGTGTGCTGCGCAAGCGCCAGCCGGCGAAATTGATGCCGCTGTTCAGGTACAGGTCCTGGCTGTTGCGGTTGTCGCCGTTGTCGTTGTTGTAGTGCTGTGCAGACACCTGGTAGTTGACGAAAGCGGCATCGATACCGGAATCCCAACGCGATTCCGGCACCGAACCTGCAGCTTGCCGGCGCAGGGCGATCTGCGGGATCGACAGCGCCAGTTGCAAGCGTTGCGGGTTGAAGTCGGCACGGGCCTGGGGGACCAGTGTGGCCAGGTCCAGGCAGCTGTCATCATTGGGTAATGGCGCTTCGAGGGCTTCTTCGCGCAGGTCGAAGTCACGCAGCAGCTCGCCTGTCAGGCAGGCTTGCAGGCCTTGGCCGTTGTCGTTGTGTATGTCGATTTCGCGCGTGTAGGGCGTGGTGTTGTTGACCACGACCTGTACGCGATAGCGTCCGGCTGCCAAGGGGGCCTGCTCGGCCAGCGCTTGCAGGGCCAGGGCGCCTGCCTCGCTGGCCTGGCCAGCGGCCTGGTGCATGAACTCGGCCTGAAAGCGCGGCGTGGCGGCGAATGTCGGCGTGACCAGTAAAACCATTAGCGAGCTGCTCAGCAGCGCTGAGCGGGCGGGGTATGGGCGTGACGAGGCAGGCCTGCGGCAGTGAAGCTTGGGCATGGGAGGTCCTGAGGCACCGCGGCTCCAGGCCTGAGGCTGGAACTGGGGCTGGGTTGTATGCAGAGGGCGGCATGCGTCAGGAATGGTGGCTGACAGTGCCGGTGTTCGGGATGGGTAGGGTAGGGAGGGAGGGCGGAGCGGGATGTAGGAAGAGTCTTGCGCGTAGGTGAGAGATATAGACGGGAATTGGAGTAGTAGAGTCTCCCGACAGATGGGCTGCCGGGAGTACCGTTTGATTTAGGTATGGATATCAGGAATTTATTTGAGGTGTCGGGGCACCAACGTTTGTGTTGGTGACGGTCCCGGGTTGCATGGGCTCAGCCCCGCTCTGCATGGGCCTAGCCCCGCGCTGCATGGGCCCAGCCCCGCGCGGGTCAGGAGAAGCTAAATTTTTTAACTTGGAATTATCGTTAAAGCTTGTAGCTGATCGTGAATTGACGGGGGTATATTCAAGCAAATTATTTTGGTGATTTCTGGGGCGACTGGTCTTGGGAATCAATTTACCCAAGCCTTCTGGTTGTGCTGGCAGGATTCGGTGCTCATTTTTAAAATTGGCTACTAGCTTGTCATGCGCTTTTTGGTTATTGCTGGAAAAACCCGTCCTAGATTGAGAGCTTGTAAAGTTCTTACTTTGTTTAAATGTTTTAGTAATATAGGTGGCAGTCATTGCTGCGCCAATAAAGCTAACCACGGCACCACTAATGCTTAATGCCTTGGAAAGCTCAGGGTCTTTCTGTTCTAGACTCTTGCCTGCGACCTGCAAGCCCAAGCCAACAGTTTGGACACCGATACCCCCCCAGGCGAGGCCAGTCGAAGCCGTTAGAGGAGCGCCCCATGGCGCGGCGATGAGTGATATCAAGAGAATTGCGCTGAAGACACCTATTCCTATCCACCTCAATTTGCCTCCCAGATCGTCTTCTGAATCCTGGCGATCAGGCGCCCCATCGCCATTGACCGGGCTGGCTTTATGCCCGGTAGGGTCGCGCCACCTGACCGGGTTACCCAGGGCATACCGGTAGGGGTTCACCCCTGCTTCTTCTGGTGCCATCGAGTCGGGGCTTTGGAAGCACATCAATTCGTCGTTCTTGACGCGGTAGCTACCGAGCATGTAGCCACCCAGGGCCTGCTCGCGGACCTCGCCATTGAATGCCAGCAGGCAGTGCATGCCGTTGGTGTCGGGGCGTACGCCATAGGCGCTGTAACTGGCATTGCGGGTCTTTTCATGGTCGACCTCGGTGACGATGCTGCCGGCGTTGTCGGTCAGCAGCAGCAGCGGGTCGTCCGGCGCGTCCGAGCGTTGCACTGCCAGGGTGTGCGTGTCACCCAGCAGGTATTGAGTCAACAGGTCGCCTTCTTTTGTGGCGTCCAGGCGATGGCCCTCGTAACGGCGCTGCACCACGCGGGTGCCGCCGTGCACACTGGCCAGCAACTGGTCATGGCCGTCGTACAGGTACTTGAGCTGTTCGCTGCCCTTGTCGTCCAGCACGCGTTCCAGGCGCCCCCGCACGTCGTATTCCAGTGTGTGCCCCTGCTCGTTGTTGAGCATGTTGCCGCGCGTGTCGTAGGTGAAGGCTTGTTTGGTCGGGTAGTCCTTGTGGGTGTGGGTCACCTCGGTCAGCTGGAAGCTGTCGTCGGTGGCATAGCTGAAGCGTGCAATGTCTTTCGTGCCATCGGCAAACTCTGTCACGCAGTGATCGAGGTTGTCCAGGGCGTCGAAGGCAAAGGACTGCGAGCAGATCGAGCGGCCCTTGCGGTTGCGCGGCAGTTCTTTCCTGCGTTCGCCGTTCGGGTCTTCTTTGTCCCAGTCACCCTCGTATCGGTGAATCTCTAGCCGGTCGAGCTTGTCATACTCGAACAGTTCCCGGCTCAGGAACGCAGCCTCATCCTTGTCATCACCGTTGTAGAGGGTGCGTGATTGCAGGGTCGTGCCGTCCAGCCACTTCAGCACCAGCATCCGCTGCTGGTCAGGGGTCTGCAGCGTGCGCCGGTGTTCGCGGCCCAGGTCGTCGTAGGTCTGGGTGATGCGCACAAAGCGCGTTTCAGGCGCGCGGGTGTCGCAGGTGGTGGTGGTTTCCAGCTGGCCCAGGCTGTTGTAGGTGAGCACGGCCTGCAGGTGGCCCTGGGTGACGGTGGCAAGCCGCCCAAGCGCGTCATACCCATACCGGCAGGCGACGCCGTCGCTGTGCTTGCGGTAGCACAGGCGCCCTTGCAGGGAGTGCTGGTTGTGAATGTCATACTGCTGCGCATCGGTGCCGTGCCAGTACTCCCGGGCCAGGTACCCTTGGTCGGTGTAGGTGTAGGCGCGGCCACCGTTGGGGTTGTCGGCGCGGACCACTTCAGCACTGGTGGGGCGGAATGCGAATTCGGCTTCGTTGGCGGCGAGCGGCTTTGGCGCATCCTCGACTGTGACGGTGACCTTGGTGGGCTGCACGGTCAGGGCCGGCTTGTACTCGCAGCGTTCGACGTACTTGCTCTTGTCGTTGCGCGCCGGGTCGGTGTTGCTGATGGTGCGTGACTCCATCAGGTCGGTCGGGCCTTTGTACTGGTAGGTCTCCAGGCGCGGGCCGACCTTCAGGGTGGACAGGCGTTCGAGGCCGTCGAAAGTGCGAATGCACGCCGGCCGTGCCGGTGCGCCGCTGAGGTCGCGCACTTCCAGCCGGGTGGTCAGTTCGGCCGTGCTGCGTTCGTCGAAGATGCGCGTCAGCACGCTGCCATCGGGGCGTACGGTTTCGAACAGGCGCGCCCAGTGGTCGTATTTGAACTCGGTGATGCGCGGATCGAGGTTGAACTCGGGCGCGAAGCGGCGTGTTTCCTTCACGGCCTGGCCCAGGCCATCGTAGAGGTACTCGGTGCGGTCGACCTCGACCGGCCTGGCCCCTTCCTCGGCGTCGGCGGGCAGGTGCAGGTAGTATTCGTGGACCGGTTTGTCGAAGCGGTTGTATTCCACCACTTTGTGGTCCTGCTTGATGCCCGGCTGGTCAGGGCGCTCCTGCCACTGCTCGATGATGTTGCCGTCGGCACCGAAAGGCGAGAAGCGGGTGACGAGTTTGACCTTGTCCGGTAGCAGCACCTGGCAGCGTTGCCCCCAGGCATCGTAGCTGAAGTGGCTGGGCAGCTCGATGACCTGCTCGTCGTCGCTGTCGCTGTCGGGGGCTGCGGGCACGTACTCGAACTCGGTCTCGCTGGCGACACGGCCGAGGGTGTCGTAGGTTTTTTCCTTGACCTTGCGGGTGATCCAGGTCTCCGACTCAGGGTCGTCCAGCTTGCGCAGGGTGCGCTCTTCACGCACAGGGCGGTTGAGCCCGTCATGGTAGGTGCGGGTGATGACATCGTTGACGTCCACGGCCTCGGCGTACCACAGGGTGCGCTGGTTTTCCGTGACCCTGCCATAGCGATAGCTGCGTTCGGCGGGGTACTCGGGGTCCACCACGCTTTCGCCGAGTGGCCGGTTGACGGGGTCATAGGCATACCGGGTCTTCACACCATTGTTGTCTTGCACTTCGATGAACTGACCGCGCAAGGTGTCAAAAAGCGTGGTGGTGGTTCTCTCGAGCGTGCCGCCATGGGGCTTGAAGGTGGCCTTGGTGCGCAGGCAGGTCAGTCGGCCGCTGTCATCCTCCCTCTTCTTATAATGGAATTCGGTTCGCGACTGGGTCTTGCCCAGCTTGGTTATCTTGTAATCGAGACGCCCATGCAGGAACACATCATCGGGCCTGTTCAGGTAGGCGAACTCTTCGCGACGCAGCAGCATTTCGTGCTCATCGATGACCTCGAATTCTTCTACGCTGTCGGCCACCAGCCATACCTTCTCCTGCTGGCGTGCCCGTGACGTGTTCAGCACGGGCAAGGCGCGGTAGGTGTAGCGCGTACGCAGGATCTTGCCCGGCTCGGCGGCGCCCTCGGCGGGGTAGACGGTGACGCTCTTGAGGTTGCGCTTGAAGCCATTCGGGTCGGGCGGGCAGCCCTCGGCGCCAGCGGCAGGGTAAAACTCGCGTTCCATGCGCATGCCGTTGACGAGGCGTTCGGATACGAGGTTGCCGTCGGTGTCATATACGGTGTCAACAGAGATGTCACGGTAATTCGGGGTGCCCGTTTGCGTCCAGGTCGTGGTCATCTTGCTGGGCAATTGCACGCGCACATCCTGGTCGGCGAAGCTGCCCGGCCGGTCGTGGTACTTCATGGTGGTGGTCTGGATGCAACCGTCTTGGTCACGGACCTGCTCGGTCATCAGGTGGAAGCGGTTGAAGGTGTGTTTGACGGTGTACGATACCTCGCCGTCCAGGTAGTGGCTGACCGTGGTGTAGTAGTTGTATTGGTCGCCGGTGAACTTGTAGAGCTGGTCCTGGTTGTAGTTTTCGTCCCAGACCACGCCAGGGGCGTCGAAACCCAGGAAGTTTGTGTCGCTGTAGGCGTAAGTGGTCTTGATTGCGCTGGTTTCATCCCGTGGATCGGAAAGTTTCCGGTGCTCGATCACATAAGGCAGATAGTAATTCACGCCGGGGTAGCGATGGCCGGTGTCCTTGTACTTGATGTATTCCACCCCCCCGCAGGGTTGGCTGAGCCGCTCGAGAAAGCGCATGTCACCCACTGCCTTGTACTGGAATGACCAGTCGAACAGGTCGTTGACGGGCATGGACAGTGTGCGCAATTCATCGCCGTCGAGTCTCAGGGTGAATTGTTTGTGTTTTTCGGTGCCTTTATGGACATGCAGATGCACCTCGTGGTTGCCTTGGAAGTCAACGGTGAGCAGTTGCTGCTTTTGGTCATCCGTGATGGAGAGCAGCCGGCCTTGCTTGTCGTCATAGGCCAAGGTCATGCCAATGCCGCTAAGGGTTTCGAACCGCGTGGGCAGAAATATATTGCCATCGGCCTTGAGGGGTTCGAGGATTTCGACCAGGCCATTGGTGTGATCGATGCGAAACTGCGGCTTGTCGCGGGTACCCGTGTTCTTGAAGGTGAAGCCTGCGAACATCTGTTCATGCAGGATGGCCATTTCCCCCGGGCCTTGGTCGGCTACTTCGAAACTCTCGCCGGTGTGCACACTCAGCACGTGGTTGTTCAGGTCATAACGGCTCAGCTTGAAATCCCAGCTGATACCGAAGCCGATATTGGCTGTGCGCAGTCCGCTGGACCCAAGGTCCACCGGCACTTCGGGGCCTTGGCCGAGGTTGGGGTTGAGTTTTGGCAGTTGGAGGGTGAAACCGTAGAGGCCGGTGCGTGGGTCGACATCTCCATGGGTTGCACTTGCATAGTTGAATGCATTGGATTGCAGGGTCATGATGGTTCTCCATGAGCGGGCACCGAGGCTGTCGAGTGCGCAATTGACGTTTTCGAAGGCGCAGAAATTTTGACAACTACTTCACCTAGCGAATCAGGGTTTGCGGTCGTTTCAGACTTGTCGAGAACCAGAATGCCAAGGCCGGTGCGTATGAACGTATCCTTGGCATTGCGATTGACATATTGATCGATGTCGGCTTTGTCCAATTCTGCGGGTGCATGCGTGGTCTTCAAGGTTATCCACCACTTTGGTTTGCCATCCACATACTCTTTTGAGTTCCAGGTAATGGTGGCTGCGGATGGAATGTCGATCATATGTATCTTGCGTGCTTTTAAACCATCTGCCGCCAACCTGACCGTTACATCACTGCCTGCGGGCGGTACGCTCAGGGATCGGTAATCATCATCTTTGTCATAGATTGTGATAATACCGCCGGTCTTGTCCGTACTGGCCTGTATCGATTTCATAAGCACTCCTTCAGGGCGCTGAGGTGAATAAGCTTGCGGCTGCTGCCTTCGCAGACTAGAGAAACTGATCGAGTTCGGCACCTGGCAAAATTGATAGGTGGCATGAGCTCGCGGCGGTAGGCCGTCAAGCGCTACCGGCGCCTCAGGGACCTGGTATTTCTGCTAGTTGTTAGGCGTCTGGATTGAACTTATAACTGGCTTTCATCAATTCAGTTACGCGCTGGCAGCGATGTGATCCACGCGAGCGCTATGGCGAGGAAGCGGTTATGAATCAAAGCCTTGACGATCTCGAAGAGCCTTCTATTCCGTTACGTAATGACAGGAAAGAGATCGACCTTGAGTTGTTGGGTGAGGACCCCTTGGAAACCTATATCAAGTACACTGGTATGGCGAGTGGCGATAGAGTCGATACCACTTGGTGGGGCATCAATGATGAAGGCAGGGCTTTCGATGATGGGGGTAGTTTTATAGTTGCGGATACCGACCTCACGAACGGGTTAATGGTGCAGATTGGCAACGCTGCCGTTAAAGCGGCCGACGGTGGTGTGGCGTTTTATTCTTATCGAGTGAATGGCGGCCAGGAATCACTTCGTGCTTTTTCGTACATTGGATTAAGGGCTGCGGAGGGTGCGGAAGGGCTGCCAGTAGTTCTCGCCGTTGAATCGCACGGTTTGATTATAAAGCCTCGAGATCTGGCTGCTGCAGGCGTGGCCTTTATTGTTGCTCCTTACCAGGCCCTGAAAATAGGTGACACCATTACGTTCACCTTTAAGGGTTTTGATGGATCTGGCGTACCAGAAAAGCCTATTTACCAGAAGCTAACGGTGACCAAGGAACACCTGGCCAGCAAACCTTTGAAGTTTATGGTCGGCCGGGGCGGGTTTAATATTATCGACCCTGGCTATGCCGAAGTGGCTTATGAAGTCGATTTTGGTGATGGGAAGAAGGTCGAGTCCCCCGTGCAGACGCTTACTATCGACTCTAATGCAGCCTTGCCTGGATATTTGCCTGAACCCGTTATCGTCGGGCATGTGCCGGGTGAAAAGTTGAACCCTGGCAACTTTAGAAGTGGCTTGACGGTTACCGTAGAGGGTTATCCTGGCATGGCGATTTCGGATCGCGTCACTTTGCTTTGGCGGAGCTCTGTACGAGATTTCTTGCAGACCGTACGCGTGGATGCCAGCACTCAAATTGTAGGCGATGTTGAGTTTCATATCCCCTTTGATTACCTGCTCGAGAATCAGGGGTTGAACGTCAAACTCTCCTGCCTTTTTGGTCGCAAGGGTGCCGGGCAGCGCTCGAAGGAGTTGAACATAAGCGTAGATGCGCTACGCAAATTGTCTGCGCCGATGGTCAAGGATACTACCGCTGACGGACAGAGTAGCGGCACGTTGTCAGCCGAAGACGCAACAGGCGGAGCGTGGGTGGAGCTTCCGGATGTGTTATTGCCAGGTGAACGGGCGGAGGTCGAATGGCGCGGTTGGCCTGGATACGGCAGGTATATGGCCGAGAAGCCTGAAGGTAGTAATCCGCAGCGTTTCTACATTCCGGCTCAATATGTGCCAGCGAACATGGGGCGCGGCGCGGTGGATGAAAGCCGCCGTTTCGAGGTGGTGTACTGGATATTTGGCGAAGGTGAACCGGTTGAGTCCGAACCCTATCACTTGCGCATCAAACCTATTCCTCTCGGTCTGTATTCGCAAATTGACTGTGATCAAGTGGAGAAAGGGGAGTTGTCATTGAGGGCAGTACCCGCTGATGGCGCCGATCTTGTACTGCCTAAATGGCCTTATGCTCGCGAAGGCAATTTAATTGATCTGTCCATCACGGGTGTGACCTCAACCGGTCCCCTGAAAGAAGTTATTCGCGATGCATCAGAGCCTGTTACTGAGGTTGAAGCGAGAGACGGCGTCCAGGCGAAACTGGACAGGAAGATACTTGAGCGGTTGCAGTTGGCTGAAAAGTTTACGCTGCATGCCTATCTGAGCTTTGATGGTGGAGAACATTATATATACATTTCTTCCCTGGATCCTGCGCTAATGCCGTAATGGAGTGGTTGATGAGGCATGAACTGATGCCGAGTCGTGAATGCGAATATCCATGAACCGAGGAATATATCATGCCTAGACCGAGCATGGAGCAATTTAAAGCTTATCTGAAAGCCAAGCCGCGTACTTATGATTGGGGGGCTTTGTTGGTATATGACCGCTTTAAGGCCAATAGGCTGTTGGCTCATGAGCATATAGAGAATCTGGATCTCGGGAAATGGATTCCGCTGATCAACTTTGAAAAAGATATCGACGGGGTGATTACAAGGGTCAGCAATCTGCAATTGGACAGGCCGATACTGTCTTTTGTGAATTCCAATTTGGGTGTTTCTCGAGCCCGATTGAGCATGAAAGTAATTGATGGTCTTATTACACAAGTGCGCCGACAAGCGGGGAGTGCTGAGGATACGCTGGTCAGCTATGCGCGGGTTGACCTTCTGAGTGCGCCTTCGGTTTACATGGATATATACCTGCAGGAAACTGGTGGTGGTAACGTGAACGAAGAGGGACGCGTGACGTTTGATCTATCGTTGGGCAACAGCTACAAGTTTAATGTTACATCATGGGAAGACTTGAATGAAAAGCTGGGCGAGGCTATTCGCGACGAGTTTAAAAGTTGGGATGATAAAGACAAGGTGTGGGAGCTTAATGTTCTTAAGCCAGTGCAGGGTCAATTGAACCCAACCTCCTTCGAGGTGCGTACGCACTCGTTGGCCAGAGCGGAACAGATTACCAATGCAACGCTGGAAGAAAAAGAGGAAGGTGCCGTTATTGTAGGGGTGGCTTTTGATGGTGCGCAAGGAGGGGCGCTACCAATGAAGGATGAGGCGATGCCTTATTTGTTACCAAGCCCCGAAAATGAAGCCGATCCAGATTACTCAATGAATTTGATATATTCTCATGAGGTCTGGTTGAAAGATATTTTGTCCGAAATGGTTGAGGGGTTTACATCGCTGCAAAACCTTGAGGTCGTGCGTAACCCTGACGGTTTCTATGGGACTTTAACTGCAGATCTAAAGGTCGTGCTCCCTGCAGGTGTAGATGACAAACGTAGAGACTATGGAGATTCGTTCTCCGTTGATGAATTTAAGTGGCCGGAGTTGACTTTTTTTTCAACGTTTACAATTCAGCATAGAGATGAAATGCTAAGTGTCGGTTGGGAAGGCGGCGCTGGTCCGGGAAAATTCACCGTGACGTTCGTGGAGCACAACGGGATGAAGGTGATGCGCCCCAGTGGGCAGGTGACAGCAAGATTTAAAGGCGGTGTGCAGTTCAGGTTGGCTTCAGAACCCTCCAGGATTGGGGAAGTTGATATCAGCGCTTTGCCGACAACGATTTCTTCTGAAGCAAGTTTTTCAGGTTCTGAGTGGAGTTATTTTGATAAGTATTGTGACATTGCGGCTAAAGATTACCTCCTGCCGCGTGTCGAGGCAGAGGTTGAAAAATTTACTAAACAATTCCAGTCGTTTTCTGGTATGAGCATTCCATTCAACTTGCTGCGCCTCAATGGCTTGCTTTTCCGTGGCTCGGATGTCGCCACCCCACGTACCCTACTGCTCCCAAGTGAACTTTCACTGTTGGGTGATCTTGCACCGAGAGTGACGACTTTCTCCATCGAGCCGCTGGAAGCTGTTATTGTTGCAGGCGTCGGTAGTACTCAGACATTTAAGCTCGAACCCGCAATGGAAGGTACAGTAGTATGGGATGTTAAACCATTGAGTGGTGAATCAGGCGAGGTTGGAGGCATCGATAACGGTATCTATTCTCCTCCTCCTGTCGAATCGATCGACGGTGCCTACAAGCGTGTCATCGTTACAGCTACTGTCTCCGGCAGCACAAGTAGCGCACTGGTTACCGTTGTACCGAATAGTGTCTCAGTGCACCCCTATATCAAAATTGCAAATTATGCCACGGGGGAACCCGGTAGACCCGTACCACGCTATGTTTTCACGGGCGGTGATATTGACCACGCACTGACCTGGAGTATGGTCAATGGCAGTAAGGGCACGATACGCCTACCCGAGGAATCTGATAATGACTTGGCTCTTCCCGAGGGTCAGGATTTTCGAATTTATGTTTCGCCCTCCTATTTGCCAGGTAAGGAGGGCGAGATAGAGGAACTTATTCAACTGGATAGGGTGCAAGTCTCGGCTGGCGGAGTGAAGCAGTGGATCGATGTCATCATACCTTGGGCGATTGCCCCTGCGAATGTGAAGTCTACACCCGTTGAAGATGGTTTGAAGTTGGTGATCGCCGCTGGGTCGAAGGAACTTCCGACAAAAGATACCAAATGGGGAGTCCTTTTGGGTACAGGCGAAATAGATCCCGAAACCGGTATTTATAGCCCCGGTCCCTCCGAGGGCCCCTACATCATTGTTGCCGGGCGCGACAAGCTTGGGCACTTCTTCCCGACCTGGGGTTACGCAATCTTGCTTCTGCCCACTGCCGCAAAGCGTGCGGTTGATTCCGGCACTCAGGGCATAGAGGAGATGTGATCATGAGCGTCAATACCAAGCAAACGTTGCTCAAAGAACTCGCCCAAGGCTCAGTCGCTTATGAATGGGGTGCGATCCTGGCGCTCGGGCGGGATACGGTCAATGCCATGCTTCAGGAAAAATTCCTCGAACGTCTAGCCGGGTTGGAGTTCATACCTCCGATCAGCGGAGAGTATTACGTTGATGGAGATTGGACCGAGCAGGTGGCCTTTGATGGCTTGATGTTTGGTCCTCCGTCCCTGTCCTTTGAATACGCTTCAGGTAAGTCCAACACTGTTCGTGTGCAAATGGAATTGATTGCCGGGCGTTGCACGAGCAGGTCGATGTTCCCCGGTGAGCAAAAGTACTTGCGTAATAGCCATCAGCTTTCTCAAGGCCTCGGCTATTGGCTGGAGTTTACGACTGGTTTGGTAAGTGTCCCTATCGACGGGGCAGGGGGCAGGCAGGCGCAACTGGCACTTGATTTAAGCAAGGCAAAAGATCCAACCTGTAATCTTGCCCCGGGTGCGGCAGAGCGTATGGGACGGTTCATGCTGGAGCAGTTGCTGAAAACTGAGGCATTCAAACAACCCTTTGTGTTCTTGACTATTTCGCCAACTAGCAACGATGCTTTCACGGTTGTTGATATGATGCCTATTAGCCAAAAGGCCCCGGACGGCGCCGGCACTGGCAGTTTACCCCATACCGATGGTGCTGTAGTTCTGTACATGCAACTGAAAGGTACTGAGCGACCTGGTTTGATTCCGACGGCGATGCCCTACCTATTGCCACGCAAGGTTGACCATATCGCTGAAAATTCAGGCGCAGCCCTTTTGATCGGCAGGCTGAGAAGCCAGATAGGGACCAAGCCCATTAGCCGGCTACTGTCGCAGATTATTCTCCCTGGCGGCTCTGTTATTGATATTACCGAAGAGCATTATCCTCACGATATGATCGGCTTTGGTGAAAGCCGGCCAAGCACCAGCATGGCTTTGCTTTCCCCGGGCCTGAGTACCATCGCAGCGGGCCAACGCGTTGCGTTTACGAGCAACAATGTGCAGGTGTATGACTGGCAGGCGCGCGAGCTCAGATCACCCAGACTGGCAGGGGCGATTTCCGAGAGTGGAGTCTATGAAGCAAGGCCGATCGAGGAAGCAGGTAGCCCTCAGCGTGTGACTATCGTGACAGCGAAGGTGTCCCAGGCGGCTGATGCCGCAACGCGGGCAGCTTTGGTAATCGAATCTGCAGAACCGCTGACGATTTCGCCGCGCGTGATTACGTGGTATTCAAATTATGAGCCTGTCGTATTGCGCGCATCAGCAAGCAGCGGGCTCACGTGGACGCTGCTACCTACAAACGGTGAAACGTTCGGTGACATGCAGTATGACCCTGAACATCCGCAAGAAATGACGTTCACGCCCAGGAAGCAGGATACTCCGTTCGTGCGTTTACAGCGTATAGAAGTCAGCGACGGTACTAACACGGGCCATGCCACGGTGGTGCTGTTTGGGGAAGGGCACAGGTTGGATGTTGAGCCGTTCCCTGTTCCGCGTATATCACCAGGGGCTTCCCTTGCGTTCAAGCAAAAATATCCCACAGAGAAATGGGAGCTATTCGGCCCCGGCGAAATTGACAGTGAAAAGGGGATATACACGGCACCCGCAGCAACCAACCAAGAAGTGAGTGTCGTTGTGGGTTATGTTGGGGAGTTGGCCGGAGCGGCAGTGATCGAGCATCTGACACCTGCTCCGGCACAGGCCTTGTCGCTTGCAGATCGCTGGAAATCGCTTCTTGAATTCAAGCTGAGTCGCAATAATTTGTCTCGAAACCAGGTCTTTGCCAATGGTATCGGCCAAGTTGGCATAGACATTGTCATCACCACCCACAGCTTCACCAACGGGGATAGCGAGGTGGTCTACGACCCGATCAGTGATGAAGAATTGGCAACCCTGGTTCTCACGGACGGTATAGGCAGCAGGGTCCCCTATTTGACAGGGGACCAATTAGGTATCCCAGAAGATAGCCCCTATGCCTGGATGGCCTCCAAGCGGCGCCACAAGCAATTCGACTATTACCCGGTTGGCCAGGTCGATGAGATGGAGCGAGCGCCCGGTGATGATGCGGGCAGGCGCAAGGTTACGGTGTATGTGCATTCACGCGAAGTGGAAACGGCCAGGTTCAGGGCTACGTTCCAGGACTATCGAGGTTTCTGGCATAAATCGATAGATGAAGGGGAGGAGACGGGCGAAATTCAGTTAGAGGGCATGAAGCTGCCGGAGAGAAGCCTGGAGTATTTCCGTTGGCCAGAAATGGGTAAGCGCGTAGCCGAGCAGGGAGGCTCGGATTATGAAGGCGATCGCTTCAACTACTGGCACTCAACGACCGATTATTGGGAGTTGTCCGGTAACTCTATCAGTTTCGTGGATGTGGCGTTCGACTCCTGCTCGATGCTCAAGTGGGAGTCGGAGCAGCTTGATGAGACCTTCGCCAGCTATACCGGGGTAGCATTCAAGCCGCGCCGTCCGGAAGAGGCCACTGATTTACTACCAGGCGTGAATTACCAAGCTGAATTGCAATTGCTGACTCGGGAGCCTGAGGTTAATTTTACAAGTCTCGACTATGGTTTCAAAGGCCAGGAGGAGGTTACTTCGGGGGCAATACTGGTGACATTGGACCGCACCTCAAGCTTAACGTTTTGGGGCGACTGGAGAGAAACGAATTACCGTCAGGTACTGAAAGACGCGATAAAGTTCACCATAACAGATAACTACGGAAACAAGCACAAGCTAAGGTTGCTGTTTTCCGGTGAACAGGATGCGCGCAATTATCTTGAGCTTAAATTGCAATAATATAACCATGGTCACCGTCATGGAGCACGCCGAGAAGTGTAAAGGACTCGCCATTGTGCAATGCATCCGCTAGGTCAGCTGCGCTGCGGATGAGGCTGCGAAGCAGCGGTGCTGGGTTCAACGGGCCGCGGAGGAGGGGCTGCATTGCAGCCCCTTTTTATTGCGTAGACGAAAAGCGCAAATGCTTCGATACCTGGTAAAAATGCTAGTTGTCAGGGGTTGGTATTGCCGTTTAATTTTTGCCTGGACAGTTTTTGTTCCAGCCTTCCACAGAAGAGAGACCATCATGATTGGCTTCGATAAAGGTTACGCGTTATCTGAAATGGTGCGCCGTGAGTATCGACGTTTGATCGCGGCATGGCAAACCCGTCGTTCTCCAGAATTTCATTCAAGTTTGCAGGATCTGATCATCGACGATGACATGCTGGCTGATAAAGACCGCGGCCTGGTGTACAGCAAGTACTTGAAAGACGAGGATTTTGTCTTGAAGGTGCCAGGCTGGATTTTTTCCGATAGGGATACGCTGCGCATCGAGCATTCGCGTGACAATAAGGTCTGGACAGTGCTTCATGAAGAAGTTGTCGAATATTTCAGTAAACCCATTGATCTTCCTTATCCCGTCTCGCTCGATAAAAGCAAGGATCAGATGGGGTTGGAGGGGACTCATTATTTCAGGACCTGGATCAAAAACGATGCCGAGGATTTTTCATATTCTGATTCTCTGGAACTGATTTTTGATCGTATCCCGCCATACGATCATGCCCCTCCAGCCAAGTTTCCAGGTATTCCAGTGGTGACCGATGCGTCCTTGGCCACCGCGGGTGGCAAAGTCACACTTGCGTTGCCCAACTATACGGATTTTGAGCCGGGTGATTGCGTCATTGTGTACTGGATGAACCATATACCAGAAGATTTCGAAGACGTTGACCTACCAGTCGCGAAAGTGCCGATTGCTGGCGCCAATCAGTTGGTGGACATTCCAGAGGCTGCCGTTCGCGCCGTGGGTGATGGCGGCGTGTTCGTGCTATACGTATTGGTCGACCGGGCAGGTAACGTCAGTGAAATGTCCATCTACACCAGCGTGGCGGTGGCACTTGGCACGCTCCCCGCTGTTTTTGATGATCCCATTGTACCGCTTGCCACGGATCTGGATGATTACCTGATCGACCAGGCAGACGCCGCTTTGGGCATTGAGGTCTGGGTGCCGCTGTACGAAGGCCAGAAGGCTACCGACTTTGTCGTCATCACATGGGGAAAAACGGAATTGCCGCCTGAAACGGTTGGATCTGCACCTGGTGACTATATCCGGGTTCTTGTGCCCGCTGATGTGTTGTTGAAAGAGTATGGCTCGGGGCCAGGCGAAGTGCCTACCAAGGTCAGCTATACACTGCTGCGGGGTACCCACCCGTTGGGCGGTGCTGAAACGGATATCAAGGTCAATTTTGAAACCCTGGATCCGGGCGGTCCAGATCCGAGTTGGCCACTGCCTATTCATCCGGGCTTGAAAAAACCAGTTATCACCGGACAGGGCAGTGAAAAAGTCAATGAACTGGATACTGATGACACCGATCTGGACGCATATCTGAATTTTGAGCTCTACAGTTTTGCTATTGAAAATGATGAGCTGACATTCTATTGGGGAGGCGATCCCGCCGTAACTTACACGGTAAAAGATACCGATAAGCCTGGTGCTGATATCAGGGTAGAGGTACCTTGGGACAATATTCTCAAAGTCGGTAACGCCCCCGCTGTGCCTGTGGACTATGAGGCCAGGCGAGCCGGCGTGCATAACCCGGTACGTTCTGGGATCACCACGGTCAAGGTCGAGGCTATTATCATTGAGCCGGAAGCCGCAACGTTTGATCACCTGAACGGTGGACTGGTCAACTGCGCCAGTATTAAAGCAACGGCATCACATACTGAGGGGCCTGCGGTAGAAGTACTGATTCCCGATCTTAGCGAGTATTTGAAATATGGTGCTTTTTCGGAAGTGAGGGTCAGATGGTGGGTGTACCGTGGGCGCAGTGACGAGCAAGGCTTCGAAATTATCGATGAAGTAACGCTTGAAGAAGATATTTCGTTAGATGATTATCCCATCACTGGCTTTACCTACCGTATTCCCTTTGATACACATGTGCTTCCTACTTACGATGGTTCCAGTGACGTTAATTTCATCCGTTCAAGGGCAAATTTCACATATACGATTCTAAGGGATGACGGTGACTTCCTTTCCGCCGAGGCCAAGGTAACGCTTGCTTTCGTTACGCCTGCGGGCACCTGCGATCCTTACGGGCGTGTTGACCCGTAATCGGGCAGGTAGCGCGTTGTGCAACATCAGTTTTTTCTCAGATATTTGTAGGAATTTTCCTATGCCTTGGTGTCTTTCTTCCCTGTAGCTTGACTGCCATTGGTGCTGACCTTGGCGTTCCCTGTGTTCGCCAAGGTTGTACCTGAACTTGAGTCGCATGAGAGCTTTAATATGAAGAGCACAATTTTCCAGCTGAGGTTTTACCGAAGCGTGGCCTGTTGCGTAGCTGCGCTGCCCCTCGGTTTATCTAGTGGAAGTCTTCTGGCAGCCCAGCAGATCATCGAGCGCGATACGATCATTGATGGTTCCAATCCGCTGGTTGGCTATCAGGTGTTGGGTGGTGTGAAGTTGACCGGTAATGGCGCGACCACTCAGCAGATCTTCTTGCGTGAGGGTGGTGCGCTGGAACTCAACGGCAGTTCAATCGTGGCTGCGGACGATGGCGTGCTGATGGAGGGAGGGGCGCAGGCCATCATCAATGGCAGCACCATTGCCAGCGAAGATCGTGGCGTCGTCGTGGGCCGCAGCAGCGCGGGCGGCTCGGCGGCCTGGCTGAGTGGCAGTTCCGTAACCGGCAAGAATGGCGGAGCAGCCATCGCCAGCACATCAGCGTTGCATCTCAATGGCAGCACCCTGCAGGGCACAGGCCCAGGCAGTGCCGGTGTACGTATGTTCAATGGTTGGCTCGAAGCACAGGGTAGCCAGGTCATTGGTGCGCAGGAAGGCATTCTGGTCAACGCCGATGGCACCACGGGGCAGGCACGGATTGACCTGGACGGATCGCAGGTCGTCGGGCAGGACGGGGCCGCCATCGTGGTGGCGGGCGGCAGACAAGGAGCGGCAGCGGCGAAGATCACGGTCAGCAACGGGTCGCAACTAAGTGGCAGCAATGGAAAGCTGCTTGAGGTGCGTAACCAGTCAGAGGCCGAACTGATCGTCGAAAACAGCCACTTGCAGGGCAACGTCTGGGCTGAGGAAGGTTCCAGCGCCGCCGTTATGCTCGACAAGCAGGCCACGCTCACCGGGCAGCTGGAAAATGTCGGCAAATTGACCATTGGCAATCAATCGCGCTGGAACATGGTCGGTGATGCCTCTGTGGGTGATCTGACGCTTGATGGCGGTACGGTGCAGTTTGGCCAGCCTGCTGCCTATTACCGCCTGACACTGAACAGCTTGCAGGGTAGCGGTTTCTTCGAAATGGATGCCGACTTCTCTAGCGGGCAAACGGATTTTCTGGACATCACAGGCAATGCCAGTGGCAACCATGGTTTGCTGATTGGCAGCAGCGGGGCAGAACCACAGCAGGCAGGCGAGCTTCAGGTGGTGCATACGGGCGGTGGGGACGCCTCGTTTTCGCTGGTCAACGGGCCGGTAGACCTGGGGGCGTTTTCCTACGAGCTGATCCAGCGTGGCAACGACTGGTACCTGGATGGCTCGCGCAAAATCATCAGCCCCGGCACCCGCTCCGTACTGGCGTTGTTCAACACTGCGCCCACTGTCTGGTATGGCGAGCTGACATCTCTGCGCAGCCGGATGGGGGAGTTGCGCCTGGATGACGGCAAGGCCGGTGGCTGGATGCGTACCTACGGCAACAAGTACGACGTGGCCGCCAGTTCGGGCGTCGCCTACAAGCAAACCCAGCAGGGGTTTTCCCTGGGGGTGGACGCCCCGTTGCCGGTGGGGGACGGCCAGTGGCTGCTCGGTGTGCTCGCCGGCCATAGTCGCTCGGACCTGGACCTCAGTGGTGGCACCAGTGGGGAGATCGACAGCTATTACCTGGGGCTCTACAGCACATGGCTTGACCGCAGTAGCGGCTACTACTTCGACGGCGTCGCGAAACTCAACCGTTTCGACAACGATTCGAAAATCGCGCTGAGCGATGGTACCCGGGCCAAGGGGCACTACAGCAATAATGGCGTTGGCTTGTCGGCTGAATTTGGCCGGCATGTCGAATTGGCCCAAGGCTATTTCATCGAGCCATTCACCCAGTGGTCTGCGGCGTACATACAAGGCAAAGACTATCACCTGGATAATGGCCTGCAGGCCCAGGGCGATGATGTGCGCTCGGTGCTGGGCAAGGCCGGGGCAACATTCGGCCGTAACTTCCAGGTGCAGGACGGGCGTGTCATCCAGCCCTATCTGCGCGCAGCCTACGTGCACGAGTTCATCAACAACAACGATGTGAAGGTGAACCAGAATCGTTTTTCCAACGACCTTTCGGGGTCGCGCCTGGAGCTTGGTGCTGGCCTGTCGGTAGCGGTGGCCGAGCGGCTGCAAATGCACGTTGACCTCGATCACAGTCGTGGCGAGCACGTCGACCAACCGTGGGGCGTGAACCTGGGAGTGCGTTACAGCTGGTAAACATCAACCGAGGGGGCCGACAAGGCCCCCGCTCCAGGAGAGTGAAGCCAATGCGGTCCCTGCCAATCGACCATCGGGCGTTGTTGAAGCCGGTAGAAGTCCCCGCGCTACTTGAGGATATCGACGGCGGCGAGAAAAACCTGCTGCCGGTCACTGCAACGCAGCAGCCCTTGTGCGTGCTTGTCCCCATGTGGCCTGTTAGCGATCCCCGCCCTGGTGAGCCGGAACGCCTCAAGCTGTTCTGGGATGATGACGAGGTTGAATGCAAGCAATGGGAAACTGAAGTGCCGCCCGAGGATCGACTGCTGAGCGTTCCGGTAGAAAGACTCATCGCTGGGCCACATGTGCTGCGCTACGAAGTGACCAACTCCGCCCAGGATACTAGTCCCTCGGAAAAGTTGACCGTGTTGATCGACCTTAGCCCGCCTGCTCTGGGGGGCAACCAGGGCATGCTGACGGTGGTGGAAGACCCGGAAGAAATCGAGCGTGACGGCCTCACGGAGCGCTACCTGAGAAACCATGGCCAGCGCTTGCGTACCCAGGTGCCTGGCTACACGACGCCTGTTGCCGGAGACTGCATCATCTACTACTGGGATGCCGAGCCCTTCGCCGAGTGGTGGGCAGGTGAGCATGTGGTGGCAGCAAAAGACATTGGTGGCCCGTTTTACATCGATTTCAAAAGCGAATTGATTCTCCAGCGCGGTGATGGCTATCGCTATGTGTACTATGCGATCAAGGACCGGGCCGGTAATCTCACAGCGCAATCCAGACAGTTGAAGTTGTCTGTATCGGCAGGTGCGCGGAGCTTTCCGCTGCCGAGCATTCCCCAGACCACGGGGGCCGGAGATCAGTTGCGCCTTGCGCTCAATGATCTCATCCCTCCGTTGCTCATCAGGGTACCCATGGACGCTGTGGTCTATCCGGACGAAGACTTGCGTGTGGAGTGGGGGAAGCCCGGGGATCCGGGTTATTTCTCCGCGACGACCGAGTACCCGGGGGGGAACCGTGAATTCGAGATCCCGGTGCAGAAAATCGCGGCTCAGGGCGCCACCACCATCGAGGTCAGATTCGTGGTGTCTGGTGACAAGCGTCATGATTACCCGTCGCCACCGGTCAAACTGACCATCTTGCCCTTAAGCAGGAATTTGCCCACGGTTCAGTTGGAAGGGGTCACCAGCGCAACCTTCAGACTTTCCCTGGCGCCAGACCGTATTCCTGTAACCCTGGGAACCTGGGCTTTGATGGCTGAAGGGCAGTTGGTTGACATATGGGTAACCGGGAAGTTGCAGAATGGCCAGCAGGCAGAGCCATTTCAGGTGCTGAAAGACTACGTGGTCCAGCCTGCTGATCTATCGAAAGGCATAGGTGCGGGTAATGATGTCGTTGTGCTGAAGTCCTTCCTGCAGACGCTTCTGCTCCTCAATCCGTTCACCTTGCACGTGCAGGTCAGATTTGCCGCACAAGGTGTTCCTGTGGAGTTCCCGAGCTTGAGCCCGAAATTGGAGCCTTGAGCCGAAACGCTCATCAAAGGCCGGAAACAGGCGCCGTCATCTCTTTTGTCGTGCCGCCGTAGTCACTGATGGTTGTAAAGAATACCTGCATACCTGGGGCTATAGCCCGTGTGGGCAAGGCATAGGCCACTGTGCTTTCAGGGGCGATCATCTCTCGGGCTTCGATGTTTTTTCGTTCGGTGGGGTGGCCCACCTCGACGCGCCTGAATGTGTAATGGTAGGGCGAGGGGTTGTGCACGATCAGCTGTGCTTCGCCGTCGGTGTGTTGCACGGACCATTGCAGGGTTTTCAAGCCTTCTGCTGGGGAGCCTGGCAACTCGGCAGGGCGGTAGAACAGCTTGATCCGGGTTCGCATTGCAATGGTCAAGGTGTTCGCTTGCTCGTCCTGGGCTTGAGGAATTTCCTGCACATTGAAGTAGAACAATGATTCCCTGTCCTTCGGCAGGTCATTGGGGATGCGATTGATTTGTACGGTTTGTTCACTGCCAGGGTCCAGTCGGAACAAGGCAGGTGCAGCAATCAGCGGGACAGCGGTAGTGCCGTCGTCCGCTTCGGTGTTGACCCAGCTTTGGACAGCAAACGCTTGAGTGCTGGGGTTGGCAACGATGACCGAACTGCTTTGCTTGTCGCTACCATGGATGATGCGGGTAGCGCTGATGGTGAGTGCAGCCTGGGCCGCCGACATTTGGGCGATTGTGATGGCGAGAACCATAAACAGGTTACGCAGTAGTGAGGTTGGCATGATTCGGAGTTCTGTAAATGGCCGAAAACAAGCGCAGCGAACTGCGCTTGCAGAGTGTCGGTTTTATGGAATGGCGACCAGGAAACCTACGCTGGTTGCGATATGCCCTTCAGTTACGGCGGCTGTAGTGTGCAGTTGTGTGCTGAAGTTCATGTCGGTGGGGACGGAGTCGCTCAGTTCGTATTCAACAGATTCTGCATCCGGGGCGAGCTGAGTGTTGCTCTTGTCGAAGATGGCCAGCCCGAAGCCCGTGCTGTATCCGCCGCCACTCCTCATGCCAAAAAGTTTGGCGGCTGCGTCACCGCCAAAGTGGGCCTGGAACTTGACAGTTGCCTTGTCGCCGGGATCGATGGAGCAGGTGGCAGGGTCAACCCGCAGTGCGAACCTCTCCAGCTGCGTTTTCAGGCCTGCATTTGCGTAGTCTTCGACTTTGAAGTCGCCGAGGTAGATTTTTGGCAGAGCAGGGCCGCCAGGTGTAACGACGCTGATCGGGCAGGTGCCGCCAGCAGTTACCGTGCCTTCAAAGTTGATGGTGTCAGAGGCCATGGCCGAACTGCAGCCGAGGCTCAAGGCGAACAGTGCAAGGATACGTTTCATTGTGCGATCCAGATAGAAAGTTGACTTGTCGATGTATTGTCGAGCCGGCGTCCAGAAGGGCGCCGGGCCGGCAGTGCGAAAGCCTATCGGTGATCGCTGGAGGTTATCTGTAAGGGAAGTCGTCTTACTGCTGGGAGAAGGCGATGCTGGTGAGGGGATGGGCGTCAGTGGGCCTGTCCTGAGGCAGTCAGTAACTGCTTCTGTCTGTTCCAGTCGAAGGGTTCGCCTTTTTGCTCGGCCTCGTAGCGGCACTCTTCCAGCTGTTGGTAGAGGTTCAGTTCCTCATCGGGCATGAAATGCAGGCAATCACCGCCGAAGAACCAGAGTAGGTCGCGTGGCACCAGGTGGGCAATTTGTGGATAGCGCTGGATCACTTGGCAAATCAGGTCCTGCCCCAGGTACTGGCTGTGCAGTGGATCCTGCGGCAGCAGGTTCAGCAGTTCGTCGAAGCGCTCAAGGAATAATGCGTGGCTTTCCTCAGGTACCTGCTCGGCCTCGGCAAGCGCCAGCAGAATGGTCCGCAGATGCTGCAGCAGTTGCAGGTGATAGTCCAGGTGGGGCGTGGCCATGATGCGGTCCTCGGCTAACTCAAAAACGCGAGTATACCGCACTGCGCTTCACCCACCTGCCGATTGGGCGAGCTGCCCCGACAGGCACCTGTCATTTTTGACAATTGTATAAAAAGCCCAAGGGGTTTTACAGGGTGCCAGGCATTTACCAACGCCATGGAGAACGTCATGACTCACACGAAGAATCCTGCCCCGAACACTAACTTTGGCATTGTTTATAGTCTGGTGTGGTACGGCCTGTTGAATGATTGCTGGAAGGCTTATCATGCAAAAAATGAATTTGTTCCGGGTGAAGCACTATTACTCGACAGGCAGACTGATGCAGAGACGTGGAAAGTCGCATCTGCCGTATTCGGGCAGCCGTTGGTGAAGTGGTCTGATGGGGGGCTGGAACTGCATAAACGACTGTTGAGTGAGCGGGAGGTAGTCCTTAAGTTGGAGCCGGGTAGCAGAGAAGCCTGGTTAAGAGAAATCAGGGATGTCGGCTATGACGGAAGTCAGGTTCTTACAATCAAAGCCTCTATTGTCAGCTCTCTCGCTTACCGAGGTGAGGGTGTTGTTCGCCTGGAGTGGTCAGCTGAACCAGAGTTTTCATTTACAGGGCAAGATACACTGCTGCTGAAACTGACACGTGGTTATCAGGCCAAGAAAGGCATTGATCTTTATTCCGTCGGCACTCCCACAAACAGCCAGTTGCGTGAGTTGATAGTTTCCTTTCAGCCATTCAATCAAGGAACGGCGATGGGTATTAACTATAATGGTACGAATCTGGCGGTTGTTGAGGTTCAGTCGCCGGCTTTTGGCAGCCTGCCTGATCGCGCAGGTACAGCAGCTATGGACCAGATCATTTTCCTGTTTGCGCAACGGGCATTCCCTGAGGTAAGTCTGGGCAAGGCCCCTTATGATGAAGCATGGGTCCCTTCGCTGGTGTTCCCACCGCCTCATCTCAAGCGCAAATCTGGCTCCTATGATGAAAGCCTGGAGGTCTATGGAACGGAATACAACTCACCCAAAGAAGCGTTTCTAGCGGCAGAAGGCGCTCAGTTGCAGAAAACCCCATTGTCGCTAGACCCCTTGGTCCGTCTGATTGCGAACGGCACTGGCAAACAGGAAGTTATACTGCAGCCTGGCCCTGATTCAGCGACCTGGGTGCTCGAAGGCGAACGCCTGGGGCGTGTGGAGCAAGAACACGATACCAGGTATTACTATCCTCCAGGCAGACTTCAACCCGATGTGGTTTTGGAGTCGGATAACAAGACCGATCGCCCGGCAGCCGTTATTTCGAGCGTTCCTGAAAAGTTCACGGTTGATGTGGTCAAAGCCACCCAAGGTGGCGAAAGTGCATACAGTACATTTGCGATGTACTACGCACCGATGACTCATTATTTCAAGATGTCCCTAGAGGGGGGTAAGCTCAAACTTACACTGTGGTACTACTCGTCGAAAATTAGGCAGGAAGTTCAAATCGAGGGCGCTGATATCAAATGGGCCATTGCTGCGGGTAACGGTAAGGTGTCCAGCACCGGTGTTTTCAGCCCGGCTGACAGCGATCCTTCGCCCTTCACAGTCGTGTGGGCGCAAGATACAACCAACGATTTTCTGCTGTACTGGGCGTTTACCATCATTCCGATACCTCTCTACTCGCCTGCGGAGGCAGTAGCGCTATTTCAGAACTGAGTATTTGCTTCAGCGCTCGCCAGGCCGACAGAGCCTGAAATGGACTCTGTCGGCATCCTGCCTCGGTCACCCTATGTTCAGCGAATGCGCCCAGGCATGGGGGCCAGCTGGTCCTTGTCGAACGCGTCCACGTCGATGACGTTCCGGCTTGCCTGCTCGGCTTCTTGCAGCAGTTGGCCCTCTGATGGCTGTAACAAGCCTGCTTCAATGGCTGCTTCCACGGGCGACTTTCCGTGGGTTGGTTTTACCTTGCCAGCCTTTATGGCCTGGTGCAGCGCATTTTGCAGAGGCTTGGTCTCATTCAGCAAATCACTGGCTCGTTGTAGCGCTGCAACCGGGTCGCCTTCGGCCTGTGGCCTGAAGCATCCCGCTAACAGCTCCTCCAGTGCCGGGTCGCCTTTGCTGCGGCCGATCAGTGCGGCGACTTCGGCATCCAGTTCATCGCTCGGCCCGGTATGGCGGCGGCCGAAGGGGAATACCAGCACGCGCAGGGCACAGCCGACGAAACGGTTGGGGAAGTTGTCCAGCAGGCGGTCCAGGGCGTTTTCCGCCTGACCCAGGCTTTCTTCCATGGCCCAGCGCAACAGTGGCTGCATGTGCTCCGGTGAACCCAGGTCGTGATAGCGCTTGAGGGCGGCGCTGGACAGGTACAAGTAGCTGAGCACGTCACCCAGCCGTGCGCTCAGGCGTTCGCGGCGCTTGAGCGCACCGCCCAGCAGCATCATCGACAGGTCGGCCAGCAGAGCGAAGGCCGCGGCCTGGCGGTTGAGCGCCCGGAAGTAACCTTGGCTCAAGGCGTCACCCGGTACGCTCTCCAGGCGGCCCAGGCCGAGGTTCAACACCAGCGTGCTGGCCGCGTTGCTCGCGGCGAACATGATGTGTTTTATCAACAGGTCATCGAATTCCCTCAATGCCTGATCGCGGTCCTCGCGCCCGGCCAGGGCCATTTCCTTGAGCACGAACGGGTGACAGCGGATGGCACCCTGGCCGAAGATCATCAGGTTGCGCGAAAGAATGTTGGCGCCTTCGACGGTGATGAAGATCGGCGCCCCTTGCCAGTTGCGCCCCAGATAGTTGTTTGGCCCCATGATGATGGCCTTGCCGCCGTGCACGTCCATGGCGTGCTTGATGCACTCGCGGCCACGCTCGGTGAGGTGGTACTTGAGGATCGCCGACAGCACCGAAGGCTTCTCGCCCAGGTCCACGGCCTTGGCGGTCAGCAGCCGTGCGCTGTCCATCAGCCAGGCGTTGCCGCCGATGCGTGCCAGCGACTCCTGGATACCTTCGAAGGCAGCCAGGGGAACATTGAACTGTTCGCGTATGTTGGCGTACTGGCCAGTGACCAGGCTGGTGTACTTGGCAGCGCCGGTACCCACTGCGGGCAGGGAGATGGAGCGGCCGACCGACAGGCAGTTCATCAGCATCATCCAGCCCTTGCCGAGCATGGCCTGGCCACCGATGAGGAAATCCAGCGGCACGAATACGTCCTTGCCGCTGTTGGGGCCGTTCATGAACGCGGCGCCCAGTGGCAGGTGGCGTTTGCCGATTTCGACGCCAGGCGTGTCGGTAGGGATCAGCGCCAGGCTGATACCCAGTTCTTCCTGCTCGCCCAACAGGTGGTCCGGGTCGTAGGCCTTGAACGCCAGGCCCAGCAGGGTGGCGACGGGCCCGAGGGTGATATAGCGCTTTTCCCAGTTCAGGCGCAGGCCGATGACCTCTTCGCCGTTCCATTGCCCCTTGCAGACCACCCCGGTGTCAGGCATGGCGCCAGCATCGGAGCCGGCCAGCGGGCCAGTGAGGGCGAAGCAGGGGATTTCATCTCCACGCGCCAGGCGTGGCAGGTAGTGGTTGCGTTGTTCGTCAGTGCCGTAATGCAACAGCAGTTCGGCCGGGCCGAGCGAGTTCGGCACCATCACGGTGGAGGCCAGGTCGCCGCTGCGGGTGGCCAGTTTCATCGCCACCTGGGAGTGTGCGTAGGCTGAAAAGCCCTTGCCGCCGTATTCCTTGGGGATGATCAGGGCGAAGAAGCCATGCTGCTTGATATGTGCCCAGGCTTCGGCCGGCAGGTCCATGTCCTGGCCGATCTGCCAGTCGCTGACCATGGCGCACAGCTGTTCGGTCGGGCCATCGATGAAGGCCTGTTCTTCTTCGGTCAGCTTCGGCGCCGGGTATTCGAGCAAGGTGCGCCAATCGGGGCGGCCGCTGAACAGTTCGCCGTCCCACCATACGGTGCCGGCGTCGATCGCCTCGCGCTCGGTTTGCGACATCGGCGGCAGGGTGCGCTGGAACCACTTGAACACGGGGCCGGTGAATACCTTGCGGCGCCATTCCGGCAGCGCCACCAGGGCGACCTTCAGTGCCAGCACTATCCAGAGCAGGGTCAGCAGCCAGCCAGGAGCGCTGCTGAAAATGCCCATCAGCAGTATATAGCCCGTCATGATGCCGAGAATCTGCAAGGGCGCCAGGCGCCGGTGCGTGAGGTACGCCGCGCCGATCACCAGCACTACCAACCACAACAGCAACATAATCGGTCCTCCTTGGAACCAGGGGGGTAAGCCGTCCCAGACAGCTTAGACGCAACGCTGCGAACGGCCGGGTCAGAACAGTGACAGGGTGTAGCGGTGGGAGTTTCAGTCCGATGTTTGCCTGTACCGGCCTCTTCGCGGGTAAACCCGCTCCCACAGGTACTGCACCGCTCTGAGATCGGGTGCGATCCTTGTGGGAGCGGGTTTACCCGCGAAGAGGCCGGTACAGGCGATAAAGCTCTGGAGTAGACTGTGCCTCCTCCGCATTCATAAGGACGTTGCCATGCTGAAGATCTGGGGCCGCAAGAATTCGAGCAATGTACGCAAGGCGCTGTGGATCGCCCACGAACTGGGCCTGGACTTCGAATCCATCGACGCCGGCGGCGCCTTCGGCGTGGTCAACGAGCCACACTACCGTGCCCGCAACCCCAACGGCCTGGTGCCGATGCTCGAAGACGGCGACCTGACCCTGTGGGAGTCCAATACCATCGTCCGCTACCTGTGCGCCGAGTACGGTGCGGAGCAGGGCTGGTACCTGGACGACCCGCGTCAGCGCGCCCTGGCGGACAAGTGGATGGACTGGACAACGTCGTCCTTCGCCACGCCGTTCCGCCCTCTGTTCTGGGGCCTGTTGCGCACCCCGGAAGACCAGCGCGACTGGGTGGCGATCAACGCTGCGCACAAGCAATGCGCCCAGCTGCTGGCCATTGCCGACGAAGCCTTGGCCAAACAACCGTACCTTTCCGGTGACCAGATCGGCATGGGCGACATCCCACTGGGCAGCTTCATCTATGCCTGGTTCGAAATGCCCATCGAGCGCCCGGCGATGCATAACCTGGAGGCCTGGTACGAGCGCCTGAAAGCCCGCCCTGCATACCAGGCAGCGGTAATGACTGCGCTGACCTGATCGAACACCACGGCTACTTCGATAGTCATTATCAATACACATGACTGTACTTGTGCGGCCAGGCCAAGCACCATTGGCCGCACTCACTGCGCCAGTGCCTTTACCTGGCGTGTCCTGCACCTTTTTCTCGGTAAGTGACCCGCTATGAGTTCCGCCCTGTCCATTCGACAGCTGACCAAGACCTACGGCAACGGTTTCCAGGCCCTCAAGGGCATCGATCTGGATGTTGCCGAAGGCGACTTCTTCGCCTTGCTCGGCCCCAACGGCGCGGGCAAGTCCACCACCATCGGCATCCTCTCCACCCTGGTCAACAAGACCAGCGGCACGGTCAACGTGTTCGGCCACGACCTGGACCGCGAGCCGTCGGCGCTAAAACGCTGCCTGGGCGTGGTGCCGCAGGAGTTCAACTTCAACCAGTTCGAGAAAACCTTCGACATCGTCGTGACCCAGGCCGGTTACTACGGCATCCCGCCCAAGGTGGCCAAGGAGCGTGCCGAGCAGTACCTGACCCAGCTCGGCCTTTGGGACAAGCGTGACGTGCAGTCGCGTTCGCTGTCCGGGGGCATGAAGCGCCGCCTGATGATTGCCCGCGCGCTGATCCACGAACCGCGCCTGCTGATTCTCGACGAGCCCACTGCCGGTGTGGACATCGAACTGCGCCGTTCGATGTGGAGCTTCCTCACCGAGCTGAACCAGAAGGGCATCACCATCATCCTCACCACCCACTACCTGGAAGAGGCAGAGCAGCTGTGCCGTAACATCGGCATCATCGACCACGGCACCATCGTCGAGAACACCAGCATGCGCCAGCTGCTGGGCAAGCTGCATGTCGAAACCTTCGTCCTTGACCTCAAGCAGGACCTGGCCACTGCACCGACCTTGCAGGGCTACCCGTGCCGGCTGCTTACCCCGCACACCCTGGAAGTGCAGGTGGACAAGGACATCGGCATCACTGCGCTGTTCGGCCAGCTGGCACTGCAGAACATCGAGGTGCAGAGCCTGCGTAACAAGACCAACCGACTCGAGGAGCTGTTCGTGTCCCTGGTGGAAAAAAACCTGTCGAAGGTGGCCGTATGAGTGTGGAACTGCGCACCAACTGGGTCGCCCTGAACACCATCGTCTACCGCGAAGTGCGGCGCTTCCTGCGTATCTGGCCGCAGACCCTGCTGCCGCCGGCGATCACCATGGTTCTGTACTTCGTCATCTTCGGTAACCTGATCGGCCGGCAGATCGGCGACATGGGTGGCTTCACCTACATGGAGTACATCGTGCCGGGGCTGATCATGATGTCGGTGATCACCAACTCCTACGGCAACGTGGTGTCGAGCTTCTTCGGCAGCAAGTTCCAGCGCTCCATCGAAGAGCTGATGGTGTCGCCGGTTTCGCCACACACCATCCTCGTCGGTTACGTGCTGGGTGGCGTGCTGCGTGGCCTGGCGGTGGGCGTGATCGTGACCTTCCTGTCGCTGTTCTTTACCCACCTACAGGTGCACCACCTGGGCGTGACCGTGGTCGTGGTGCTGCTGACCGCCACCATCTTCTCGCTGCTGGGCTTCGTCAATGCGGTGTTCGCGCGCAACTTCGACGACATTTCGATCATCCCTACCTTCGTGCTGACGCCGCTGACCTATCTGGGCGGGGTGTTCTACTCGATCAACCTGCTGCCGCCGTTCTGGCAGACCGTGTCGCTGGCCAACCCTGTGCTGCACATGGTCAACTCGTTCCGCTACGGCATCCTAGGGGTGTCGGATATCAGCATTGGCACGGCGATTACCTTCATGCTGGTCGCTACCGCTGTGCTCTACGTGGTGTGCGTTCGCCTGCTGGTCAGCGGCCGCGGCATGCGTGCCTGAAGCCTTGCACCGGCATTGGCGCAGACGCCACTGCCGGCCCACCCACCAGCGCCAGTAGAGCATGGTGGTGAAGTAGCCAAGGATACCCAGCACCACGCCGCACACCACCGAGCCGAGCAGGAAGGGTTGCCACAGCGTCGACAGCTGGTCGGTGATCCACTGGAAAGTCAGTTCGTCGGGCAGGGTGCGCGGCGGCACCTGCATCAGCCAGGCGCCGGTCATGTAGGTGACGAAGAACACCGGCGGCATGGTCAGCGGGTTGGTCAGCCAAACCAGGCTGACCGCGATCGGCAGGTTGCCGCGCAGCGGAATGGCCAGTGCGGCGGCCAGCAGCATCTGCGCTGGCATCGGGATCAGCGCCGCGAACAGGCCAACGCCCATGGCCCTCGCCACCGAATGGCGGTTCAGGTGCCAGAGGTTCGGGTCATGCAGCAACTTGCCGAAAAAGCGTAAGGACTTGTGTTCCCGAATACTGGTCGGGTCCGGCATGTAGCGTTTGAAAAGTCGGCGCGGCATGTAGGCTCCCGGAGCGTTGACCTGGGCAGTATGCCCTGATTCCCGTTCAGCCTCGTTTAGAGTTTGTGACAATTGTTGAGCAAGCGCTGCCGGCAATTGGGCTATGCCTCAGAAGGTGATTTCGCTTCTGGAGCTCTACTTCTATGCGCACAGGGATGCTTGCGCTCGCGCTCGGGCTGTTGTGCCTGGGCTTTCTCCCCGCATTGCCATCGGTCGGATGGCTGGTGCTGCTGGCTATAGCCGGTGGCGTCGGCCTGTTCACCCGGCTGTGGCCGTTGGGCTGTTTTCTGTTGGGTTTGTGTTGGGCCTGCTGGTCCGCGCAGCAGGCGCTGGATGACCGCCTGGCCGCCGGGCTGGATGGCCGCACCCTGTGGCTTGAAGGCCAGGTGGTCGGCCTGCCGACCCGGACTGCGCAAGGTGTGCGCTTCGAGCTGGATGCGCCCCGCTCGCGGCGGGCAGAACTGCCGCAGCGCCTGCAACTGAGCTGGTTCGACGGGCCGTCGCTGCGGGCGGGCGAGCAGTGGCGGCTGGCGGTGACCTTGCAGCGCCCGGACGGGCTGCTCAATCCGTATGGGCCAGACCGGGAGGCGCAACTGCTGGCGCGCCGGGTTGGGGCCACCGGCACGGTCAAAGCCGGGCAGTTGCTGGCGCCTGCAACCGGCGGTTGGCGCGATGCGCTGCGCCAGCGCCTGCTGGCAGTCGAGGCCCATGGCCAGCAGGCAGCGTTGGTAGCGCTGGTTATTGGCGACGGGGCGGGTCTGGCCCGGGAGGACTGGCAAACGTTGCAGGCCACCGGCACGGTGCACCTGCTAGTGATTTCGGGCCAGCACATCGGCCTGGTTGCCGGCTTGCTGTATGGCCTGGTTGCCGGGCTGGCGCGTTGGGGGCTGTGGCCCGCTCGGCTGCCCTGGCTGCCCTGGGCGTGCGGCCTGGCCATGGCTGCGGCACTGGCCTACGGTTGGTTGGCTGGTGGCGGTGTACCGGTGCAGCGTGCCTGCCTGATGCTGGCCGTGGTGTTGCTCTGGCGCCTGCGTTTTCGCCACCTTGGTGCGGCCTTGCCGTTGCTGCTGGCGCTGGTTGCCGTGCTACTGGTGGAGCCGTTGGCCGCGCTGCTGCCCGGGTTCTGGCTGTCGTTCGCGGCCGTGGCCACGCTTGGTTATTGCTTCAGTGCACGCCTGGGCGGCTGGCGGCCCTGGCAGGCCTGGACGCGGGCGCAATGGGGGATTGCCATCGGTTTGCTGCCGGTGCTGCTGGCTACGGGCTTACCGGTGAGCCTGAGTGCGCCGCTGGCCAACCTTGTTGCGGTGCCGTGGGTCAGCCTGGCGGTGCTGCCGTTGGCATTGCTGGGGGCCTTGCTGCTGCCGCTGGGCGAGGTAGGGGAGGTGCTGTTGTGGCTGGCGGGTGGTTTGCTCGACGTGCTTTTCCGGCTGCTGGAGTTGGTGGCCCAACAGCAGTCGACGTGGCTGCCAGCCGTTCTGCCATTGTGGGCCTGGCTGCTGGTGTGCCTGGGTACGCTGCTGGTTTTGATGCCCCGTGGCGTGCCACTGCGCGGGTTGGGGGGCGTGATGCTGCTGGCGCTATGGGTACCCCGGGAGACGCTGCCGTTCGGCCAGGTCGAGGTCTGGCATCTGGATGTCGGCCAGGGGCTGGCGGTACTGTTGCGCACCCGGCATCACAACATGCTGTACGACGCAGGGCCGGCCAGGGGAGAGAGCGACCTGGGCGAGCGGGTGGTGTTGCCGACCTTGCGCAAGCTGGGGGTGGGTAGCCTGGACCTGATGCTGGTCAGCCACGCCCATGCCGACCACGCCGGTGGTGCTGGCGCAATCCTGCGTGGCTTGCCGGTCAAACGGGTGATCGGCGGCGAAGTGCTGGATGACATGCAACTGCAACCTTGTGCCAGTGGCGAGCAATGGATGTGGGATGGCGTGCGCTTTTCACTATGGCGCTGGGCTGATGGGCAGAGCAGCAATGACCGCTCCTGTGTGTTGCTGGTCGAGGCGCAAGGTGAGCGATTGTTGCTGGCGGGTGATATGGAAGCCGGTGCCGAACGGGCCTGGCTGGCGGCCACAGAAGCGCCGTGGATCGACTGGTTGCAGTCGCCGCACCATGGCAGCCGCAGTTCATCCAGCGAGGCCTTCATCCGCGCCACGGCACCGCGCGGGGTACTGATTTCGCGCGGGCGCAACAACAGCTTCGGGCACCCGCACGCGCAGGTGGTCGAACGTTATCGGCGGCATGGGGTGGTGATGCATGACACAGCGGAGCAGGGGGCGTTGCGGTTGGTGCTGGGGAGGCTGGGGGAGGTCGAGAGTGTGCGCCGACAGAGGCGTTTCTGGAGGGATGCGGTCGGTGGCTGAGCTGGCCCTTTCGCGGGTAAACCCGCTCCCACAGGTACTGCACCGAACCGGAGGGTGGTACAAAACCTGTGGGAGCGGGTTTACCCGCGAAAGGGCCAGTTCAGCCACCCGACAGCTCAAGGTAGAAACCGGGTAGGGGAATTCCCTGACCTCCGGCAGATGAGCCCCCGACGTGCCTATGGTAGAGTGTCGGCCTTTTTCCGAAGGGGCGTTTACTGTGTGGGAATTGGTCAAGTCCGGTGGTTGGATGATGCTGCCGATCATTCTGAGCTCCATCGCTGCCATGGCTATCGTCGTCGAGCGCCTGTGGACCCTGCGCGTCAGTCGCGTCACCCCGCCGCACCTGCTCGGCCAGGTGTGGATATGGATCAAGGACAAGCAACTGACCAGTGACAAGCTCAAGGCCCTGCGCGCCGATTCGCCACTGGGCGAAATCCTTGCCGCCGGCCTGGCCAACTCGCGCCATGGCCGTGAAATCATGAAGGAATGCATCGAGGAGGCCGCTTCGCGCGTCATCCACGAACTGGAACGCTACATCAGCACCCTCGGCACTATCGCCGCCATGGCCCCGCTGCTGGGCCTGCTGGGTACCGTGCTGGGCATGATCGACATCTTCAGCGCCTTCATGGGCTCGCAGATGACCGCCAACGCCGCAGTGCTGGCCGGTGGTATCTCCAAGGCCCTGGTCACCACCGCGGCCGGCCTGATGGTCGGTATTCCGGCGGTGTTCTTCCACCGCTTCCTGCTCCGCCGCATCGATGAGCTGGTGGTGGGCATGGAGCAGGAGGCGATCAAGCTGGTAGAAGTGATCCAGGGCGACCGTGAAGTGGAAGTGGCCGGAGGCAAGGCGTGAAGTTCCGGCGCAATCGCCAGCGGGAGAACGTCGATATCAACCTGGCGTCGCTGATCGACGTGGTGTTCGTCCTGCTGTTGTTCTTCGTGGTCACCACCACCTTCACCCGCGAGACCCAGCTGCGTGTCGAGCTGCCCGAAGCAGCCAGCGCCGAACAGGCGCCGCCCGACCAGGGCAAGCTGGTGGAAATCACCATCAGCGCAGAAGGCGTGTACTCGGTGAACAACCACCTGCTGCCCAAGAGCGACCTGGCCACCCTGAGCGAAGCGATCGAGCGTGAATCGGGCGGCGACAACAAGCTGCCGCTGGCCATCAGCGCCGACGGCAAGACTCCGCACCAGGCTGTGGTCACCGCGATGGATGCCGCCGGCAAGCTCGGTTTCAGCCAGTTGCGCATGACCACCGTCGAGGCGGCCCAGGGCACGCCTTGATGGCCTTCGCCGACCGTCTGCTCGCCGCCTGGTACGCCGGGCACCCGGCCCTGGCGCTGCTGCGCCCGCTGGAGGCGCTGTATCGCCGCGTGGTCACGCGCAAGCGGGCGCGTTTTCTCAGTGGCGAAAGTGCCAGCTACCGGGCCCCGGTGCCGGTCATCGTGGTGGGTAACATCACTGTGGGCGGTACCGGCAAGACGCCGATGATCCTCTGGCTGATCGAGCACTGCCGTCAGCAGGGGCTGAAGGTGGGCGTGGTCAGCCGTGGCTATGGCGCCAAGCCGCCGCAATTACCCTGGCGCGTGCAGGCCGACCAGGCTGCCGGTCAGGCCGGCGATGAACCACTGCTGATCGTGCAGCGCACCGGTGTGCCGCTGATGATCGACCCCGACCGCTCCCGCGCCGTGCAGGCGCTGCTGGCCAGCGAACCCCTCGACCTGATCCTGTGTGACGACGGCATGCAGCACTATCGCCTGGCCCGCGACCTGGAGCTGGTGCTGATCGATGCCGCCCGCGGCCTGGGCAATGGCCGCTGCCTGCCGGCGGGGCCGTTGCGTGAGCCGGCCGAGCGCCTGAACGAGGCTGACGCGGTACTGTTCAATGGTGCCAGCGCAGACCGTACCGATGGCTTCGGCTTCCGCCTGCAGCCGTCCGCCCTTGTCAACCTGCGCAGTGGCGAGCGCCGCGGGCTTGACCATTTCCCCGCAGGCCAACGCCTGCACGCGGTGGCCGGTATCGGCAACCCGCAACGTTTCTTCAATACCCTGCTGGGGCTAAACTGGCAGCCGGTGCCGCATCCCTTTGCCGACCATGCGCAGTTCAGCGCCCAGAGCCTGGCCTTCAGCCCGCCGCTGCCGCTGGTCATGACCGAGAAGGATGCGGTGAAATGCCGGGCCTTCGCCGCTGACGACTGGTGGTACCTGGCCGTCGAGGCGCAGCCCACGCCGGCTTTCAGCGCCTGGTTCGACAACCAGTTGCAACACTTGCTGCGCAAGCCCTGAGCCCTTTTTCAATTCCCGGCCACCTGGCCTAAAGGAAGCCTCCAATGGACACCAAACTGCTCGATATCCTGGCCTGCCCGATCACCAAGGGCCCGCTCAAGCTCAGTGCCGACAAGACCGAGCTGATCAGCAAGGGCGCCGGCCTGGCCTACCCGATCCGCGACGGCATCCCGGTCATGCTGGAAAGCGAGGCGCGTACCCTGACTGACGACGAGCGTCTGGACAAATGAGCCTGGATTTCACCGTGGTGATCCCCGCCCGCCTGCGCTCCACGCGCCTGCCGGGCAAGCCATTGCTGCCGATCGCCGGCAAGCCGATGGTGCAGCATGTGTGGGAGCAGGCCCGCAAGAGCGGCGCCAGCCGCGTGGTCATAGCCACCGACGACACCAGCATTCTAGAGGCCTGCCAGGCCTTCGGCGCCGAAGTGCTGATGACTCGTGCCGACCATGAGTCCGGCACCGATCGCCTGGCCGAAGTGGCCACGCACCTCGGCCTGCCCGCTGATGCCATCGTGGTCAACGTACAGGGCGACGAACCGCTGATTCCGCCGGTGATCATCGACCAGGTGGCAGCAAACCTGGCAGCGCATCCGGAAGCCGGCATCGCCACGCTGGCCGAACCGATCCATGAGCCGGAAACCGTGTTCAACCCCAACGCGGTCAAGGTAGTCAGCGACAAGAACGGCCTGGCCCTGACCTTCAGCCGTGCCCCGCTGCCCTGGGCTCGCGATGCATTCGCCAAGGACCGCAACCTGCTGCCAGAGGGCGTGCCTTATCGCCGCCACATCGGCATGTACGCCTACCGCGTCGGCTTCCTGCAGGGCTTCGTCAGCTGGGGCCCGTGCTGGCTCGAGCAGACCGAAGCGCTGGAGCAGCTGCGGGCCCTGTGGCATGGCGTACGCATCCACGTCGAAGACGCCATCGAGGCGCCTGCCGTGGGCGTGGATACTCCTGAAGACCTGGAGCGCGTACGGCGCTTGCTGGAGGCCTGATGCGCGTCCTGTTCGTCTGCCTCGGCAATATCTGTCGCTCGCCCACCGCCGAAGGCGTGCTGCGCCATCAATTGCAGGCTGCCGGGCTTGCCGACCGCGTGCATGTCGCCTCGGCCGGCACTGGCGACTGGCATGTCGGCAAGGCGCCTGACAGCCGCACCTGCAAGGCAGCGCTGGCGCGTGGCTATGACCTGTCGCAGCAACGCGCCCAGCAGGTCACGGCGGCGCACTTTGCCGAATATGACCTCATCCTGGCGATGGACGAGAGCAATCTTGGCCATTTGCGTGCGATGCGCCCGCATACGGCAGTGGGGGAGCTCGACCTGTTCCTGCGCCGTTATGGCGCAGCGCTGGATGAAGTGCCAGACCCGTACTACGGCGGCGCCGATGGCTTCGAGCAGGTGCTCGACCTGGTCGAAGCGGCGTGCCAGGCACTGGTCCTGGAAATCAAGGGGCGGTTATGACAGTGCAGTGGCAGGAGCAGGTATCGCTCAAGCCGTACAACACCTTTGGTATCGACGTGAAGGCGCGGTATTTCAGCCAGGCACATGATGATCAGGAGGTGCGCCAGGCGCTGGCCCAGGCCCAGCAAGGCGGCTTGCCGGTGCTGGTGATTGGCGGAGGCAGCAACCTGCTGCTGACCCGCGATATCGATGCGCTGGTGCTGCACATGGCCAGCCGTGGCCGGCGCGTGCTCAGCGACGATGGCGAACGTATCGTGGTCGAGGCCGAGGCCGGTGAGCCATGGCACCCGTTCGTGCAGTGGACATTGGCGCAGGGGTATTGCGGGCTGGAGAACCTCAGCCTGATCCCCGGCACCGTGGGCGCCGCGCCGATGCAGAACGTGGGCGCCTATGGCGTGGAGATCAAGGACGTGTTCGTAGGCCTTACCGCCCTGGACCGCGAGACAGGCGAGCTGCGTGACTTCGGCCTGGCGGAATGTGCGTTCGGGTATCGCGACAGCCTGTTCAAACGCAACCCCGGACATTGGTTGATCCTGCGGGTGCGCTTTGCCTTGAGCCGTACGCTGCGGGCTCACCTGGATTACGGTCCGGTGCGCCAGCGCCTGGCAGAGCAGGGGGTGACCGAGCCGACCGCGCAGGCGATCAGCGAGGCGATCTGCAGCATTCGCCGCGAGAAGCTGCCAGACCCGGCAGAGCTGGGTAATGCCGGGAGCTTCTTCAAGAACCCGGTGGTCTCGGCGGAACAGGTCGAGCGAATCCGTGCGCAGTACCCGGGGGTGGTGGCTTATCCGCAAGCCGATGGCCAGGTGAAGCTGGCGGCAGGCTGGTTGATCGAGCAGGCAGGCTGGAAGGGCCATCGCGAAGGTGATGCCGGGGTGCATCGTTTGCAGTCGCTGGTGCTGGTCAACTACGGCCAGGCGAGCGGGGCGCAGATGCATGCGCTGGCGCGACGGATCCAGGCCGATATCCTCGAGCGGTTCGGGGTCGAGCTGGAGATGGAGCCTAACCTCTACTGATTCAGTGCCTGGGCTGGCCCTTTCGCGGGTAAACCCGCTCCCACAGGGACCTCGCAGGGCCTGAGGGTAGTGGGGCCCCTGTGGGAGCGGGTTTACCCGCGAAGAGGCCGGTACAGAAAAAACGCCCAGCCAAGAAAAAGCCCCGCCAGTTCGCACTGGCGGGGCTTTTTCATTCAGCCTTGGCTATCAACCGTGATGAGGCTTTTGCTCATCGGTGGCTTCCAGGGCTGGCTCCTCGGTGGCTGCAGCAGCTTCCTGTGCGGCTTTGGCGGCAGCCTCGGCCTCACGCTTGCGGCGACGCACTTCACGCGGGTCGTTCGGCGCACGGCCGTTGGCCAGGATAACAGTGGCAGGTTCCACCGCCGCAGGGGCTTCGACCGGTGCAGGTTCGACGGCCACTGGTGCAGGCTCGGCCACCACTTCTGGCTGGGCTTCGACAACCGGGGCAGGTTGCTCGGCAACCGGAGCGGCTTCGGCCACGGCTGGGGCCTGCTCGATTTCACCGGCCTCGACGGCAGGTGCTTCTACCGGTGCTTCGGCAACCACTACCGGTTCGGCAGCAGGTGCTTGCTCGACCACTGGCTGCGGAGTGACTTCGACCACTGGCTCGGCAGTTGCCTCGACCACGGCCACAGGCTCGCTGACCGGCAGCTCGACCACGGGGGCCACGGCCACTTCTTCAGCTTTGGCTGCAGCTTCGATCTTCTCGACCTGCTCGACCGGCTGGGCGACTTCGCTGTTGTCGGTTTCCGCTACGGCGGCGACCTCGGCAGTGGCAAGCTCGGCCTGCTGGTTGGCCTGTGCTTCAGCGTCGGCACTGATGTTGCTGCTGGCGACAGCGGCAGTCACGGCCAGGCCGGCGGCCAGTTCGGCACCCAGCTCGGTGGCCTGATGCGGTTGAGGCTGCTCTTCGCTGCCTTCTTCCTCGCTGCCATCGATCAGCTCGCCGTTGGCGTTGCGCTGACGCTCACGACGGTTGCTGCGACGACGCTGGCCACGGGAACGGCGGCGTGGGCGCTCGCCATCGTTGCCTTCCTGTTCGTCCTGCAGCAGCTCTTCGTTCGGCAGTTGCTCTTCGGCTAGCTCGGCAGCCTGCTCGGCGGCTTCTTCGGCTGCGCGTGGCTGACGCTCTTCACGTGGTGGGCGAGGGGCACGTTCTTCGCGTGGAGCACGTTCTTCACGAGGTGCGCGCTCTTCACGTGGGGCACGTTCTTCGCGAGGTGCGCGTTCCTCGCGCGGTGCACGTTCTTCACGCGGTGCGCGTTCTTCACGTGGAGCACGCTCTTCACGCGGGGCGCGTTCTTCGCGAGGTGCGCGCTCTTCACGTGGGGCGCGTTCTTCGCGTGGAGCACGTTCTTCACGGGCCACACGTTCCTCGCGCGGCTGACGTTCCTCGCGCTCGGCAGGGGTAGCGTCCAGTGGCTCACGCAGTTCGCGCACGCGCTCTTCGCCACGGTTGCCACGGCGGTCTTCGCGTGGCTGGCGTGGTGCGCGTTCTTCACGCGGTGCACGCTCTTCGCGTGGGGCGCGTTCTTCACGTGGTGCACGCTCTTCACGTGGGGCTCGTTCTTCGCGTGGCGCTCGTTCTTCACGAGGTGCGCGCTCGGCACGCTCTTCACGTGGTTTGCGCTCTTCGTCGCGGCGGCCGTTGCGGTTGCGGCTCTGCTGGCGGCCGTTGCGGCGTTCTTCGTTGCGTGGGCTACGCTCGGCGGCTGGCTTCTCGGCGGCGGTGACAACCGGCGCGGCGGCAGGCTCTTCCTTGCCGGCGAACAGGCTTACCAGCGACTTCACCAGGCCCTTGAACAGGCTTGGCTCCGGGGCGACCGGGGCAGGGGCGACCGGTGCGGCAGGCTGCTGCTCTTCGACAGTGGCCGGCACCGGCGCGTTGGCGCGGGCCGGGGCGGTCTTGACTGCGGCTTCCTGGCGAACCAGGGTGCGGGTGGCGGTCGGCTGCGGCGCTTCTTCGGCTTCGGCGGCGGCGATCTCGTAGCTGGACTGGTTGTTCAGCACTTCCGGGTTGTCGTCGCGCAGGCGCTGGACTTCGAAGTGCGGGGTTTCCAGGTGATCGTTCGGCAGGATGATGATGCGCGCACGGGTGCGCAGTTCGATCTTGGTGATCGAGTTGCGCTTCTCGTTGAGCAGGAAGGCAGCCA
This sequence comes from Pseudomonas sp. B10(2017), assembly GCF_002113295.1. Taxonomy (NCBI): domain Bacteria; kingdom Pseudomonadati; phylum Pseudomonadota; class Gammaproteobacteria; order Pseudomonadales; family Pseudomonadaceae; genus Pseudomonas; species Pseudomonas sp. B10(2017). The sequence goes on from NZ_NEJU01000027.1 coordinate 54,854, forward strand.
CCGGGATCGGCACCTGGGCACGAACTTCGGCGGTGCGGTCCTTCAGGGCCTCTTCTTCGATCAGGCGCAGGATGGCCAGCGACAGCGATTCGACGTCACGGATGATGCCGGTGCCGGAGCAGCGTGGGCAGACGATGCCGCTGCTTTCGCCCAGCGACGGGCGCAGGCGCTGACGGGACATTTCCAGCAGGCCGAAGCGAGAAATGCGGCCGACCTGGACGCGGGCACGGTCGGCTTCCAGGCACTCGCGAACACGTTCTTCGACGGCGCGCTGGTTTTTCGCCGGGGTCATGTCGATGAAGTCGATGACGATCAGGCCGCCGATGTCACGCAGGCGCAGCTGGCGGGCGATTTCCTCGGCCGCTTCCAGGTTGGTCTGCAGGGCGGTTTCTTCGATGTCGCTGCCTTTTGTGGCGCGCGCCGAGTTGATGTCGATGGACACCAGGGCTTCGGTCGGGTCGATCACGATCGAACCGCCGGACGGCAGGTCGACCACGCGCTGGAAGGCGGTCTCGATCTGGCTTTCGATCTGGAAACGGTTGAACAGCGGCACGCTGTCTTCGTACAGCTTGACCTTGCTGGCGTACTGCGGCATCACCTGGCGGATGAAGGTCAGGGCTTCTTCCTGGGCATCGATGCTGTCGATCAGCACTTCACCGATGTCCTGGCGCAGGTAGTCGCGGATGGCGCGGATGATGACGTTGCTTTCCTGGTAGATCAGGAATGGCGCGGCGCGGTCCTGGGACGCTTCCTTGATGGCGGTCCACAGTTGCAGCAGGTAGTCGAGGTCCCACTGCATTTCTTCACTGCTGCGGCCAAGGCCGGCAGTACGCACGATCAGGCCCATGTCGCCCGGCACGGTCAGGCCGTTCAGGGCTTCACGCAGTTCGTTGCGCTCTTCGCCTTCGATGCGGCGGGAAATGCCGCCAGCGCGCGGGTTGTTCGGCATCAGCACCAGGTAGCGGCCGGCCAGGCTGATGAAGGTGGTGAGGGCGGCGCCTTTGTTGCCACGCTCTTCCTTCTCGACCTGGACGATGACTTCCTGGCCTTCGCTCAGCACTTCCTTGATGTTGACCCGCCCTTCGGGGGTTTTCTTGAAGTATTCGCGGGAGATTTCTTTCAGCGGCAGGAAGCCGTGACGTTCGGAACCGAAGTCGACGAAGGCGGCTTCGAGGCTGGGTTCGATGCGGGTGATCTTGCCTTTGTAGATGTTGGCCTTTTTCTGCTCGCGCGCGCCGGACTCGATGTCCAGGTCGTAGAGACGTTGGCCGTCCACCAGGGCTACACGCAACTCTTCGGGTTGAGTTGCGTTAATCAGCATTCTTTTCATGTTGTACCGTCGGTTTCCGGGCTGCCGGAAACGGCGTTCGGCACACACGACGTCTCATGGTCGGTGCCAAGGTGCGCAAAGGGTGGCCGGGCCACCCCCGTGTCGAGCGACGTTCGGCACCAGCCGGTTGCCCAGCCTGCCGTTGTCGCGACGACGCGTCCTGTTTGCTGCGGTGCCAACAAGGCCCCGGTGGCTTCGAATTGGAATCCGAATCAACCAAGCGGGCCTTGTGCACTCAGTCAGGAGGAGGAATCAACCGTCAGCCGTGGACGCCCGGGGGCATCTGTTCAGGACCTTATCCGCTCGCCAGCCGTTCAGTGGGCTGGTGGGCCGGACGCGGTGCTACACGGTCCGAGGGCTGTGCATCTCCACCCTGCACGTATCCCTGATAATTCGGGTGCTGCCGCGCGCTGAATCCGCAACGGGTTGCATTTTTCGCCAGCGCAGGTTCTGCGCTGGCGCCATTCATGTCCAAGGCAGGTATTTCCGAAGCATTCGCCGGGCGTTGCGTGGAAGCGACGGGGCGGGCAGAGGTGCAGCGAAAAGAATCGGGTAAGCAGGTGAAACACCGCACTTGTCGTTTTTTTTCGGTCTTCTCTACACAGCGCTGGTGGCGATTCCAGGCAATTCGGTAAACTGGCGAAAACCCCGTAGGACGGCCTCGCGTCCTGCAGAATTGCGTTGGTCAGGGGCCGGCTAGGAGCCTGGTGCCGCTGGCCTGCCGCTTTTGGCGGCGTTCGCGACTATAGCAGCAATGATTAAGTGCTTCAATTCCATAAAAAATTGTTATGATCCCGCCATGACGACCAATACCCCTCCGACTTCCGGCGTTCAGCTGATCGAAGTCGCGCCGGAGCTTGCCGGCCAACGCATCGACAATTTTCTCATCACGGCCCTCAAGGGCGTGCCCAAGACCCTGGTGTACCGCATCCTGCGCAAGGGTGAAGTGCGGGTCAACAAGGGCCGCGTCAAGCCGGAGTACAAGATCCAGGCCGGTGACATAGTGCGGGTACCGCCCGTCCGCCTGCCGGAACGTGACGAACCGGCGCCGGTGGCCCAAGGCCTGCTGCAGCGCCTGGAAGCGGCCATCGTCTACGAAGACAAGGCGCTGATCGTGATGAACAAACCGGCGGGCATCGCCGTGCATGGCGGCAGTGGTCTGAGCTTCGGCGTGATCGAGGCGCTGCGCCAACTGCGCCCGGATGCCAAGGAACTGGAACTGGTGCACCGACTGGACCGTGACACCTCCGGCCTGCTGATGATCGCCAAGAAGCGCAGCATGCTGCGTCACCTGCATGCCGCGCTGCGTGGCGACGGTGTCGACAAGCGCTACATGGCGCTGGTGCGCGGCCATTGGCCGACCTCGAAGAAGCAGGTCAGTGCGCCGTTGCTCAAGAGCAACCTGCGTTCCGGTGAGCGCATGGTCGAGGTGAACGACGAGGGCAAGGAGGCACTGACCCTGTTCCGCGTGCTGCGCCGCTTCGGCGAGTTCGCCACCATTGTCGAGGCGCGCCCGATCACTGGCCGTACCCACCAGATCCGCGTGCACACCCTGCATGCCGGGCATATGATCGCTGGCGACAGCAAGTACGGCGACGAAGATTTCAGTCGTGAAATTCGCGACTTGGGCGGCAAGCGCCTGTTCCTGCATGCCTACGCGCTGACCGTGCCGCTGCCGGATGGTGGCGAATTGAAGCTCGAGGCGCCGGTGGATGAAGTCTGGGCGAAAACCGTTGAACGTCTGAGTGCGTCCTGATCCATGAAAAAAGGCTACGAGCTACTGATCTTCGACTGGGACGGCACCTTGGCTGACTCGATCGGGCGTATCGTCGAGGCGATGAATGCCGCCGCCGAGCGTGCCGGTGAGGTGCAAAGCAGCGAGGATGCGGTCAAGGGCATCATCGGTCTGGCCCTCGGCGAGGCGATCCACACCCTGTACCCGCACCTGGCGCCTGCTCAGGTCGAAAGCTTTCGTCAGCACTATGCAGATATCTACATGGCCCTGGATCAGCAGCCCTCGCCGCTGTTCGAGGGGGTGGTCGAGTCGCTGGATGCCTTCCGTGCCGAGGGTTACCGCCTGGCGGTGGCCACCGGCAAGGCGCGTCGCGGGCTGGACCGGGTGCTCAAGGCCAATGGCTGGGAGCAGTTTTTCGACATCACTCGCGCCGCCGACGAGACCCGCGGCAAGCCGCACCCGCTGATGCTCGAGGAAATCCTCGGCCATTGCGGTGTCGAACCGGGGCGTGCGCTGATGGTTGGCGATTCGGCATTTGACCTGCAGATGGCCAGCAATGCCGGCATGCATTCGGTGGCCGTGGGCTATGGTGCCATGTCGCTGCAGGCGCTGGCCGAGTTTGGCCCGCAGGTATGCATCGATCATTTTTCCCAGTTGCGCGAGTGGCTGGGTGGTTCCGCAATTCCATTTCCAAGGTAGGTAAGCATGGCAGACGAATGGAAAGCCCCCGAGGCCGAACCCGAGGAGCGCGAAGAGCGCAAAAGCTGGAAGCTACTGGAAAAGACCCTGCTGGCAGGTGTTCAGGAGCAGCGCCGGGCGCGACGCTGGGGGATCTTCTTCAAGTTGCTGACCTTCGTCTACTTGTTCGGCATCCTGATTCTGTTCACACCGTTGATGGACATGGACAAGGCTGCGTCGCGCAGTGCCAGCCATACCGCGCTGGTCGAGGTGCGCGGTGTGATTGCCGACGAGGAGCCGGCCAGCGCCGACAATATCGTCAAGAGCCTGCGCGAGGCGTTCAAGGACAGCAAGACCAAGGCTGTGGTGATGCGCATCAACAGCCCGGGAGGCAGCCCGGTACAGTCGGGTTACGTGTATGACGAAATCCGCCGTCTGCGGGCCGAATACCCGGCCATCAAGCTGTATGCGGTCATCGCCGACCTTGGCGCTTCCGGTGCCTACTACATCGCCAGTGCGGCGGACGAGATCTATGCCGACAAGGCCAGCCTGGTTGGCTCGATTGGTGTGACCGCAGCCGGTTATGGCTTTGTCGGCACCATGGAGAAGCTGGGTGTGGAGCGGCGTACCTACACTGCAGGCGAGCACAAGGCCTTTCTCGATCCGTTCTCGCCGCAGAAGCCGGAAGAGACCGAGTTCTGGCAGGGCGTGCTGAATACCACGCACCAGCAGTTCATCGCCATGGTCAAGCAGGGGCGGGGCGAACGCCTGAAGGACAAGGAGCATCCGGAGCTCTTCAGTGGCCTGGTCTGGTCGGGCGAGCAGGCCAAGGAGTTGGGCCTGGTGGATGGGCTGGGCAGTGCCAGCTATGTGGCGCGCGAAATCGTGGGCGAGAAGGAACTGGTGGACTTCACCGTGCAAGAGTCGGCGTTCGATCGCTTCTCCAAGCGTGTGGGGGCCAGTGTGGCCGAGCGCCTGGCGATGTGGATGGGGTTCCAGGGGCCGCAGTTGCGCTGATCCGGAAGTGCCGGGGCGCTTTGCGCCCCTTCGCGGGCATGCCCGCTCCCACGGGGATCGCGCAAAACTGGACTGCCCCCGAAAAGTTGGACAGTTTTAGCCAGTAGCCTGAGTCCTGTAGCTGACAGGGCTCAGGCCATTGAGTTTCAGCCTGATGCGATCATGGT